>NZ_JBGGWB010000002.1:0-300000 GCF_041321155.1 Sphingomonas sp. IW22 | reverse complement strand
CGCGGGCATCAACGCGCGCATCGAACAGGTGACTGCCGACCCGGCGCTGTTGCCGGTCGAACATGCGATACTGGGCGTCAAGCCGCTGCGCTGGTCGCTGACCGACCTGGTCGCCGCGCGCGAGCTGGTGCCGGGCAATGTCCGGGACGAGGTGCGCCGCGCGCGACTGGCCGCGATGGGGCGGCTGGACCTGGAGCAGCTGATCGCGCCGCCGCGCCCCGAACGTGCCATCCGCTTTCCCGACGGGCTGGACCCGGCATCGGTCACGCTCGCCGATCTGGGGCTTCTCGCGCCGTCCCCGCCGCGCACGCCCGATGCCGATGGCAGCAATAGCTGGACCATCGCCCCATCCCGCAGCGCGACGGGGCGAGCAATCCTGGCCAACGATCCGCATCTGTCGATCGGGGGTTTCGGGCCGCGCCATGTCGCGCATCTTTCAGCGCCAGGGCTGGACGTGATCGGCGGCGGCGCGCCGGGGCTGCCGGGCATCATGCAGGGCCATACCGACCGTTTCGCCTTTGGCCGGACCAACAGCCATATCGACCAGTCCGACCTGTATCTGCTGGACCTGAACCCGGTCGATCCTGAACGCTACTGGCATCGCGCGCGGTGGAGGACGTTTGACCGGCACGACATCACCATCGCCGTGCGCGGAGAGGAACCGCGAGCCGTGGTGCTGCGCCACGCCGTACAGGGGCCGGTCATCGCACATGACCCGGCGCGCAACCGCGCGAGCGCGCTCGCCACTATTGCGCAGCAACCGGGTGCCAGCGGCATTTTCGCAATGGTCGCCATCAACCTTGCCCGCGACTGGGATGGATTGCAGGCAGCGTTCCGTCACCACGCCTCCCCCACCAATTTCCACTATGCCGATGTGGACGGTCATATCGCGTGGCGCATCATCGGCTTTGCCCCGCGCCGCCGGGGCGGCCATGACGGGATGGTCCCCGCCACCGGCGATGGGCGCTATGACTGGGAAGGGCGGCTACCGCTGGACCAGATGCCGTCGATCACCGACCCCAAGGCGGGCTGGCTGGCCAGCGCAAATCAGAACAACCTGCCCGCCGATTACAAGCCGCTGCTGTCCCATGATTTCAGCGAATCGTGGCGATATGACCGGATTGCCGGCGTGCTGGGCAACCAGACACGCCACAGCTTGGCCGATTCGGCAGCACTGATGCAGGATCTGGCCTCTGCCCCCGCCCGACGTTTTGTGGCGCTGTTACCGGCGGAGCCTGCCCCCGCGGCACAGGCCGCTGTCGACATGCTGCGAAGCTGGGACGGCACGATGGCCGCCGACAGCGCCCCCGCCGCGCTGTTCGCCCTCGCCTGGGCCGATCTGGAGCAGCGGTTGCTGAACATCGTCGTCCCGATCGATGCGCGTGACATGTTCCCGCATATCGAAACCGGCGCGATGCTGGCGCTGATCGAACGCCCGGACGAACGGCTGGGGCCGAATCCCACCGGCTCACGCGACCTGATCGTGGCGATGGCGCTGATCGCCGGGTGGGAGGAAGCCGCGCGGCGCATGGGGCCGGAACCCGCGCTGTGGCGCTGGGGCACGATTCACGACGTACGCGTCGAACATCCGCTGGCAGCGCGGTTTCCGGCGATTGCCGAAGCCATTCCCGCGATCGAGGTGGGCGGGTCCGGTGGCGATCGCAACACGGTGAACGCGCGCTGGACGGCCCCCGACATGGGCGTGTCCGGCGGAGCGAGCTATCTTCAGGCGATCGACGTGGGTGGTTGGGACAACAGCCTGTTCCTGAACTTCCCGGGCCAGTCGGGCGATCCGGCCAGCCCGCATTATCGCGACCTGGCCCAGCCGTGGATCGAAGGGCGCATGCTGCCGCTGGTCTTTTCCGCCGAGCGCGTCGATGCCGAAGCGGCGGCGCGCACCATCCTGGAGCCGCCGCCCGCCTGATGCTTGCGAAAAGCATGAGGTTCCGCTATGCGCCGCCGCTTCCGTGCCGGGGTCATCCCTGGAGGCCCGGCCGGATGAAACGAAACATCAATTAGCATTTCGGAGCACCGACATGAGCGATACGCTTAACCTGTCGGCCGAGACGCGCGAGCGGGTTGGCAAGGGAGCCTCCCGCGCGCTTCGTCGTGAAGGCCGCGTCCCCGCCGTAATCTATGGCGACAAGCAGGAACCCCTCTCGATCCACGTCGAGGAACGGGAACTGATCAAGCTGCTCGGCACCGGCCATTTCATGAACTCGATCGTGATGGTCGACGGCGCTGGCAGCAGCGCGATCCGCACCCTGCCCAAGGATGTGGCCTTCGACCCCGTCACCGACCGTCCGGTCCATGTCGACTTCCTGCGCGTGGCCAAGAACGCGACCGTCAACGTCGCCGTTCCCGTCGTGTTCGTCGACGAAGACGCAGCACCGGGCATCAAGAAGGGCGGCGTGCTGAACGTCGTTCGCCATGAGCTGGAACTGGTCGTCGAAGCCGACAAGATCCCCGAAGCGGTCGAAGTGTCGCTCAAGGGCCTGGAAGTCGGCGACACCGTCCACATCTCGAACGTGAAGCTGCCGCGCGGCGCCGAATCCGCGATCGACGACCGCGACTTCACCATCGCGACGATCATTGCCCCGTCGGCGATGAAGTCCGAAGCCGGTGAAGCCGAAGCCGCCGACGCGGTCGAGGCCACCGAACAGACTGCGGACAGCGACGGCGAGTAATCGCACAGCGTCCAATGCTGGAATTTCGGGCGGCGGCCGGGTCATGACGATCCGGCCGCCGTCCTGCTTTTGGGGAAACTGGCGATGCAATTGTGGGTGGGACTGGGCAATCCGGGGCCGCAATATGCGATGCACCGGCACAATATCGGCTTCATGGCGATCGACGCCATTGCCGAAGTGCACGGCTTTTCAGCGCCCCAGAAGAAGTTTCAGGGCTGGTTGCAGGAAGGGCGCATCGGCACGGAAAAGCTACTGCTGCTCAAACCCGCCACGTTCATGAACGAAAGCGGCCGTGCCGTGCGCGCGGCGATGGACTTCTACAAGCTGGGCGTCGAGGACGTGACCGTCCTGTATGACGAACTGGACCTTGCCCCGTTCAAGGTGAAGGTGCGGCGCGGCGGCGGGGCTGCCGGGCATAACGGCATCCGTTCGACCATTGCCCATGCCGGGCCGGATTTCCGCCGCGTGCGACTGGGCATCGGGCATCCGGGACACAAGGACCGCGTGACCGGCCATGTTCTGGGCAATTTCGCCAAGGCAGAGATCGAGGATCTGACCGACCTGCTGGGTGCCGTTGCCGCAGAAGCGCCGTGGCTGGCGGCAGGTGACGACACGCGTTTCATGAACGACGTGGCCCTCCGGCTTCAGGATTGAGCGCCCGCCCCCTTCGCAAGCGCCCTTGCGCACGGTAGAGGCGCGGACATGGACCTGACCGCGCTCGACATCGTCGTCCTTCTTGCCATTGGCGGTGCCGCCGTGCTGGGCGCGCTGCGCGGGTTCGTGACCGAAGTGCTGTCGCTGCTGGCGTGGTTGCTGGTCGTGTTCGCGGTAAAGCTGTTTCACACGCCCGTGGCGGCGATGCTACTGGAGCCGGTGGGCACCACATCGGGTGCGGCGGTGCTGTCCTTTGCGCTGATCGCCGGCATCGTCTGGCTGGGCGGCAAGATGGTCGCGAATGCCATCGGGCGGCGGACCAAGGCATCGGTGCTGGGGCCGATCGACCGGGCGCTGGGTTTCGGCTTTGGCGCATTGAAAGGGCTGATCGTCGCCAGCCTTGCCTTCATCGTCGTGGTGCTGGTGGTCGACACCTGGAATGGCGGCGCGACGCGGCGGCCGGCATGGATCCGCGAATCGCGCACCTATCCGCTGTTGAACAGCACCAGCGCCAGCATCGCCGATTTCGTCGACCGCCGCCGTCGTGGCGAGCCGGTTTTCAGCGACGAGACGATGGCGCGCATCGGGCGGTAGCGCCGCCGCGTCCGGCGTCCTAAATGAAGGGCGTGACTGCTGCTCTCTATAATCAGGAAATCCTGCGCCTCGCCGCCAGCGTGCCGTTCGACGCACGCTTGCCCGACCCGCAGGGAAGCGCCGAGCGACGCTCGCCCATTTGCGGCAGCCGCGTGACCATCGACGTCAATCTGGACGATGATGGGCGAGTGGGTGAGATCGGGATGCGGGTCCGCGCCTGTGCGTTGGGTCAGGCATCTTCGGCGCTGATGGCGCAGTCCGCTTTGGGCAAGTCGCCGGCCGAACTGGCCGACGCGCGTGACGCGCTCGCCGCGTGGCTGGCGGGCGGCGACGGGCCGCCCGACTGGCCCGGGCTCGAATTGTTCGCGCCCGCGCTGCCGCACAGCGCGCGTCACCCCTCGATCCGCCTCGCGTTCGAAGCCGTAGCCGAAGCCGCCGAGGCGGCTCACCAACGGGCGCCCGCCGGCTGATGGCGGCGCATGGGGGGATGTCGCTGGTCAGCGAATTCGCGCCGCTGCTGGGTGCGGGACTGGTTTCGGTGCTGGTGTTCCGGCGCATGGGGCTGGGCGCAACGCTGGGCTATCTGGTCGCGGGCGCGATCGTGGGGCCACAAGTGCTGGGGCTGGTGGGTGATGCCGAAAGCAAGCTGACCTTTGCCGAACTGGGCATCACGCTGCTGCTGTTCCTGGTCGGCTTGGAACTTAGTCCGGCGCGACTGTGGCGGCTGAAACACGATATTTTCGGCTTCGGCCTGTTGCAGGTGGTACTGTGCGGGCTGGCCGTGACCGGGCTGGTCTTTCTTAGCACGGGATTCTCGCTGGCCGCCGCCATCGCACTTGGCCTGCCGCTCGCCCTGTCCTCGACGGCGCAGGTGCTGCCGATGCTGCAATCGGCCGGGCGGCTTCGCACCCCCTTTGGCGAGCGTGCCTTTTCGGTCCTGTTGCTGCAGGACCTTTCGCTGGTCCCGCTGATCACGATCATCGCCGCGCTCAGCCGCAATCCCGCCGACGCCGCCGGTCCGCCCGGTTGGGTGCTGGGGCTGAACACGGTGCTCGCGATTGCCGGGCTGATCCTGGCCGGGCGCTTCATTCTGCGTCCGCTGTTCCGGTTGATCGGCAATCTGGGCGAGCGCGAGATGTTCGTGTTTGCCGGGCTGTTCACGGTCATTGCCGCCGCCGCCATCATGGAATCGCTGGGCCTTTCGACCGCGCTGGGCGCCTTCATTGCCGGCGTGATGCTGGCCGACAGCCCCTATCGCCACGAACTGGAAGCCGATGTAGAGCCGTTCCGCTCCATCCTGCTCGGCCTGTTTTTCCTCGCCGTCGGTATGATGCTGGACCTGAATGCCGTGGCCGCCCGGCCCGGCTTCGTCATCGGCATGGCGCTGGCGCTGGTCGCGGTGAAGGCGGGCGTGATCTTCCTGATCGGCCTCGCCTTCCGCATGAACTGGCGACAGGCGCTGGCAATGGGCCTGTTGCTCAGCCAGGGCGGCGAATTCGGCTTCGTGCTGTTCGCTCAGGCACAGAACGCCTATCTGATCGCGCCAGAGGCGGCGAGCCTGTTCGGCGCCATCGTCACCCTGTCGATGGCGACCACGCCCTTCCTAATGATGTTCACCCGTCGGTTCCGGACCGAACCTGCGGCGGGCGATGGCACCGCGCTGCAGCCGCCGCGCCATGACGGCGCGAGCGCCATCGTCGTCGGCTATGGCCGGTTCGGCCAGACAGTCGCACAGATGCTGATCGCGCAGGGGCTGTCGGTGACGCTGATCGACCGCGATCCCGAAGTGATCGAAACGGGCGGCAAGTTCGGCATGAAGGTCTATTATGGCGACGGCACCCGGCCCGACCTGTTGCGGCTGGCCGGGGCGCAGGATGCCGAGCTGATCCTGTTCTGCCTCGACGGGGACCAGATCACGACCGAGATGCTGGAGATGGTCGCCCATGCCTATCCGCAAGCGGCGGTGATGACGCGCGTGTTCGACCGGCGGACGCTGATCGGGTTGAAGGACGCGCCGCTGGCGGGTGCGGTGCGCGAGGTGTTCGAATCGGCCATCGTCATGGCGCGGCAGGCACTGCGCGCGGTGGGCGTCGACGATGGGGAGATTGAGCGGAGCGAAGGCGAATATCGCCGCGTCGATGCCAAGCGGCTGGGCCTTCAGCTGGAGGCCGGCGACATCTATGCCGCGCGCGATGTGATATTCAGCCAGGCGCGGCAGAAACGCCAGCGTCAGGATCACCCGGGAACCAGGGAAACGCCATGAACCTTCTGGGTTTTCTTGCCGCCCTGTCGGGGGCCGTCGCGATCGCGGCGGGGGCGTTCGGCGCGCATGGCGCCAGCGGGCAGGCTGCCGAATGGCTACGCACCGGCGGCACCTATCAGTTGATCCACGCCGTGGCGGTGCTGGTCGCGATCCAGTCGCGCGCCAACGGCCCCGGCTGGGCGATGCTGGGCGGTGCGGCACTGTTCGCGGCCACCCTCTATGTCATGGCGCTGGGGGCGCCGCGCTGGCTGGGCGCGGTCACGCCGATCGGCGGGCTGGCGATGATCGTCGGGTGGCTGTGGCTGGGCTTGGTTTTGCTGCGCCGCTGATTCGCGTTCGCCACGTGGCCGCAACGACACGATATCGACGCTTTCCCGCCGGATCACGGACGCACCATCGTCGCTCGACTTGCACGCAACCCGCAACGATGCTAGCCGCGCGCCATTCCCAATGGGTCGCAGCCGCTGCGGCCCTGTTCGTGCATCCGGCGCGATCGGGAACCCAGTTTCGCGAGAAGGGACGCGCGTGGAGAATTCCGGCGGTATTCAGGCCAGCCTCAGCGGACGCTATGCGACCGCGTTGTTCGACCTTGCCCGTGAACAGAACATGCTGGCAGCGGTGGAGGCCAGCCTGCTGACCGTGCGTCAGGCGCTCACCGAATCGGACGATTTCCGTTCGCTGATCACCAGCCCGCTGATCGGTCGCACCCAGGCCGGCAAGGCGGCTGCCGCAGTTGCCGCGACGCTTGGTCTCGATCCGATGACGACGAAGTTTCTGGGTGTGCTGGCGGAAAACCGCCGTCTGCGCGACCTTCCCGTGATCATCGCGACGTTCCGCACGCTGGCCGCGCGTTTCCGTGGGGAAATGACGGCGGAAGTCGTGTCGGCCCACCCGCTGACCGATGCTCAGGTCGACGCGCTGAAGCAGCAGCTGCGCACCCGCGTCGGTCGCGACGTCAATGTCGACCTGTCGGTCGACCCCTCGCTTTTGGGCGGCCTGATCGTAAAGATCGGCAGCCAGATGATCGACAGCTCGATCAAGACCCGTCTGAACTCCCTCGCGCACGCGATGAAAGGCTAAGGCACGACAATGGATATCCGCGCCGCAGAAATCTCGAAGGTCATCAAGGACCAGATCGCCAATTTCGGCACCGAAGCGCAGGTGTCGGAAACGGGCCAGGTGCTGTCGGTCGGCGACGGCATCGCGCGCGTGCACGGCCTCGACAATGTCCAGGCAGGCGAGATGGTTCAGTTCGCGAATGGCGTCGAGGGCATGGCCCTCAACCTCGAAGCCGATAATGTCGGCGTCGTGATCTTCGGCTCGGACGCCGAGATCAAGGAAGGCGACACCGTCAAGCGCACCGGCACCATCGTCGACGTGCCCGTGGGCAAGGGCCTGCTGGGCCGCGTCGTGGACGGCTTGGGCAACCCGATCGACGGCAAGGGCCCGATCGTCAGCGACCAGCGCAGCCGCGTCGAAGTCAAGGCGCCGGGCATCATCCCGCGCAAATCGGTGCACGAACCGATGCAGACCGGCCTCAAGGCGATCGACGCACTGGTCCCCGTCGGCCGTGGCCAGCGCGAGCTGATCATCGGCGACCGTCAGACCGGCAAGTCGGCTGTGGCGATCGATACCTTCATCAACCAGAAGGGCGTAAACGCCGGCACCGACGAATCGAAGAAGCTGTACTGCGTCTACGTCGCTGTGGGCCAGAAGCGCTCGACCGTTGCCCAGCTGGTCAAGACGCTCGAGGAAAACGGCGCGATGGAATATTCCATCGTCATCGCCGCCACCGCGTCGGACCCCGCCCCGCTTCAGTTCCTGGCGCCCTATACTGGCTGCGCCATGGGCGAATATTTTCGCGACAACGGCATGCACGCGCTGATCGTGTATGACGATCTGTCGAAGCAGGCGGTCGCCTATCGCCAGATGTCGCTGCTGCTGCGTCGCCCGCCGGGTCGCGAAGCGTATCCGGGCGACGTGTTCTATCTGCACAGCCGCCTGCTGGAGCGCGCGGCCAAGATGTCGGACGCGATGGGTGCCGGTTCGCTGACCGCCCTGCCGATCATCGAAACGCAGGCGGGCGACGTGTCGGCCTATATTCCGACCAACGTGATTTCGATCACCGACGGCCAGATCTTCCTTGAAACCGACCTGTTCTTCGCGGGCATCCGCCCCGCGATCAACGTCGGCCTGTCGGTGTCGCGCGTGGGTTCGTCGGCACAGACCAAGGCGATGAAGAAGGTCGCCGGCTCGATCAAGCTGGAGCTGGCGCAGTATCGCGAAATGGCTGCCTTCGCGCAGTTCGGCTCGGACCTCGACGCCTCGACCCAGAAGCTGCTCAACCGCGGCGCGCGCCTGACCGAGCTGCTCAAGCAGCCGCAGTTCAGCCCGCTGCCGTTCGAAGAGCAGGTCGTGTCGATCTTCGCCGGCACGCAGGGCTATCTGGACACCGTGCCCACGACGGATGTCGTGCGCTACGAACAGGCGATGCTGGCCGAAATGCGCTCGAAGCACGCCGACGTGCTGACCGCGATCCGCGACAGCAAGGACCTGTCGGACGACACCAAGGGCAAGCTCAAGGCGGCGCTGGAAGGCTTCGCCAAGACCTTCGCCTGATCGCCAGGGCCCCGGTGCAAGCCGGGGCTTGTCTCCGCCCAGGCGCGGTTCGCGGCATGAGATTCCCGTTCGCGCGGGGGTGACAAGGTAAGATTAGATGGCATCGCTCAAGGCGCTCAAAATCCGGATCAACTCGGTCAAATCGACCCAGAAGATCACCAAGGCGATGAAAATGGTCGCCGCCGCCAAGCTGCGCCGCGCGCAGGAAGCGGCTGAGGCTGGCCGTCCCTATGCCCAGCGGCTGGAAAGCGTCGTGTCGCGTCTTGCCGTAAAGGCGAACAGCGGTGCGGCAAATGCGCCGCTGCTCCTGTCGGGCACCGGCCGCGATCAGGTGCATCTGTTCGTCGTCGCGACCAGCGACAAGGGCCTGGCCGGCGCGTTCAACACCAACATCGCCCGTCTGGCCCGCCGCCGCGCCGATGAGTTGATCGCGCAGGGCAAGACCGTGCGCTTCTATACCATCGGCAAGAAGGGCCGCGCGGTCCTGAACCGCCAGTATCGCGACAGCATCGTCCATTCGGAAGAGCCGGGCGATTTGGGCAAGCTGACGTTCGACAGCGCGCGCGGCTATGCCGACGACCTGATCCGACGGTTCGAAGCGGGCGAGTTTGACGTCGCGCACCTGTTCTACGCCACCTTCAAATCGGTGCTGACGCAGGAGCCGACCGAGCAGCAGATCCTGCCCGTGCAGGTGCCGACCGCCGGTGCTGCTGGCAACGACGTCGATGGCGGCGCGGTCATGGAATATGAGCCGGACGAGGAATCGATCCTTGCCGACCTGCTGCCGCGCAACGTCGCGATCCAGCTGTACCGCGCGATGCGTGAAAACGCCGCGTCGGAGCAGGGTTCGAAAATGACCGCGATGGACAATGCGACCCGCAATGCCGGCGACCTGATCAAGCGCCTGAACATCGAATATAACCGCAGCCGTCAGGCCGCGATCACGACCGAGCTGGTCGAGATCATCTCGGGCGCCGAGGCGCTCTGATCGCGATGCGTGCCGTCCTTCCCCTCCTTGCTGCCGCGTTGCTGGCTGCCTGTGGCGGCGAAAGCGGCCCCAGCGTGCTGGAGAACGAAGCGCGCGAGGCGCAGACGGCCGCGACGCTCAGCGGCTGGGACCGGCTGTTCGCCACCCCGCGCGAGACGGTCGGA
Source organism: Sphingomonas sp. IW22 (assembly GCF_041321155.1). GTDB lineage: Bacteria > Pseudomonadota > Alphaproteobacteria > Sphingomonadales > Sphingomonadaceae > Sphingomonas. The sequence continues at coordinate 290,031 of NZ_JBGGWB010000002.1, read as the reverse complement.
CGGGCAAACCAGTTCGGCTTCCATGCCGGTGACTATGCCGCCGACGGCCAGACCTTCCTGTCGCGCGGCGATGCGATCACCATGTCGCAGTCGGATGCCAAGGCACCGAACAAGGCAGGCTTCGAAGCCGCCGGTGCGGCTGCCGACCGGATCGATCGCATCGTCTTTACCCTGACGATCACCGACCCCGCCAATGCCGACACCGCCAAGAACCGCTTCGTCGAGCTGCTGCGCGGTTTCCTGTCCCAATATCAGCTTGAGGATGATGGCGCGTTCGACGCCATCGTCAGCGAGCAGGACGCCGACGGCCCCATCGCCGGTGCGCCCGCCTCCATCGCCGTGGCAAAGGGCGATGGCGACAATCGCACCATCACCGTGACTTTTACCCGCCCGACCGGTACGACCCCGGTAATCCCAGACCAAGGACAAGCAGATGGCAACCGCGCCTGAACTCATCCGCCCCGCAGGCGGTACCAACAATGTCGGCCGTATCGTCCAGGTGATCGGCGCCGTCGTCGACGTGCAGTTCGACGACCGGCTGCCCGCCATCCTGTCGGCACTGGAAACCCAGAATAACGGCCAGCGCCTCGTCCTCGAAGTCGCGCAGCATCTGGGCGAGAACACCGTCCGCACGATCGCGATGGACTCGACCGAGGGTCTGACCCGCGGCCAGACCGTGACCGATACCGGCAACCAGATCCAGGTGCCCGTCGGCCCCGCGACGCTGGGCCGCATCCTGAACGTCATCGGTGAGCCGATCGACGAGCGCGGCCCCGTCGCCACCGACATGCGTTCGCCGATCCACGCCAAGGCGCCAGAATTCGTCGAACAGTCGACCGAAAGCTCGATCCTGGTCACCGGCATCAAGGTCATCGACCTGCTCGCCCCTTATGCAAAGGGCGGCAAGATCGGCCTGTTCGGCGGCGCGGGCGTGGGCAAGACGGTTCTGATTCAGGAACTGATCAACAACATCGCCAAGGGCCATGGCGGCACCTCGGTCTTCGCCGGCGTGGGTGAGCGTACCCGCGAGGGCAACGACCTGTATCACGAATTCCTCGACGCGGGCGTTATCGCCAAGGACGCCGACGGCAACGCGATCAGCGAAGGGTCGAAGGTTGCGCTGGTCTATGGCCAGATGAACGAGCCGCCGGGCGCCCGCGCACGCGTCGCGCTGTCGGGTCTGGCGATCGCCGAGTATTTCCGCGATGTCGAAGGCCAGGACGTGCTGTTCTTCGTCGACAACATCTTCCGCTTTACCCAGGCGGGTGCAGAAGTGTCGGCACTGCTGGGCCGTATTCCGTCGGCAGTGGGCTATCAGCCGACCCTGTCGACCGACATGGGCGCGCTGCAGGAGCGCATCACCTCGACCAACAAGGGTTCGATCACCTCGGTTCAGGCCGTGTACGTGCCCGCCGACGACCTTACCGACCCGGCACCGGCCACGTCGTTCGCCCACTTGGACGCGACGACCGTGCTCAACCGCGCAATTTCGGAACTCGGCATCTATCCGGCGGTCGATCCGCTTGATTCGACCAGCCGCGTGCTGGAACCGCGCGTCGTCGGCCAAGAGCATTACGAAACCGCCCGTGCGGTTCAGTCGATCCTTCAGAAGTACAAGTCGCTTCAGGACATCATCGCCATTCTGGGCATGGATGAACTGTCGGAAGAGGATAAGCTGACCGTCAGCCGCGCGCGCAAGATCCAGCGCTTCCTCAGCCAGCCGTTCCACGTCGCCGAAGTGTTCACCGGCATCCCCGGCGCCTTCGTGCAGATCGAAGACACCATTCGCAGCTTCAAGGCGGTGGTGAACGGCGAATATGACCACCTGCCCGAAGCCGCCTTCTACATGGTCGGCGGTATCGATCAGGCGGTCGAAAAGGCCAAGAAGCTGGCCGAGAACGCCTGATTCCAGTCTTTCCCCCTCCTCGTTTCGTGCGGGGTGGGGGGCTTAGGAAATCTCGATGCCCCTGCATTTCGAACTCGTGACCCCCGAAAAGCTCCTCCGGTCGGAGGAAGTGCACATGGTCGTCGTCCCCGGCAGCGAGGGCGACTTCGGCGTGCTGGAGGGTCATGCTCCCTTCATGTCGACCATCCGCGACGGCGAGATCCTGGTCCACAAGACCGCAGGCGCCGCGCCCGAGGCGATTCGCGTTGAGGGCGGCCTGGCCGAGGTCACGACGCGCGGCCTGACCGTGCTGGCGGAAAAGGCGGGCTAAAGCCCCCTTCCCCCTTCGATCATCGTCCACACCAAGCGAGCCGGGCCGGCAAAGCCCGGCTCGCTTGCGTTCAGGCATCCCGCCGATCTTGGTTAGGCAATTATCAAGCCTTCGCGTTTACGCCTCTGCCGCGAAGTAGATGGCGTCAAGCAAGGGTCTCGTGATGAGCGCATTCGGGCGGCGAAACGGAGTAGGCGGCGGTGGGCGCCCGGCATTCGGCGTCGCGCGCCCGATGCACGGCCCCGGCAGCGGTCGGACCGAGCCGGACCATGGCGACCAGTTCCCCCCGCTCGATTCGCTGCCGGTCCCCGGCGCGCCGAGCAATGATGCGGATCTGGCGACCTCATCATTGACGGGCGACGCGCTGCAGCGGCTGGCCGACCGTCAGGCTGCGTCGGGCGACGCCGCGCAAAGCCGGGCCGAGGGGTTCGAAACCTCGATCCACCGCATCAAGGAACAGGTGCTGCCGCGCCTGCTGGAACGCGTCGATCCCGAAGCTGCCGCCACCTTGTCCAAAGACGAACTGGCGGAAGAATTCCGCCCGATCATCGGCGAAGTGCTGGCCGAACTGAAACTGACGCTGAACCGGCGCGAGCAGTTCGCGCTGGAAAAGGTGCTGGTCGATGAGCTGCTGGGCCTTGGCCCGCTGGAGGAATTGCTGGCCGACCCGGCGGTCAGCGACATCATGGTCAACGGCCCCGAACAGACCTTTGTCGAGCGCAAGGGCAAGCTGGAACTGGCGAACATCCAGTTTCGCGATGAGGAACACCTGTTCCAGATCGCCCAGCGCATCTGCAACTCGGTCGGCCGCCGTGTCGACCAGACCACGCCGCTGGCCGACGCCCGCCTCAAGGACGGCAGCCGCGTCAACGTGATCGTGCCGCCGCTGTCGCTGCGCGGCACCGCGATCTCGATTCGTAAGTTCTCCGCCAAGCCGATCACGCTCGACATGATGGCCAAGGGTGGATCGATGTCGGACAAGATGGCGACGTGCCTGAAGGTCGCGGGCGCGTGCCGGTTCAACGTCGTCATCTCTGGCGGTACGGGTTCGGGCAAGACGACGATGCTGAATGCATTGTCCAAGATGATCGACCCGGGCGAGCGGGTGCTGACGATCGAGGACGCCGCCGAACTTCGCCTGCAACAGCCGCACTGGCTGCCTTTGGAAACGCGCCCGGCAAACCTTGAGGGTGTGGGTGAGATTACCATCCGCGATCTGGTGAAGAACGCGCTGCGTATGCGCCCCGACCGCATCATCCTAGGCGAAATTCGTGGCAGCGAGTGTTTCGACCTGCTGGCCGCGATGAACACGGGTCACGACGGATCGATGGCGACGCTCCACTCCAACTCCCCACGCGAATGTCTGGCGCGTATGGAGAACATGGTGATGATGTCGGACATCAAGGTGCCCAAGGAAGCCATCAGCCGCCAGATTGCCGATTCGGTCGATCTGATCATTCAGGTGAAGCGCCTGCGCGACGGTTCGCGCCGCGTCACCAACATCACCGAAGTCATCGGTATGGAAGGCCCGGTGATCGTGACGCAGGAACTGTTCAAGTTCGAATATCTGGACGAAAGCGCCGACGGCAAGATCATCGGCGAGTATCGCTCCATGGGCCTGCGCCCCTATACGCTGGAAAAGGCGAAGCAGTTCGGCTTTGACCAGGCGCTGCTGGAGGCGTGCCTCTAACGCGCCTTGCGGCAGCGGTCAGAGCAGAATTTTACATTTTCCCAATCGCGCGCCCATTTCTTGCGCCACGCGAACGGGCGACCGCACGCCTCGCAGACCTTGGTGGGTAGATGGGGCTTCTTATGCGCCATCGCCGTCGGTGCGGCGCCGGTCCCATTCAGCCATTTCATAGGCGATCGACGCTTCGACCAGCGTTTCCCACATCGCCGCTACCGCATCCGCCGGGATCGCGGCTGCGCGTGCAGCATCGACCGCCTGTTCGATCACCTGACGCTTGCGGGCTTCGTCCCGCACCTGTCCGCGTTCGGGTTTGATGCGGGCGGCGGCGCGCATATAACCAAAACGCCGGTCAAGCAGCGCAACAAGCTGTTGGTCGAGCGCGTCGACGCCGGCGCGGACATCGGCCATTGTCGTGCAGGCGTCGGGCGAAAGCGGCTGGGTCATGCAGGCGCGATTAACGCGGGCATCGCACCGCGTCACCATTGGATCGCCAAGCGATTGTTGATGGGCCTTTTTTGTGGAACAGCGGGCACTCCTAAAGGAGTCAATGTTAATGTTGACCGCGATCCTGCTTGTTGCCGCGCTGCCCGTGATGCCCGCCCAGGCCGACGGCACTGCCGCGCCCAAGGCGGAAAAGAAGATCTGCAGGGGGCTGACCAAGACCGGAACGCGTGTACGCGCCAAGCCGGTTTGCAAGACGCAAGCGGAATGGGACGCCGACGCACAGGCAAATCACGACCATGCCCGCGGCATGAGCATGATGCAGACGCGCTGACCCAAGCTTGACTCCGGCGCCACCCGGCGTTACCGGCCACGACTTCGCAATTCGGCCCCGCACCCCGGTGAAGCGGCGGCCACGGCGTTCTTTCGCCGGGCGATGACCGGGATCGCGATCATGGATCGGCCACGCGGCCGGACAGGGTCAACGTCGTTGGCAATATTGCAAGGAAATTCAAATGTCGAAGCGCTCCAGCGCCAAGTACAAGCTCGACCGCCGCATGGGCGAGAACATTTGGGGCCGCCCCAAGTCGCCCGTCAACAAGCGCGAATATGGCCCCGGCCAGCATGGTCAGCGCCGCAAGGGCAAGATGTCGGACTTCGGCATCCAGCTGCGCGCCAAGCAGAAGCTGAAGGGCTATTACGGCGACGTCACCGAAAAGCAGTTCAAGAAGGCTTATGAAGAAGCGTCGCGCATGAAGGGCGATACTTCGCAGAACCTGATCGGCCTGCTGGAACAGCGTCTGGACATGATCGTCTATCGCGCCAAGTTCGCGCCGACGATCTTCGCCGCGCGTCAGATCGTCAATCACGGCCACATCCGCGTCAACGGCGTGAAGTGCAACATCGCCTCGCGCCGCGTGAAGCCGGGCGAGGTGATCTCGCTGGGTGAGAAGGCCAAGGAAATGGCGCTCATCCTCGAGGCACAGGGCCTGTCGGAGCGGGACATTCCCGATTACGTCACGCCGGATGGCAACGCATCGGTGACCTTCACCCGCGTGCCGACGCTGGACGAAGTGCCCTATCCGGTGAAGATGGAACCGAACCTGGTCGTCGAGTTCTACTCGCGCTGATCGGTCGGCGGCATCGCTGAAAAGAATGGGGCGGCCCCTTTGGGGCCGCCCTTTTTCTTTGGTTTGCAGGCGTGGCGCTTGGCTTTAGGGTTCGGCCGTCCGTCGATGGAGTGCCCGAATGCGTCACCTGTTCACCCTGCCCCTGTTGTCGCTTGCCCTTGCCGCGTCTGCCGCTGCGCAAACGGTGCCGGTCGATCTGTTTCGCGATGCGGTGAAGACGCTGTCGTCCGACGAATATGAAGGGCGCGCACCCGGCACGGCGGGGGAGGAAAAGACGCTCGCCTATCTGGTCGAGCAGTTTCAGGCCGCGGGGCTGAAGCCCGGCAATCCCAAGGGGCCGAACGGGCCGAGCTGGTTTCAGGACGTGCCGATGGTGGAAATCACCGCGCGCAACGTCAGCCCGCTGACCTTCACCGGCGGCACGGGTGCGGCACAATCGCTGGCCTATGGTCCGCAGATGGTGGTCGGCACCTATCGCGTGACGCCGCGGGTCGAGGTCGCGAATTCGGACGTGGTGTTCGTCGGATACGGCATCAACGCGCCCGAACGCGGCTGGAACGACTATGCCGGGCTGGATGTGAAGGGGAAGACCGTCGTCATCCTGGTCAACGATCCCGACTGGTTGATGCAGGGGCTGGACGGGCCGTTCGGCGGGCGGGCGATGACCTATTATGGCCGCTGGACGTACAAGTATGAGGAAGCCGCGCGGCAGGGTGCTGCCGCTGCGCTGATCGTCCACCAGACCGAACCCGCCGCCTATGGCTGGAACGTCGTCCAGTCGAGCTGGACCGGCGCGCAGCAGGTCGCCGCCAGCCAGAACGATGGCGCGGATCAAAGCGCGGCGATCGGCTGGATCCAGCTGGATCAGGCCAAGGCGCTGTTCGCCCGCGCCGGACAGGATTTCGAAAAGCTGGCCGCCGCCGCCCGGCAAAAGGGCTTTAAGCCGGTGCCACTGACCGGTGTGAAGGCCAGTGTCAGCTTCGACAATCAGGTTCGCCGCCATGCATCAAAGAACGTCGTCGGCATCCTGCCCGGCACCACCGCGCCCGATGAGGTCGTGCTCTATACCGCGCATTCGGACCATCTGGGCCAGTGCGAGGCGGCAAGCGACGGTGACAATATCTGCAACGGCGCGATCGACAACGCGACGGGCACCGCCGCTCTGGTCGCCATCGCAAAGGCGCAGGCAAAGGCGGGCGCGACGCCACGCAGCCAGGTCTATCTGGCGGTGACGGGGGAGGAATCGGGCCTGCTGGGCAGCGATTATTACGGCAAGAACCCGCTTTATCCGCACGCAAAAACAGTGGGCGGCGTCAACATGGACGCGCTTTCGATGGCGGGACCGGCGAAGAATGTCGTCGTTGTCGGGTACGGCAAGTCCGATCTCGACGCCTATCTGACGCGCGCGCTGGCCACGCAGGGCCGCGTTGCCAGCCAGGAACCGACGCCCGAAAAGGGCTTCTACTATCGCTCCGATCATTTCAGCCTGGCCAAGCACGGCGTGCCGATGCTGTATTTCGACGGCGGCGACGATCTGGTCGAAGGCGGCAAGGCAGCGGGCAAGGCCTATGCCGATGCATATGAGGAAAACGCCTATCACGGGCCAAAGGACGAATTCGATCCCAACTGGCGCTGGGATGGCATCCAGCGCGATCTGGACCTGTATTACAGCGTCGGCCGCGCGCTCGCCTCGACCACCGAATGGCCAAACTGGAAGCCGGGCGATGAATTCCGCGCAATCCGCGACAAGAGCCGCGCGGGACAGTAAGACGCCGCGCATGACCGTCCGTTCGCTGTTCACCACCCGTTTCTATGAGGGCCGTATCGAGGATGCGGCCCTGCTGGCCGAGGTAGAGGCCGCGTCGCTTGCCCTGTCCAGCGACGACATGGCGGGCCGCCGCTGGTCAAAGGATCATGGCTATCGCGGCTATACCAGCTATGCCTCGCTCGACGACCTGCCGATCCGCGACCCGGCCTTTGCCGACCTGAAGCGCGTGCTGGACCGGCATGTCGCCGCCTTTGCCCGCGAATGCGCGTTCGATCTCGGCGGGCGGCGGCTGAAGCTGGACAGCCTGTGGGTCAATGTCCTGAAACCCGGCGGCACCCATTCGGGCCATATCCATCCGCACAGCGCGGTATCGGGCACCGTTTACATCGTGGTGCCGCCCGGATCGGGCGCGCTCAAACTGGAAGACCCGCGCCTGCCCATGCTGATGGCCGCCCCCGGCCGCACGGCGGACGCGGCGGAGGATCTGCGCCCGTTCGTCTATGCGGAACCGTCGGTGGGCAGCGTCTTTCTGTGGGAAAGCTGGCTGCGGCACGAAGTCATGCCCAATCAGGCCAAGTCGGACCGGATCAGCGTCAGCTTCAATTACCGCGCATAATCCGGCGTTCGGCTGCGTCCAGCGCGGCGCTGGCGGCACGTTCGCCGATCCAGCCGATGGCGGCGCCAGCGATCACGTCGCTCAGGAAATGCTTGCACCGCGGCAACTGAATCAGCGCGACTGCCAGCGCCAGCAACCGCATCGGCGGGGCAAGCACGGCAACGTCGCGCGCCACCGCCTCCGCCACCGCCACCGCGCCCGCCGTATGACCGGAGGGGAAGGACGAGAGTTCGTGCGTGTCGCTATCGCCCGCTTCCATGCGATAGCCATTGTCGATCGCCTCATCGGGCCGGGTCCGGTCGACGGATCGCTTGATGACGGTCTTGATCCCAGTCGCCAGCGCATGAGCGGCCAGCATCCGGGCGCCGGTCCGCGCTACGCCCCGGTTGCGCGCGGCAAGACCAGCAATCAGCACCGCCGCCGAAACGGCGATCAGCGGGGGCTGGTCGGCGGCCTCGCTCCAGGTGCCTGCCTGTTTCACTTCTGGACGATGCCGCTGATCGGCCAGCGCGGCCGTGACCTTCAGGTCCACCCGCTCTACCGCCGCAACCGCGTCCGCCAACTGCTCGCCCATCTTCGTCATCGCGCTCAAACGCGCCGCACGGGCGCCGGCTCCCGCCATGCTGGCAAAGCGCGGCGTGACACGCTAACGACGCGGCCATCACGGGCGCGCGCGCCTTATTCAATTCAGATCGGGATCACGTCATGGGTTTTCGCTGCGGTATCGTCGGCCTGCCGAATGTGGGCAAATCGACGCTGTTCAACGCGCTCACCGAAACCGCGGCAGCGCAGGCGGCCAATTACCCCTTCTGCACGATCGAGCCGAATGTCGGCAACGTCGCCGTTCCCGACGAGCGGCTGTCCAAGCTGGCGGAAATCGCCAAGTCGGCCAAGGTGATCGAAACGCAGCTGGGCTTTGTCGACATTGCCGGGCTGGTACGCGGCGCTTCGAAGGGCGAAGGGCTGGGCAACCAGTTTCTGGGCAATATCCGCGAAGTCGACGCCATCGTCCATGTGCTGCGCTGTTTCGAGAATGACGACATCCAGCATGTCGACAACAAGGTCGATCCGATCGCCGACGCCGAAACGGTCGAGACCGAGCTGATGCTGTCGGACCTCGAAAGCCTGGAAAAGCGGGTGCCCAATCTGGTCAAGAAGGGACAGCAGGGCGACAAGGAAGCCAAGGCGGCCGCCGTCATTCTGGGCCGCGCGCTCGACCTGCTTCGCGACGGCAAGCCCGCGCGGCTGGCCGTGCCGAACGACCCGGATGAGGCACGCCACCTGGAACAGGCGCAGCTGCTGACCGGCAAGCCTGTCCTCTATGTCTGCAACGTCAATGAAGAGGACGCGGCGGAGGGCAATGCCTATTCCGCGCGCGTGTTTGAAAAGGCGGCGGCGGAGGGCGCGGAGGCGGTCGTCGTCTCCGCCGCGATCGAGGCCGAGATCGCGACCATGCCGGTCGAGGATCGCGCCGAGTTCCTGTCGGAGCTGGGCCTGACCGAAACCGGTCTGGGCCGCGTCATCCGCGCCGGATACAAGCTGCTCAACCTCCAGACCTTCTTCACCGTCGGCCCCAAGGAAGCGCGTGCTTGGACTGTCGAAGTCGGCGCCAAGGCCCCGCAGGCCGCGGGGGAAATCCACTCCGACTTCGAACGCGGCTTCATCCGCGCCGAAACCATCGCGTTCGACGATTATATCCGCCTCGGCGGCGAAGCGGGCGCGCGCGAAGCGGGCAAGCTGCGTCAGGAGGGCAAGGAATATGTCGTGCAGGACGGCGACGTGATGCTGTTCCGCTTCAACGTCTGACCGACCGCCGCCTGTCACATTTGCGCGCCATGGGCCGTCCGATGAAAATGCTTCCCCGCCTCCTCGCGCTTGGCGCGCTTGCCGCGTTGCAGGCGTGCATGGCACCGCCCGTCGCCGCGCCATCGACCCATGCCGCGCCGGTCGAACAGCGCGCGCCGGTCACCATTCTGGTGTCGATCGACGGTTTCCGGCCCGATTATCTCGACCGCGGCGACACGCCGGTGCTGTCGCGACTGGCGGCAGAGGGCGTGCGCGGGTCGATGCAGCCGTCGTTCCCGACCAAGACCTTCCCCAACCATTATGCGCTGGTCACGGGCCTGCATCCCGACCGCAATGGCATCGTCGCCAACCGGATGGAGGACGCCCGCCGCCCCGGTGAGACGTTCACCATGGCCAACACCGACCGTTTCTGGTGGGACGAGGCAAAGCCGCTATGGGTCACGGCGGAGCAGGCAGGCATCCGCTCTGCGACGATGTTCTGGCCGGGATCGAACGCGCCGGTGCATGGCCGTTACCCCAGTGATTGGCAGCAATTCGCGCAGGCGATGCCCGAATCGAACCGCGTCGCCGCAATCGTCGACTGGCTGCGGCGCCCGGCGGCAACCCGCCCGGCATTTCTGACGCTGTATTTCGATACGGTCGACACCGCCGGGCACCGCTTTGGTCCCGATTCGGCAGAGGTTCGCGCCGCGATGCGCGGAGTCGACGCGCGGATTGGTGAGCTGATGCAGGAACTGGCCGCGCTGGGTCAGCCCGTCAATCTGATCGTCGGCGCCGATCACGGCATGGCCCCGATCGATGCAAGCCGCACGATCGACCTGAACGCCTATCTGCCAGCCGATGCGGTGAATGTGGTCGAGGACGGCCCCTATGCCGCGTTCAACGCCCTGCCCGGCCGTGAGCAAGAGGTTCGCACCGCGATCACCCGGCCCGCGCCGCACATGCAATGCTGGGAAAAGGGCAAGCTGCCCGGACGGCTGGCCTATGGCCGCAACCCGCGCGTTCCCGCCTTTATCTGCATTGCCGAAAGCGGCTGGATGATTTTGTCACGGCCCCCGGCCTATCCGATCAAGGGTGGCGCCCATGGCTATGACAATGACGATCCGCTGATGCGCGCGGGCTTCGTTGCCAACGGCCCCGCCTTTCGCGCGGGTCAGCGGGTCGAGGGGCGCAATGTCGATGTCTATGCGCTCGTCCGGCGACTGATCGGCCTGCCGGGCGCCAGCAACATAGACGGGCGGATCACGCCATTCGAAGGCGCGCTGGCCGAATAAGGGACTTGCACGACAATCGTTTCAAACCGAAACTGATTACCATGCGCTATTTCGAGGATCTGGCGATCGGGGAAAAGGCCGCTTTCGGCCATTATGCCGTGTTGCGCGACGAAGTGCTCGACTTCGCGCGCCGCTACGATCCGCAGCCCTTCCACCTTTCAGACGAAGCGGCCGCCGGCACGCATTTCGGTCGGCTGGCGGCCAGCGGATGGCATAGCTGTGCGATGACCATGGCGATGCTGGTCGAGCATATGAAGGCCGACCCACAGGCCGCACTGGGCGCGGGCGGCGTCGATGAGCTACGCTGGCTGAAGCCGGTCTATCCCGGCGACACCTTACGCTGCGAAACCGAATTGCTCGATAAGCGACGGTCTGAGAGCAAGCCCGCCCTCGGCTTTCTGCGGACGCGACTGGTCGCCTATAACCAGCATGACGAGCCGGTACTCAGCTTCATCGCCCAAGCCCTGATCCGCGTCCGGGGCGAGGGATAGCCCCCGCCTCGGCCCGGCGATCATCGCGGACGGCGATTCCCACGCCGCTCGACACGGTTTTCCCGGCGAAACTGTCGGGCATCGCGCCGATATTCCTGGCGGTAGGCACGTCGGTCCGCGCGACGCTCAGCCCGGAACTCCGGCCGGGTGACACGACCGGCACGGAAGTCACGGCGGTCGCCTCGACGGTCCTGCCGAAATGCGCGATTGTCCTGTCGGCGGTCACGTCGGAAATCGCGCCAATTGTCGGCCACGCGCGGATTGCCGCGCCAACCCTGACGACGACCTTCCCAATAGCGCTGTTGCGCACCGTTCCAGCGGAACGGGCGACGGTTCACGTCGTAAACATAATAGCCGGTACCCGGATAATAGAATCCATTGTTCCAGCCCCAATAGGGCGAACCATAAGTACCACCGGCCAGATAGGGATCGTCATAATAAGCGGCGCCATACCCCGCGTTGATCCCGCCATAACCATAGCCATAGTCGCTACACGCCGACAGTCCGAGCGCTGCCGCAACAGCGATACCGGCGATTTTCACTTGCCTCGCAAACATTCTGAGCCTCCTCAATACGCAGGAGTGATGGCTCAATAGACCCGATTCGTCTTGAATAGGGTGTGAACGATCGCAACGCATTGCGAAGCGTGCGGCCGTAGCGATGGTTCCCGGGCGCGTTAGTGGCCGGGAAAGGCGACCAGCGAATGGACAGCGATTCCGTCCTCCGCCAGCGCCGACGCACCGCCCAGATCGGGCAGGTCGATGACGAACGCCGCCTGCTCGACGACCGCCCCCGCCTTGCGGATCAGCCGCACCGCCGCGCGCGCCGTGCCGCCGGTGGCGATCAGGTCGTCGACCAGCAGGACACGCGCACCGGGCGCGCAGGCGTCGGCATGCATGGCAATGCGGTCGGTGCCATATTCCAGCGCATAATCCTCTGCGATGGTCGCACCGGGCAGCTTGCCGTCCTTCCGGATCAGCAGCACCCCGGCCCCCAGCCGCAGCGCCAGTGCGGGCGCAAAGACGAAACCCCGCGCCTCGATCCCCGCGACCAGATGGATCGGCCCGCTGATCCGCGCAGCCATCGTCTCGACCGACAGCCGCAGCCCTTCGGGATCGAGCAACAGCGTCGTGATGTCGCGAAACTGGATGCCAGGCTTGGGGAAGTCAGGGATCGTGCGGATCAGGCCGGCAAGGCGTTCGGCGGGGTCGTTCATCGCCATCCTCATTCCAAAAACAAAGGCCCCGAAGTCGACGGTGCGACTCCGGGGCCTGATCCAGTGGGCGGGCGCGCCGATCAATGCTTCACGTTGCGCCACACGCTCTTATACGCGCCCCAGGTCAGGGCAATGAAGATGATCAGGAAGATCACCGCCGCCAGACCCGCCTGATGGCGTGCTTCCAGCTTGGGCTCGGCCGTCCAGACGAGGAACGCGGTCACGTCCTTAGCCATCTGGTCCACCGTCGCCGCGGTGCCGTCGGCGTAGGTAACCTGACCGTCAGCACTCAGCGGCTGCGGCATGGCCAGGTTCAGCGTCGGGAAATAAGGGTTGTGGTGCAGCCCTTCCGGCACGGTGAAGTTCGGGAACTCACGCTTCAGCTCGGCGGACGGTTCCTGATAACCGGTCAGCAGCGAATAAAGGTAATTCGCACCATCCGGCCGCGCCTTGGTCAGCAGCGACAGGTCGGGCGGGATCGCATTGTTGTTCGCCGCGCGAGCCGCCACTTCGTTGGCATAGACCTTGGGGAACTTGTCCGAAGGCAGGTTCTTGCGCGTGGCCGCCTCACCCGTTTCCGGGTTCACGCCCGGCTGTTCGATCGCCCACTGGTCGGCGATCGCCTTAACCTCGGCCTCGGTATAGCCGAGCGCCGACAGATCGCGGAAGGCGACCAGGTCGATCGAGTGACAGGCGGCGCAAACTTCCTTGAAGACCTGGAAGCCGCGCTGCAGCTGCTGGCGGTCGAACTTGCCGAACAGGCCGTTGGACGCGAGGTCCACATGCTTGGGCGCGAGATGGAACTCATGTTCGGCGGTCGGCGCTTCGGCCTCGGTCGTGATCGTGCCGAACAGGCCGAGCACGAGGACGAAGGCAAAGCCCAGCCCGATAAGCGGTGCGATGATGCGGGTCATGTGTTCGCCCTTGTCCTTATTCGGCCGGCATCGGGTTGGGTTCACCCTCGATCGCGCTGTGGGTGGGGGCAGTGCCGCCCTTGCCCTTCAACACGGCCTCGGTGATCGAATTGGGGACCGGCTTGGGACGCTCGGTCGCCGACACGATCGGCAGGATGACGAGAAAGTGGAGGAAGTAATAAGCGGTCGTGATCTGGCCGATCAGCACGTTCCACTTGTTCGCTTCCGCACCGCCAACATAACCCAGGATCAGCACGTCGAAGAGCAGCACGATCAGGAACATGCGGTAACGCGGGCGATGATTCGCCGTCCGCGCCGGCGATGCATCCAGCCACGGCAGGAAGAACAGCAGCAGGATTGAGCCGAACATCGCCAGCACGCCCCACAGCTTCGCCGGCAGGATGAAGTCGACGGTGAACGACTTCAGGATCGCGTAGAAAGGCAGGAAATACCATTCGGGCACGATGTGCGCGGGCGTCGAAAGCGGGTTGGCCGGGATGTAGTTGTCCGGGTGGCCGAGCAGGTTCGGCTGGAAGAACAGGAAGAAGGCAAAGACCAGCAGGAACACGCCCACGCCCACGCCATCCTTGGCGGTGTAGTATGGGTGGAACGGCACGGTATCCTGCGGACCCTTCACTTCCACGCCCGCCGGGTTCGACGAGCCGGGGATGTGCAGCGCCCAGATGTGCAGGATGATGACGCCCGCGATCACGAACGGCAGCAGATAGTGGAGCGAGAAGAAGCGGTTGAGCGCCGCCGCATCGGGGGCATAGCCGCCCAGCAGCCACACGCGGATCGTCTCACCCACCACCGGAATGGCGGAGAAGAAGCCGGTGATCACCTGCGCCCCCCAGAAGCTCATCTGACCCCAGGGAAGGACATAGCCCATGAAGGCGGTGGCCATCATCAGCAGGAAGATGACGACGCCCAGCAACCACACCATTTCGCGCGGAGCCTTGTACGAACCGTAATAAAGGCCGCGGGCGATGTGGATGTAGACGACGATGAAGAACATCGATGCGCCATTTGCGTGCGCGTAACGCAGGAACCAGCCCGCATTCACGTCGCGCATGATCGCTTCGACCGAAAAGAACGCGGTGTTCGCGTCGGTCGAATAATGCATCGCCAGCACGATGCCGGTGATGATCTGGATGGCGAGCGCGGCACCGGCCAGCACGCCGAAGTTCCAGAAATAATTCAGGTTGCGCGGGACCGGATATCCGGCGCCGACCGCGTTATAGACGAGGCGCGGGAGCGGCAGGCGGTCGTCCAGCCACTTCATGACCGGCACCTTCGGCTCGTACTGCTTGGCCCAGGGGAAGCTCATTTCTCAGTTTCCTCCTCAGCCGACCACGATCGTCGTGTCGTTGGAAAACGAATATTCGGGCACGGCCAGGTTGGTCGGCGCCGGGCCGGAGCGGATGCGGCCGGCAGTGTCATAGGCCGAGCCATGGCACGGGCAGAAATAGCCGCCGAACGGCCCCTTATTCTCACCCTCGCCCGCGCCCAGCGGCACGCAGCCCAGATGGGTGCAGACGCCAAGCGTGACCAGCCAGTTCGACTTGCCCTCCTTGGTCCGCTCCGCCAGCGTCTGGGGATCGCGCAATTCGGAAACGCTGACCTTCTCCGCCTCAGCGATTTCCGCCGGCGTCAGATTGCGCACGAACAGCGGCTGCTTGCGAAAGCTGGCCTTGATCGACTGGCCCGGCTGGATCGCCGACAGATCGACCTCGGTCGTGGACAGCGCCAGCACATCGGCGGACGGGCTCATCGAGTTGATGAGCGGCAGCGCGATCACGCCAGCGCCCACTCCGGCAAAGGCGACCGCGCCGATCGCCAGATAGTCCCGGCGCCGGGGATCGGCGACCGTGTCTTCATAGCCTTGGGGCGATTCGCCCGGCGGGACCATATTGTCAGCGCTTGCCATGCATCAGCCCTTGAAATCTTTTGTCGTTGCCACCCATTTCCGCGATGTCCCCCCGGACGGGCGTCGGGCGGAATAGGCGCACGCACGGCTCGGCTCCGAAACCGGGCGCTCGGCCTGATAGACATGGCAGCCCCCTTTTGCCAACTCCCCTTTTGGCCGCCCCTCACTTAATCGGGAGCAAATCGTCGTGCGTATCGCACTGTTTCAGCCCGACATCGCCGGCAATGTCGGCACGATCCTGCGCCTGGGCGCCTGTCTTGGCGTCGGTGTCGACCTGATCGAGCCGATGGGTTTTCCCTTCGGCACGCGGGCAATGGCCCGCTCTGGCATGGATTATGCCGATGCGGTGGACATGCGCCGCCACCCCGACTGGGACACATTCCTGGCCCAAGTGACGGGACGAATCGTGCTGGCAACCACCAAGGGTGCGGTCAGGCTGGACGAAGCCCGGTTCGAGCCGGGCGACATCCTGTTGTTCGGCAGCGAAGGTGCGGGCGTGCCCGATGACGTCCATGCGCGCGCCGACATGCGCGTGCGCTTGCCGATGGTGGCGGGAATGCGGTCGTTGAACGTCGCGGTATCGGCGGGGATCGTCGCGGCGGAGGCATTGCGGCAAACTGACGGGTGGCCGTAACTGGCAAGGGAAAAAAGCGGAGAAGGCAGGCTAATCGCGCAAACGCCAGCGCGGCATCATTCCTGCGCTTGCACGCGCCCGTGCGGTGCCGGATAGAGCGGCCATGCCACCGCTCGACCCGCAACAGACCGCCGCCCGCACCTGGTTCGAATCGCTGCGCGACCGCGTCTGCGCCGAGTTCGAGGCGATCGAGCGGGAAGCCGGGTCGGACGCGGCGTTCGAATATACCGCCTGGGACCGGACCGATCCGTCCGGCGCACCCGGCGGCGGGGGCGTGCGCGGGGTAATGAAGGGCCGGGTGTTCGAGAAGGTCGGCGTCAACGTCTCGACCGTCGGCGGCACGTTCGAGGGCGATTTCGCCCGCTCGATCCACGGCGCGGATGAGGACCCCCGCTTCTTCGCGACGGGCATCAGCCTGGTCGCGCACATGGCCAATCCGCATGTGCCTGCCGTGCACATGAACACGCGATTTCTTGCCACGACCAAACGCTGGTTCGGCGGCGGCGCGGACCTGAATCCGCCCATCCCCTATGACGCGGATACCGCCGAGTTTCACGGCGTGCTGAAGGCGGCGTGCGACGCCCATGACGGCGGATATTATCCGCGGTTCAAGGCATGGGCCGACGATTATTTCTGGATTCCCCACCGCCAGGTCCATCGCGGCGTCGGCGGGATTTTCTACGACCATCTGGAAAACGACTTCGACGCCGATTTCGCCTTTACCAGGGCGGTGGGCGAGGCGTTTCTGGCCGCCTATCCGCCCATTGTGCGGCGGCGGATGGACATGCCCTTCACCGATGCAGACCGCGCGCGGCAGTTGGCGTGGCGCGGGCGCTATGCCGAGTTCAACCTGGTCTATGATCGCGGCACGCTGTTCGGGTTGAAGACCGGGGGGAATATCGACGCGATCCTGATGAGCCTGCCGCCGCTCGCCACCTGGGAGTAGGGCGATGGGGTTGCACCCGGTGCCCGAAGGCCATGTCGCCGCGGTGGTGACGACGCTGGAGATGCAAAAGCGGCCAGCCGCGCGGCCCATGCCGCCATCTCCGTTCAGGCTGGTCCGTTGGGATGCGCCCGACCCCGCCAAATATCGCGCGCTGTTCGCCCGCGTGGGCGGACCGTGGCTGTGGTATTCGCGGCTGGTGATGGATGATGCGCGGCTGATTGCGCTCACCCACCGCCCCGAAACGCAGGTTCAGGTCGTAACCGATCGGGCGGGCGTGGAAGTCGGGCTGCTGGAGCTGTCGCACACGACGGCGGCGCTGTGCATGATCGACTATTTCGGACTGATCCCCGAACTGACCGGCGCGGGCCATGGCCGGTGGCTGATGGCGATGGCCATGGCGCTGGCGTGGCGGCCGGGGGTCGAATGCGTGCGCGTCAACACCTGCTCGCTCGACCACCCCAGCGCGCTCAACTTCTATCGCGCGCAGGGGTTCGAGGCGGTCGGGCGTACTGTCGAAACCTTTGCCGACCCGCGCCTGATCGGCGTGCTGGACGAAAGCCTGGCGCCTCAGGTCCCGCTGCTCAGGCGGCGATAAACGACGATCTTGACCAGCAGGGTCAACACCCAGGCAAAGGTCGACCCCAGCGCCGCAAGCCCGTTGAAGAACAGGTGCCCGACCGCACTGTCGACGCCTGCCAGAACCAGCGCGCTGTAGAATCCGCCCGCGACCGACACTGCCACTTGCCCTGCAAGGAACGGCACGGCAGCGGCGATGAAGCACCACCAGCCGCGCCCGCGCGTCAGTTCGATCGAGCGCGCAATCGCCTCCACCGGCGTGCGCCGCTCAGCGGCGATGACGGTACCGACCAGAAAGAAGCGGCCGATCAGATACAGGGCGGGCACGACCAGCAGCGCGCTGACCGTCAGCGCCGCCATCACCAGAATCGATGCCAGCGCAAAGCTGACGATCCGGGCGGCGGCCAGCGACATCGTCTCTCCCAAGGTCGGCCGACCGGGCGCAAGGAACAGGGTATAGAGGATCACCGCTCCAACCAGCTGCACCACATTGGCGCTGATGATCGCACCGGCATTGTCGCGGGCATAGGCAAGCAGCGCGTCGAGCGCGGCATCGCTCCCCGGATCGGCCGGCGGCGGCGCGCCCGGCAACAGCAACAACAGCGCAAGCGACGGCAGGAAATAGAACAGCCCCGCCAGCGGCATCACCAGCGCGCGTTCGCTACGCCACATCGCCCCCGCCATGGCAAAAACATTGGACAGTTTCACGCAACATATTCCTCAGGCTCGGCCCCGGGCGCGAGCGCGGTATAGAGCTTGCCGACAAAGGCGCTTTGCACGACGCTCAGCAAGGTGGCGACGATCGCGCTGGCCGTAGCCGCAATGATCGTGCCGATGCTGATGCCCGGCGCGTCGCCCGACAGCAACGCTCCCACCAGACCGGCGACGGCACCCACCGCCATGGTGGCGACCGCTGCGACCAGACCGTATAACAAGAGGACACCGACCAGGCGCAGGCCATGGCCCCGCGTCAGTGACCAGACCCGCCTGATCGCGCCCACCCCCAGGCGCTCCGCCAGCACCACCGGGACCAGCAGCAGCAGCCGGGCCGAAACCCACAGCGACACGATCGACAACAAGGCGCCGTAAGCCAGCAGCATCATCGTCGTCCGGCCGTCCATGTCGGGCAGGGTCGATCCCGCCGCCTCAAGCGCGGCCATGTCCACGCCCCCGGCGAGCAGAATCGCCGCAAACGGCATGACCAGCAGCGCCGCCGCCAGCAACAGCAACAGCGTCAAGCCGATGATCGCGGGCAACCGCCGCCCGGCATGAGCCACCGCCACGCCCGGCGGGGAAGCACGCATCGCCAACGCGGTGATCGCCGCCCCGCCCCACAGGGTCAGCAGGGTAAAGGCAATAGCGGCGATGCCAGCCGTCGCCGACAACGCCCCCGGCTGGCCGGCGACGGCGCCATCAGCCACGCCGCTCAGCAGATTGGGCAGAAAGATCAGCCCGATTGCGACCGGCAGCACCCGTGCCCCGTCGTCGCGCAGAAAATCGCTGGTGCGGTCCCAGACACTCGTCATCTTGACCATTGCCCCGCACCCCCTCACTTGCATACCGGACCTGTTCCGTATTCCTCTCTCGCACTAGACCAAGCCGAATGGACTTGCCACAGCCTGCGTCTCCGCCCCCGCTGCCCGACGGTATCGAATGGCGGATCGAACCCGAACCCGTCCCCTACCCCCAGGCGGTCGAGGCGATGGAAGCGCGCGTCGCCGCCATTCGCGCCGGCGAAGCGCCGGAGCGTATCTGGCTGCTCGAACACCCGCCGCTTTATACCGCGGGCACCAGCGCCGATCCGGCCGAACTGATCGACCCGCGCTTTCCGGTATTCAAGACCGGGCGCGGCGGGCGATACACCTATCACGGGCCGGGCCAGCGGATCGGCTATGTGATGCTCGACCTGTCGCGGCGCGGTCGTGATGTGCGCTGCTATGTCCATGCGCTGGAACAATGGGTGATTGCGGCGCTCGGTCATTGCGGGGTCGACGCTTATCCCGTGGAGGGCCGCGTCGGCATCTGGACGCGCGAGGGCGGGGCCGAGGCAAAGATCGGCGCGATCGGCGTACGCGTGCGCCAATGGGTGACGCTGCACGGCTTTTCGGTAAACCTGTCGCCGGATCTGTCGCATTTCGGCGGAATCGTCCCGTGCGGGCTGCCCGAATTCCCGGTGACCAGCACGCAACTAATTGGAAAATCAGTGAAACCGGAAACTTTTGATGCCGCCCTGGCGTTATCGGCCCCGGCGTTCCTGGGTGCCCTGGTTGGAGTTGATACCAATTGTAGACTTGAGGGGCGTCGGCATAGCGTTTAATGTCCACTCCGGTTTGGGTATTAACGGCCGGCAAGGCCAGCCAAATCCGCTATCTAGGGAGCTCTACATGCGTGCACTCATCTCCAAGGTCGTTACCGGTTCGATGATCGCCAGCGCCGCGCTGCTGGTTTCGGCCTGCGGCGGCAACACCGAGCCGACGACCGAGAACACCGTTGTCACCGACCTGAACACGACCGATCCGATGATGGACGGCACGATGACCGACAACATGACCGCGGTCGACGGCACCATGGGCAACGACGCCATGATGATGAACGACACCATGATGTCGAACGACATGATGATGTCGAACGAAGCGACCACCAACGCGATGTAATCGTGTTGGCCAGCGCCTCGGCGCGGGTCACTTGATATACGAAGGGGCCGTCCGCGATGCGGGCGGCCCCTTTGTTTTAGAACGGCGTTTCCTCATCAGGTTACGGTGGCGCCAGAAAATTGGCCCTTCTGCCTCGCACCAAAAAGGCTTAACGCTGGCATCGTCCGAAAAGGGGGCGTGTCCGAGTGTCGAGGGGATGTGATGAAACTGGTGCGTAAGATCGGCGGCATATTGGCGGCCGCGGTGATGGGCATGGCGGCAACGCCGGCAAACGCGCAGTTCTATTTCAAGTCGAAGGACCTGGTGGGCGAGCGTGTGACCGGCAGTGAGCCGGGCATTCTGGGCATGGATCTGCCCGGTGCCACTCGCGAGGAGCTGGACGCGGCAATGGTCTGGAATTTGCGTGCGGCGCTGAACGTCGCTGCCTTGCAATGCCAGTTTGAGCCGACCCTGCTGACGCTGCGCAACTATAACGGCATGCTCAAGGATCATGATACCGAGCTTGCGGCCAGCTTTGCCACGCTTGGCAAATATTTCCGACGCACGAATAAGACGGTAAAGGCTGGTCAGACCGCGTTCGACCAGTTCGGCACACGCGTCTATTCGGGCTATTCGACCGTGTCCGCGCAACGCATTTTCTGCCAGACCGCAGGCAGCATCGGCGAAGATGCGATCCACGCGCCTCGCGGGCAATTGCACGATGTGGCTGCGCGGCGGCTGCGGGAACTTCGCAACGCCCTGACCGCATGGGGCGAACAGCAATTTCCCTATGGCGGCTATGCCTATACCCTGCAAACCTATCAGCCGCGCCTGCCCGATTTCATCAACGAGAAGTGCTGGCGCAAGGACGAGTGGCAGGTGCGCCAGTGCGGTCAACTGGGCGCCGGCATCGCGATGGCCGCGAACTGACGGCGGTCAGACAGGCCTGCGGAGCACCGCGCTCCACGCATAGCCGCGATAGAGCGGCCTGAACGCCAGCGTCAGGCCGCTGCCTTCTGCGGCGATCCGCAGCCACGACTGCAGATCGGCGCGCGGCGTCACGTCGAACCGGTCGAGCCACGCGAACAATGCGGCGCGGAACGGTGCGGGCAGCCCCTCCTGCTGGCCGAAATCGACGATGTGCAGCGAACCGCCCGGCGCCAGCACATCGCATGCCGCAGCGATCGCGCCCTGCCAGTCGGGGATCATCGACAGAGTATAGCTCATGAAAATGCGGTCCGCTGCGTCGATCCCGAACAGAGCGCGCGGGCTCCAGTCAGTCGCGTCGCCCTGGGCCAGCGTGATGCGCGGCGACAATCCCGTGCGCGCGACCTTCCCCGCCGCCGTCTCCAGCATCTCGCGGGAAATGTCGAAGCCATAGCAGCGCGCCTGCGGCCAGCGCCGCGCCGCCAGGATCAGGTTGCGACCCGTTCCGCAGCCAACCTCAACCACATTGTCACCGGCGCGCGGCGCAAGATCGTCGATCAACCCGTCGCGGCCCAGCAGGTAATATTTGCGCGTCAGGTCATAGATATGCCGTTGCCCGGCATAGATCGCGTCCATGCGTCGCGCGTGATCGCTCCCCATCATCCCTTCAGGACGTACAGGTGAACGCCGCCATAGATGGCCGACCGGTCGCGTCGCGTGAAGTCGGCCGATTCGTCGGCGCGATAATCCCATTGGTCCAGGATCGCCTGCGGCACCCGGCCCGGCAACAGCGTCGGCCCCGCCGCCGTGCGGAACAGGACGCGCGCACCCGGTCGCGCGGTGCGCGTGATCGCGCTCCACAACCGGGTCAGCACCGCATCGGTCATCCAGTCCTGTGCATCGAGCAGGATATATCGGTCCAGCGACGCGTCGGGCATGCCGTCCAGATAGTCGCACATATTGGCATGGCGCACCTCGACCCGGTCGACGCGGCCCTGCACGATCGCGTGATTTTCGGGCTTCAGATAGGGCGGCAGCGGTGCCTGCGGCCCCTCGCCGTAACCGCGCCCGAATGCCTGCCACGCGAAATAATTGTCGCTCAACGGGAAATCGCAGGCCAGCTTTTCCAGCCGGTGGCGCAGCACGGCAGAAATGCCCTGCGGATCGTCACCCGCCAGTGCCTCATATTGAGCGGGCGGAATGCCCAGGCCGAACAGCGAGGCCGGCTGATCGACCAGCCAGCGGACGAAGCGGCGATCGAACACGGGGGCAAAGCGCGTCCGGAAAATCTCGCGCTGCTCCTCGATCGAACGCGCGTTCAGCATCTCGCGCGGGTTCAGCCCGTGCAGGCGGGCAACCAGATGCGCAGCGCCGATGAATCCGCCCAACAGGCCCTTGCGATAAAAGCCCTTCTGAAACCCGCCGATGCGTCGACGCCCGATCAGGTCGCGCCCCTCCCAGTAACGGCGCGTCATCTCGTCCAGATGCGGGCGGACATGGCGGCGATAGGCGTCGACATTTTCCGGGCGATTGGCCTGTCCGAAAAAGCGATGGAATGCGGCGTGATCGGGCAGGTGCCGCGCCGCCGCCAGCTTCAGGCGGTTCAGCGCGATATGCGCGGTGTTCAGGTCGACCGCCGTGATCTTGGCCGGATCGGCGGTCAGATATGACAAGACATTGCAGCCGCCGCTGGCAATCGTCACGACGTGGGAATCGGGCGTGATCGCCAGTGCTTCCAGATCGACCGCCGGATCCTCCCAGATCTGGGCATAGACCAGACCGCGAAACGCAAAAGTGAATGTGCGTTCAAGCAGCCCCTGTCGGGTCAGATGCTCATGGCGATGCACCGCGCCGCGAACGGCGCGATTGGCGGGAGCTTTGGCATGCGACAGCATGGCCGCGCCATAGGTGCCCGGTGTGACAGGGGCGCGGCGTTCCGGTGACGCGCCCGCGACAGTTGCGCGAACCTATCGCGTCAATCGCGGCAATAACCCTCCGCCGGCTTCACGATCAGACAGTCGCTCTTGCCCGCCAGCCATTTCAGGCCCGTGGCGTTGCCATCGCCAGCCTTTAGCACCTGTGCGCCGTCGGGCCGGGAAAAAGCGATGCCCTCGTCGGTCGCGACGCCGTCGAACACGCCCCGGTCATCCAGCGAATATTGCATGTCGAGACGATAGCGTCCCGGCGCATCGCCTTGCGCGACGACCAGATTCAGCCCCTCGACGCCGCGCCAGCGACCGACCCACCCATCGGCGCGCGCAATCGCCTCAGGCGTGGTTTTCGCATCGTCCACCGCCGCACCCTCGCCACCCGGCAATTCGACGACATCGCCCGCCAGTCCGGCGCGATTTTCGGCAGCCAGCGCCTCATCCTCCACCGGACCAGGCGTCGGCTCGGGCGATCCACAGGCGGATACGCCCAGTGACAGGGCGATCAGGGCGGCAGCATGTTTCATGGCATTCTCCGTGGCTTGATCCTCAAGCTAGGCAACGCCCCGGCGGTCGGCTAGGGACCGGCATCCCCAGTTACCGGAAACGCGCGATGACCCGTTCGATCTTCCTCGCCTCAGACCACGCCGCGATCGAACTGAAGGCGGCGCTGGTGGACTGGCTTCGCGAGGAGGGCCATGATGTCCATGACCTCGGCCCCGAAACCAGCGAGCGAGTGGATTATCCCGACTATGGCTATCGACTGGCGCAGGCCGTCGCCGGTCGATCGGACGCAATGGGCATCGCGCTTTGCGGTTCGGGGATCGGCATTTCGATCGCGATCAACCGGGTTGCCGCCTGCCGCTGTGCGCTGGTGTCCGAACCGGTCTCCGCCCGGCTGGCGCGCGAACATAATGACGCCAATGTGATCGCCATGGGCGCGCGCCTGATCGGCCCGGACATGGCGCGCGCCTGTGTGGAGGCGTTTCTGACCACCGACTTTGGCGGCGACCGCCACGTCGCCCGCGTCGAAAAGCTCAGCACGCCGCCCAGCTAAGCGGCAAGTGCGACGATCAGCGTCAGGCCGCCCAGCACCAGCGACAACGGGAATCGCAAACGCATCCACCAACCGGGCGCCAAACCGGCCTTCACCAGTCGCATGTCGATAAGCAGGCTTGCCCAGATTGCCAGCGCCAGCGCCACCAGCGACGGCCCGGGCCACGACCAGCCCACCGCCCATGGTGTCGCGCAGGCCAGCGCGAACAGGCTGGGCGCAACCGCCGCGACATAGATCCAGCCGGGCGCGTCGCGCCGCGTGGCGGCCAGTCCCCACCACAATCCGCCCAGAAAACTCAGGATCAGGCTGGCATAGGCAAAACCCAGCGCCTGGGCCGCAAAAGTCGCTTCGCGCGGCATTACCGTGACGACACCTGCCGCGGCCAGTTGCGGCAACAACCCGGCCAACCCCAGCAGCTTCGCCGGCGGTGGCAAGGACCATTCCCCGGCGGGCGGCGGATGGTTGAGCACCATGGCTACATCCCCATCATCAATAGTGGCATTCACCCGCGCCAGCCATTAGAGGAACCGGCAAACGGGGCGCCCGTCCCCGCTCCTACTCGACTCGAAAGGCCCGGCGCATGAGCACCAATCCCAGCACCCTGTCGGATGTCCAGCCCGACGGCTTCTTTACCCGCGCGCTGGAACAGGCGGACCCCGAAGTGTTCGCCGGCGTATCGAGCGAGCTGGAGCGTGAACGGCACCAGATCGAACTGATCGCCAGCGAGAATATCGTGTCCAAGGCGGTGCTGGAGGCGCAGGGCAGCGTCTTCACCAACAAATACGCCGAGGGTTATCCCGGCAAGCGTTATTATCAGGGTTGCGCCCCCTCCGACGCCGTGGAAACGCTGGCGATCGAGCGCGCCAAGGCGATCTTCGGCTGTAACTTCGCCAACGTTCAGCCGCATTCGGGCGCGCAGGCCAATGGCGCGGTGATGCTGGCGCTGACCAAGCCCGGAGACACCATTCTGGGCATGAGCCTGGATGCGGGCGGGCACCTGACGCACGGCGCACGCGCGGCAATGTCGGGTAAGTGGTTCAACGCCGTGCAATATGGCGTGCGCCGCGAGGATCATCTGATCGACTTCGATCAGGTCGAGGCGCTGGCCAAGGAACATCGCCCCACGCTGATCATCGCGGGCGGCTCGGCCTATCCGCGCCAGATCGACTTCGCCCGCTTCCGTGCGATCGCGGATGAGGTTGGCGCGACCTTCATGGTCGACATGGCGCACTTTGCGGGCATCGTCGCCGGCGGCCTGCACCCCACGCCCTTCGGCCATGCGCATGTCGTGACCACCACCACGCACAAGACGCTGCGCGGCCCGCGTGGCGGCATGATCATGACCAATGACGAAGCCATCGCCAAGAAGATCAACTCGGCGGTCTTCCCCGGCCTTCAGGGCGGTCCGCTGATGCACGTCATCGCCGCCAAGGCGGTCGCCTTTGGTGAGGCTCTGCGTCCCGACTATAAGAGCTACATTGCCGCCGTCGTCGAAAACGCCAAGGTGCTGGCGGCGACGCTGGGTGAACGCGGCGCCAATCTGGTCGCGGGCGGCACCGACACGCATCTGGCGCTGGTCGACCTGTCGCCGCTCGGCGTCACCGGCCGCGATGCGGACGAAGCGCTGGAACGCGCTGCCATCACCTGCAACAAGAACGGCATCCCGTTCGATCCCCTGCCCCCGGTCAAGACCAGCGGCATCCGCGTCGGCAGCCCGGCGGGCACCACGCGCGGCTTCGGCACGGTCGAGTTCCGTGAGATCGGCCACATGATCGCCGACGTGCTCGACGGCCTCAAGGCAAAGGGTGAGCACGGGGACCCTTCGGTCGAAGCGGACGTTCGGAACCGCGTGCGCGCATTGTGCGAGCGCTTCCCGATCTACTGAAGGATCTGACCGAATGGATATCGACAAGCCGCTGGGCAAGAGCATGGCCAAATGGGGCGCGCTGGGCGCCGTCGTCGCAATCCCGGTGCCGTTCGTCGGGCCGGTGATCGGCGCGGCTGCCGGCGCCGGCTATGCCTATTTCAAGGCGAAGAAGAACAGGCAGGGGCCGGGCATCTGAATGCGCTGCCCATTTTGCGGCCATGACGACAGCCAGGTGAAGGATAGCCGCCCGTCTGAAGACGGGTCGGCCATCCGGCGCCGTCGACAGTGCACGGCCTGCGCCGCGCGCTTCACCACGTTCGAGCGTATTCAGCTGCGCGAGCTCGTGGTGCTGAAATCCGAAGCCAATGCCAGCGAGCCGCGTCGCGAACCGTTCGACCGCGACAAGCTGTTGCGTTCGGTGGCAATCGCATGTCGCAAGCGTCCCATCGATCAGGTCCGCATCGAGCAACTCGTCTCGGGCATTCAGCGACAGCTCGAAACCGGCGGCGAAGGCGAGGTCAGCTCGACCCGCATCGGCGAGATGGTGATGGAGGGCCTCAAGGGGCTGGATTCCGTCGCCTATATCCGCTTCGCCAGCGTCTATAAGGACTTTCGCGAAGCGCGCGATTTCGAAGCGTTCGCGGGCAGCGTGAGCGAGGTCGCGCGCAGTTGATCTTGTGGTCGAGCCGTTGCCACGCCCGCATCTTACCGGACCTTGGCGGGATCAGGCGCGCACTTCGCGCGGTAGCTGAACAGGCTGGCGGTGAATGGCGGTAGCGGACCCACACACTGACTCAAATGATCAGGCCAAGCCCTGGGCGCGATCTGCCTAACGAGCAACATACGCACCAGAATGCCCAGCGACGATAGCAGATCGGCCGAACCGCCATCCACGCTCCGCCCGGCGCATTGCTTGCGCGATCAGCGAACCTCTGCTCCGCCGGACAGGATGGGGTTGCGCCCTGCGAGTTCGATTAACGCGTATGGAAGGCGTGATTGCCGCCGCTGTCGGGTCGAACGCAGCGCGGTCTTCGGACGGCAACACGGCGTTTGACAGCTTCAGTTGTCGCCGACGCGTCCTGCCCGACTGAGGCCCATCGGCTCCGGGCGGCCCCTCCTGCAACCGTTCAACATTCAGACCGGGCCACATCGCGGGTTCGATGCGACCACGCCGCCTTGCGCTTCGGCACCCGCCAAGCGCGGCACTCGCATAAGTCCGTGCAGAGCCGCCTGACTTCGCACAATAAAAAAGGGGAGGCCGGTTGCCCGACCTCCCCAATTTCCAGTCCCATCGGGACCGGCGCGATTACATGCCCGCGCCGGGACCGTAGGTGACTTCCACGCGACGGTTCTGCAGTTCGCGCACACCATCGGCGGTGTCGACGCGAGGCTGCGATTCACCGAACGCTTCGGTCGAGATGCTGCCATCGGGGATGCCACGGCCCGACATGTACGCACGGGTCGCATCGGCGCGACGCTGCGACAGACCGACGTTGTACGAAGCGGCACCCGACTTGTCGGCGTGACCGGCCAGCATGACCTGCGCGTTACCGCAGTTCTGGTAGGCCGAGATCGCGTTGTCGAGGATGCTTGCCGCTTCAGGCGTGATGTCCGAGCGATCCCACTCGAAGAACACGATGTACGGCCCCGGCGTGCAGACCACTTCAGCCGGCGGCGGCGGAGGCGGAGGCGGCGGCGGGGGCGGAGGCGGAGGCGGGGGCGGAGGCGGCGGCGGAGGCGGGGTCGGTTCGCCGAAGTTGAACACCACGCCACCCAGCAGGCTGTGCGAACGGAAGCGCGAGTCAACCGCATCGCCAGTGTTGGCGACCGTCGTCACATTGTCGGCGTTGAAGAAGCGATACTTCAGCGAAACGTCGATGTTGTCGCTGATCGGCGCGCGAACGCCTGCAATCGCCTGCCACGCGAACACGGTGTCGCTGTCGTCAAGCAGGTTGACCGGCGCGATGCCGTAGTTCTCGTACTTGACGCGAGCAACACCGGCACCACCGCCGACGAAGCCCTGGATCCCGTCATCTTCACCGAAGTCCAGCAAGCCGTTCAGCATGAAGCTGAGCGCCGAGGCGCGGCCGAACGAACGGTCCTCGCCATAGATGCCTGCGGGAATTCCGGCCAGAGCCACCGAGGTCTGATGCTCTTCAGCAGCAGCGCGACGATAGCCGACTTCGGTTTCCAGACGGAACGCGCCGAAGTCATAGCCGACGATACCGTCGACATCCCAGCCATAGTTAGAATCGGTGCTGAGCACCTGAGTGTCAGTGTCGGCGAGGGCGAAGTCGATATCTTCGACAATCATCGCACCGCCTTCAACGCCTACATACCACGCACCATCGCGGGCGAAGGCAGGCGTGCTGAGAGCCGTGGTCGCAAGCGCCACGGCTACGGCAAGCTTCCGCATCATAATCCCCTTTCTCGGTTGTCACTACGGACAGCGCAAACTCCCTACATTTGGCTTGGTTTCCACGCAAGCGAAACAAATCTGGCCCCTGTTGCTAAAACAACACAGATCAAGCTGTTGCGACCAGACCATGGGCCTTCAGCGCATCAAGGATCCGGTCGATGGCGACACGTGCTTCCGCGTCGGGATTGGCCCCGCCTGTCGGCGCGGGAATAGCGTCCTGCCTTGCGCCGACGACCTGCTGCCCGCCGATGTGCAGGGCGGTGGCCGTCACCTCGCCAACACGCCACAGCCCCTGCCGCCAGGCAGCAACGCACTGGCTGGCGATCAGCCAGACGGTCATGCCCTCTCGCGGATCGGCATAGCGCCAGCCGTTCGGCGTCCAGCCCGCCAGCTTGCCCGCGCTGTCGCTCCACGCGCCGGTCGGCGACTGCCCGACGATCCAGCATTCGCCCGCCACAGGGTCGGCAGGTGGAATGTCGGCCAGGTCGATCGCAGCCGCCATGACCAGCATGTCCAGCCGCGCCAGCGCCTCATTATGCGTCATCTCCTTTTGTGCCTGTCCCGCCGCGATCAACGGCAAAGCGTGGCGCAAAGTGGTTTCGTCGGCCATGTCGCTATTCCTCCAGCATGATGACGTGCGGCAGCGATGCGCCGTGGGTGCCGATCTGCACGATCTCGATTGCGGTCAGGCCCACGCACTCGGCGGCATTCAGGGTCACGGCGGGCCTGTCGGTCTCCAGCACCATCGGCCCGGCCCCGACCCGGATCAGCGTCACCCGGTACCGCTCCCGTTCTTCGATCAGCGGCGCATCGACACCGTCGATCCAGTGCCAGCCGGCACGGCTGCGGCGTTGCCACTCAACCCTCAGCCCGCCGTCGCTTGTCGGGAGCAAGCGACCATGGACGGGCGACGGCGGCACTACCGATGCGCCCGTCAATGTCGTTGCGACGGACACCGGCTCGTCCCCGTCACCAACGCCGGTCGCGGCAAAGACAAGCGTGGCGCCGATAGGCGGGTCCACCGGCAACACCATCACGTTGTCAGCCTGCAACAAGGTAAAGCGCTCACCAGCGACATGCGCCGCGATCGCTCCTTCCGTACCCCGCCGCCCACGCCACAGCCGGTGGAGGCGCCAGCGCCGGCCGCCCAACGCCTCGGCCCGCGCGAATTGGATCAGCTCATTGCCGACCAGCGCCAGATTGCCGCCCCGGTCCAGCGCAACCGCATCGGCGCCCGCCAGCGCCATTTCCGCATGGGCCAGTTCGACGACGATCGTATTGGCCCGATCCTCGATCCCCGCCAGCGCCGACCCCGGCGGCACGACGACCTCGCCCATCACCGACGGCGCGCGCAATTGCCCGGCGGTGCGCCAGCTCGACCCGCCATCGTCGCTCTGCAACAGGCTCGCGCCCCGCCACCCCGGCGCCGTTCCCGCCGCCATGATCGACACTTGCGGCCGCGCGGGCAGGTCACCGGTCAGGGGCTGCAGTTCCGCCGCGATCAGGATGGTGCGCCCATGTACGCGGTCCGGCGCCACGACCGGCGCACCCGCCGACGCCGCGGCAGAGGCGGTGGCGACCGCGATGGGGGCCAGCTCCAGCTCGACGGCCATCCCCTCAAGGCTCCAGCCAGTGACGCGATAGGGTGTGGCATCGCCCTCAACCGCGACCCGATCGCCCGGGGCGATGGCCAGCCCCGCCCAGCCCGGATACACGCGCCGCCGCCACCGGTCGGCCTCCGCCCGGACCAGTATTGCCGCCGCCGTCCGCTTCGCAGCTTCGGCGGACATCACCGCCGGCAATTCGACATGCTGCTCGCGCCAGCCGCCCCCGGTCCGCGTCGCGCGCTGAAGGCCCGCCTGATAGTCGCGCGCCGCATCATAATGACCGATCGTCACCACGCGCGGCGCCTGATCGCCCGCACTGATCGCCCGCACGCCCCGCGCACCGCCACAGCCGCTGTCGGCCACCGCCACGGCGCCCCCTT
Source organism: Sphingomonas sp. IW22 (assembly GCF_041321155.1). Taxonomy (GTDB): domain Bacteria; phylum Pseudomonadota; class Alphaproteobacteria; order Sphingomonadales; family Sphingomonadaceae; genus Sphingomonas. The sequence continues at coordinate 259,568 of NZ_JBGGWB010000002.1, read as the reverse complement.
CGCCAGCACGCATCGCCAGCCGATCGCCAAGCGGCGCGAACCAGGCGCCTGTCGCGCTCGCCAGCATCTCCGCCACGGCGCGTCGGCTGCCGCCATGAGCGGAAAAGCCGTCCATCCCCGGCGTCAGCGCCGCTTCACCCGCGACGCCCCCCTCGGCAATCGCGGCCGCAATGACACCTGCGTCAACGGAGCCGGCATCCGCCTCCACCTCGAACGTCAGCGACGGGATGCGATTGGCATAGTCGGCCAGCGCCATCCCCTCGAACACGGCATAGGCCTGTCCCCGCATTGCCGTTGCCCGGTCGACGCGAACGGCGCTCGCGATCAACGGGTCGGGCGCCTGCCCCTCGTCGCCGGTATAAAGGCGAAAGCCCGTGGCGGATTTGAAGTCCCCCGCCGCGCCGCGCAGCAGCTTGCCGTCAGCCCATATGCGCCGGACGCCCCGGATCGCCCCGGCCGACAGCAGCACCGCGAAAGAGGCCGAATAGCTGTATCGGATCGTGTCCGGCGCGCCCTTGCCTCCGCCATCGGTCGCGCGCGTTTCGATCAGGTCGGTAGCCCAGATCACCGTCCCCGCCACCCGGATCGTCCCGAACAGATGCGGGATTTCGGCGCCGTAAGAGGATGTCTGGACCTTCAGCTCGTTCAGCCGCGGCCCGGTCCTCGCGGCCGGCCGCATGATCGTGCGGTCGATTGCTCCGCCGGCAATCGCGCCCAGTGCGCCGCCGATCGGCCCGCCGATCGCGGTGCCGACCGTCGTCAGGATCAATGTCGCCATGTCAGCCCTCTTTCTCTCCACGCCACGCGCCGATCACCGGCCATGGCGGCGCGCCCGGCCGCTCGACCACGCGGCGAAGCGAAGCGTCGGCATGGATCATCCCGCTGTCGGTCAGCACCGCCAGGTGCAGCTGTCCCGGCCCGCTGCGCATCAGCACCACGTCGCCGGGCGCTCCGTGCGCGACCCGCCCCAGCCCCGCCGCCGCCAGCGCCATGGCCGCCCGGTCGGCATCCCCGGTCCGCATCGCATAGTCGGCGGGCGCCGGGCACCCCAGCGCCGCTGCCGCGACGCCCACGCAATCCAGCCCCGTCGCCGGATCGCGCCCGTGCAGGCGAAAGCGCGCGCCCACCAGCGCGCGGGCCGCCCGTGCGGCCGCATCCCCGCGCCTCATGCGCCGGGATAACGGGTCAACAGGTCGATGCCCGGCAGGAACGGCTCGCCCCGGAAATTGGCGGCGTTGGCAAATCGGGCGACGCACGTCTCCAGCCGCTTGTCGCACCCCTGGATCAGCTCCACCCGGTCGCCCGGCCGCACCGGCAATCGCGGCGGCAAGCGCAAGGTCATGTCCGCGCCCGCCGACCGGTCGATCGCCGCCGCCATTCCCGAATTGGCACCGTCCAGCCAGCGCAGCCGACCGCTGCCATAAGCGTCCGCCACCGGCTCCGCCGCATCCACCGTCAGTCGATTGCCCTCCGCCGCCACGATGCGCACGATCCGCCGCCCCGCCGCCATCGCCACCCGGCACCGCCCGTCGCCCAGCTCGGCCCGGCATTCGGGGGATGTCAGCTCGGCAACCGGCGCATCCAGCGCGGCGGTCGCCCCGCGCAATTCGGCGGTAAAGCCGCCGTCCGCCGTCTCGATCGCACCGATCGTGCCGCGGCCCAGCTCGACACGGTTGGCCGGATCGGTCCAGTCGACCGCCAGGATCGTCACGCCCGCGCCGTCCCACCGCCCGGCCAGCAGGTCGCGCTCCGCGATCGCGTCGTGGGTCAGCGCGCCGGTCACATCCATGCTGTCGGCCTCCAGCCCGTCCGAGCGGCGGATCGCCGACGGGCTGATGCCCGGTGCCGCGCGGTGCACCATCCCGTCGAAGACCAGATCGCGGTCGTGCGATGTCAGGCCGATCGCCACCCCGTCCACCCGCTCAACGCGCCAGCAAAAGGCGATGGTGGCGCATTCGGCCGCCAGCCATTCGGGCGCGCTCATGCCTCGCGCAGCTCGATCAGCGGTACCGACGGTGCCTCCCCCGCCATGAACGTCGCGCGGCTCACGCTCAGCCGGTCCTCGGCAAAACGCACCGCCACGTCGAACTCGAAACTGGCGGTGATCGCCGCCCCGGCACCCGGTGGCACGTCGAACGTCACCAACCCGCCAGGATCGAGCGAGAAGGCCTGCGTCTCCACCCCGTCGACCGCCACCCGCACGCTGCCCGCCACCGGCCGCGTGATCCGCCGCCGCATTTCGCCATAGCCCTTGGTCAGCGCAAAGCGCATCGTGTGGCCGTCGCCCGTCCCGATCGCCTCGTCCGTGCCCGCATGGTCGAACGGGTCGCGCAGGCGAAAACCGCGTGCCGGCCCCATCCGCGCACGGAAAAAGGCGAGCAGTTCGGCAATATCCGCCTCCGATCGCACACCCGGCCCGACATCGTACCGGGTGCGCGGTTCGGCCCAGCCGACATTGCGCCGCTCATGCCCACCGCTCGCCGTCAGGATCGCCGTCGCCGTCTCTGGCGCCACTTCCGCCTCGGCGCCCAGCGCCAGCGGGAACAGCACGTCATCAAACGCCTGCACCGTTTCATCCTCCTCGTCGAAATGGACAAATCCGTCGCGCAGCACCTGCGGCAGCGCCCAGTAGAATGTCTCCGCGACCCCCCGCCGCCGCCCGACGCGCGCGGCATGGGCAATCGCGTGCCACTGCTCGCGCTGGTCGGGACGCAGGACGAAGCCCGCCAGATAATGCTGCTGGTCCACCGGATAGTTCAGCCGCAATTCGGCCAGCGCCACGCCTCGCGCGCTCGCCCGTTCATTGCCGGTCGCCGCCCAGTCATAATCCTCAAGCTGCAACACATCGAACGCAGGCTTCGCCCAGCCGATCGGCAGATTTGCGCGCTTCGCCTCCGGCATCGTCGCGTCGAGGATCGTGGGCAGATACGCCAGCAGCAGCGTCTCCGCCCCCGGCGCCACCGCCCGCACCGCCTCGCACAGCGCCGCCGTCGACGCGGCCAGCATCGCCCCCGCCTGGTCCAGCAACGCCACCTGTTCCGCCGACAGCGGCGCCTTCAGGCTGGCAATCACCGGCGGATCGCCACCAAAGGCCGCGACAGCGGCGGCGTCGTACAGGCATGGCGTGCCGTCGGCGCGCACCCACCACCAAGGCTCCCCCACCTGAAACCGCATCGCCAGCCCCGCCGCTACGGCAATCGCGGCAAAGGCCTGCGCCACCTGCGCCAGATACCCCATCGCGCCCGCATTTGCGGGGCTCAGCAACGCCGAAGGCGGCTCCCACCCGGTCAGCGCCGAGCTGCCATCGGCCGCGCGCTGTTTCCAATCGCCCCAGCAATGCGCGTCGAACAGCTCATAACTCAGCGACCAGATGATCCCCCGCCCGCTCGCCGCCGCCCGTTCGGCGAAATCACGATGCCACGCCGCGCACGGCCGGTTCAGCACGCCCCCGGCCAGGCTGGCGAACAACCCGCCGGATGCATGCTCCAGCCGGAAATAATGGCTCATCCCGACATAGTGGTTGATGACGCCGCGATACCCCAGCAGCTCGATGTTGCGCATCATCCGCTCGGGCGTCAGGTTATAGCTGTCGTCATATCCGGTCGCGATCCGCACCCCGTGTTCGGGCACCACGCATTCGCCGACGGTCAGCACCGAACGCGCGCCGGTACAGCTTATGTCGGTCAACTCGACCCACCCCTCGGCGGGCGCAATCGCCGCTTCGCTCCCCTCGACATAAGCAGGCGGCACCAGCGACACGAACATCCGGTCGATATCGCCCGCGTACACCGGGTCGGCCTCGTCCGGTAACTGGAACCCGCCCGTCAGCACATCGAAATCGAGCGTGACACGCGCATCCTCCGGCGTGCCGCTGGCATGGTTCCACAGCCGCACATACCAGGCGCGGGGATTGCCGCCCGCGTCGCGCCCCTCGATCGTCAGCGTCGGCCCGTTGATCGCATCCAGCGTCAGCACGCCGCCCGACCGCCACCGAAACGACAGCACGCACCCGCGATAGTCGCGGTCCGTCTCATATGCCGTCAGCACATGGTCCCAGCGATCGACGCTGTCCCAGATCAAGCCCGCCAGATCGCCCGCGCGGTAAAATACCGCATCGACGCGCAGCGCGTCGGGCGCGGTCGTCACCACGCTCGCCATCATCGGTCGCGGGAAATCGACCGTCCAGAATCGCGGATCGAATCGCGTCAGATGCCCGGCGGCCTGAACCGACCGCCGGCTTGCCAGCCAATGTCCCATGATCGTCTCCCCGAAAGCGCGCTCAGTCCACCGCCGCCAGCGCGGATCGCACCGCGCGCGCCACCTGCCGCCCCGACCGCGCCAGCGCCGCCGGTGCCTCGCCGCCGCTGGCCTTCACGGTAATCGCCACGCGAACGTCGCGCGCAGGCGGGGCTACCGCCGCCATCGGCCGTGCAGCGACCGGCACCGCACCCGGCACCTCGACCCGGCCCGCGCTGGTCGGCACGAACAGTTCCGGCCCGCGCTCCCCCACCCAATAGGGGCGACCCGGCGACACCGGCCCGCCGGTCGCCCGCCCCGGGGCCCCCGCCAGCACGCTGGCCAGCGCCGACAACAGCCCCGCACCGCCCCCGCCGCCGCCCGCGCTGCCGCCCAGCAGTTGCGACAACCCGCCGCGCACCGCACCCGCCGCCACCTCGTTCATCACCGATGTCGCGATCCGGCCGAGATCCTCGAACCCGACCCGCCCGGTACGGATCGCGCGCGACAGCGTCGTCTCGATCGCCCGCCCCGCGCGGTCGACCCCGGCCTCCAGCGGCCCCTCCAGGCTGGCGCGCATCGCCGCCACGTCGCGGGCGAATGCGCCGGTGTCGGCGCGCACGCTGACCACCAGCCGTTCGATTTCCTCATCCATCGGGAAAAGCCTCCATCAATCGCGCCAGGTCGCGCGCATCGGCCACCGGCGCCGCGTCCCCCGCCAGCGTCCGCACCAGCGCCGCCAGTTCGGCGGGCGTCGCTGTCCAAAAGGCATCGGGCGACCAGCCGAACATCACCCCCGCCATGCCCGCCAGCCGCCCGGCCGCCTCGGCAAACATCACCGCCCGCCCAGAATCTGGCCCAGCAGCAGCTTCAGCGCGGGCGTCGCGGCGGCCAGCCCGCCCGCCGCCACCCCCTCGGCAAAGGCATCGCGCGGCATCGGCGCTGGCTCGCGCAGGCAGTGCCAGAACAGCGCCACCATCTCCCCCATCGCCAGCCGCCCCGCCGCGGCCCGCTCGACCAGCGCGAACAGCGGCCCCAGCTCCGCCTCCGCCGACACCAGCGCGGCGAAACTGGGGCGCAGCACCAGCTCCAACCCGTTCACCCGGATCGCCGCCTCGCCCCGCACCGGATTGGCGCTCATTCGCTCACCACCGCGCCGGAGCTTTCCAGCGCCAGCGTGTAACTGCGCTCGCCGCCGACATCCCCGGCATAATCCAGCCGCGTGACCAGGAACCGCCCGGTCATCGCTTCCCCGCTTTCGAATGTCAGCCGGTAATCGTCGACGATGCCTGCCAGCGCATTGCCCTTGATCCGCTGCTCCGCCGCCGATCCGGTAAAGATCCCGGCCGCCGCCACGCTGACCGACCGCACGCCCGCCCCCGACAGCAATTCGCGCCAGCCGCCCGAATCCTTGCTGGTGATCGCCACCGCCTCACCATTGATCGACAATTGCGTGGTGCGAAGACCCGCGACCGTCTGATACGCCACCGGGTCGCCGCCATTGCCGACCTTCAGCAAAAACGCGCTGCCCTTTTCCACCGCCATAAGTTCCTCCTCGCTCAACCGCCTGCCAGCACCCGCACTCGATATTCGACGGTGCCCACCCATTCCCCGCGCGTCCGCACGATGCGCTGTCGGACAAAGCCGCGGCTGACGATCCGCCAGCCCTCGCCCAGTGCGTGGGGCATCGCCGCCACCGCCGCCTGTGCCGCCCCCGTCAACGCCCGCACCCGCGCCCCGTCCTCGCCCCCGTCATGCAGTTCGACCGCCACCCGCGCCTCGAACCCCTCGGCGTCCTTGGTCGACCAGTCGGCCACCACCGCTTCGGCCACCAGCGCATAGGGGGCGGCGGCGCGCACCGGCGGGCTGGCGAACACCGCCGTCACGCTCCCGGCCAGCGGCGGATGCGCCGCCAGTGCCGCCGCCAGTGCCTCATGCAATCGCGCCGCCGTCATTTCAGCGCCCCCGCCACCCATCGCAGCGCCGCCACCCGCACCGCCGCACCGCGCAGTCCCCGCCCCTCGGCCACGACCCGCTCCCCCTCGACCCGCACCTGGGCGCCGGGCAGCACCTCGCCCAGCAGCGCCGCGACACGCTCGCGCACCGCCTCCGCCCGCGCTTCGCCGGCCCGTGTCACCCGCCCGCTCATGCCCGCATCCCTTCGCTCAGCCGCATCCGCCGCCACGGCCGCCACAGGGCCGCGACCGCTGCGGGCGGCACTTCCCCCGTGTCCCGCGCGTCAAAGCGATAGGCCGCCATCCGCACGATTCCGCCGGCAATCCCGCCGGGCAGCGTGGCCCAGTCCGGCGCCAGCCCCGCGCGCATCGACACCGCGACCACGCGCGGCGCACCGGTGACGCGCACCCACCCATCACCATTGCCGTCGATGTCGACCGCCCATTGGCCGACCGGCATTGCCACGCCCGCGGCATCGCGCACCCCGTCGATCCGCAGCACCGGCGTCGTCGTCAGCCGCCGCCAGCGCCCGTCCGCGCCGATCCGCTCGGTCACGTCGCGCGCGATCAGCACCTGTCCCGTAAAGCGTTCGGCCAGGTCCATCGCCTCGCACACCAACGTCGCGATCAGCGCGTCTTCGGCGGCGCTTGTTGATCGCACCAGCGCCTTGACCGCGGCCACCGCCGCGGCCCGATCCTCATCCGTCATCCCCGTCTCCACCAAAGAAGACCCCCGCCCCGCCGTCGCGCGGGGAGGGGGACAGGTTCAGGGGATCATCACGCGGCGGCGAACTTCATCAGCTTGATCGCTTCCGAATTGCTCACCGCCCCGCCGACGCGCTTGGTGGCGTAGAAGTGGACGAACGGCTTGTTCGAATATGGATCGCGCAGGATCTGCGTCTCCCCGCGTTCGGCGATGACATACCCCGCCTTGAAGTTGCCGAAGGCGATCGACAGGCTGTTCGCCGTGATGTCGGGCATCGCCTCGGCCTCGACCACCGGATAGCCCAGCAGCATGTCGGGCTGCCCCGCCGCCAGCCCCGGCGACCACAGGAACGCGCCATCGGCGGTCTTGAACTTGCGGATCCGCGCCAGCGTCGCACCGTTCATCACCCACGCCGCGCCCTGTCGATATGGCGCGCGCAGCGACTGGATCAGGTCGATCAGCCGGTCCTGCGGATTGGCGGCGAAATCTCCCGCCGCGCCGCTCGCCACATGCTGCAACGTGCCGAATGCCCGCGCCTCATCGGGCGTGGCGGCGGTGGGCAGCGCCAGGAAACCGCGCGGCTTGTCCACGCCGTCGCCGCCGACAAACGCCGCGCCCTCGGCCACGGCGAATTCCATCGCAATCTCACTGGCCAGCCAGCCCTCAACGTCAAATCCAGCATCGTCCAGCATCGCCTGGCTCGCCGCCGGATTGGCGTACAGCTCGCCCATCGGCGGCGCGATTTCGTGGAAGGTCGGCGTTGCAGTCTCCGCCCGCGCGCCGCCTTCGCTGGCCCAGCCCGATGCGATGCCGCCCGCCGTCACCAGCTTGCGGTATCCGTTCGACCCGACCTGCACCACATTGGCGATGCTGCGGATCGGGCTGGCCGATTTCAGCGCGGCGTCGATCACTTGGTCGATCTCGCGCGGCACGGCATAGCCGCCGTCGGCACCCGTCACGCCGGTGAACGCCTTGGCCTCCGCCATGCCGGTGCCGGCGCGCAGGAACCCTTCGAACACCCCGCCGCCGGGTGCGCGCGCCCCCTCCAGCATCGGCCGCGCGTCACCGGCCGGAATCGCCCCTGCAAAGCTCATGTCGATCTTCGTCATGCCGTTACTTCCTCCTCAAACCACTCGATTGCCGTGATCCGCGCCAGCGGCTGCATCGGCTGCGCGACAAGGCTCACCTCCTGCAGGTCCAGCCGGATCAGTTCACGATATGTTCCCGGCGCCACCACCCGCGCCCGGTACCCGAACGACAGCCCCGTCACCGCCCCGCACGCCACCATCCGCGCCAGTTCCGGCCGCTCGACCCGCCCCAGCACGCGCAGGCCACGCGCATCCTCGCCCAGCGCCTCGATCCGGCCGACCGGCGCGCCGCCATGCTGCCACAACAACGGCACCGCCCCCGCGCCCGCAAAGGCCCCCCGCCGCACCACATCCCCGCCCCGGTCCGCCCGGTCGAACACGGCGGCGTAACCGGCAAAGCGCAGCACGCCCCTCACTTCACCCACCCCGAAAAGCCCAGCTTCACCGCCAGCCCGACCAGCAGGCACGCCGTCAGCATGTGCGTCATCCACGCCAGCACCGCGCGCACCGCCGACCGCTTGGCATCGCGCCATGCCGCCAGCAGCTCGCGCAGCTCGGCCATGTCCTTGGCCGCGCCCGCATCGGCCAGCCCCAGCCGCGCCAGCGCGCGCGCCGCCGCATTCTCTCCCGCTTCCTCGGCAATGCCGCGCAGCACCGACAGGCTGGCGCCCTCCGCCTCGGCCTGCGCGATCAGTTCGGCCAGCAGCGCGCTCATGGCGTCACCCCCAGCATCCGGCGCTTTTCCTCGTCGCTCAGGAAATCGGCCCCGCCGATCCGCTGCCACAGCGCCGCGCGCTCCTCGCCCAGCACACCCACCCGGTCGATCGCGACCGACAGCCGCGCGTCGGAGAACCACGGCCGCAGCGCCTCTGCCACCGCGCCCAGGATATTGTCGGCCAGCGGCACAATCGTCTGGCGCCACAATGCGCGATTGGCCTCGCGATAATTGGCATATGCATTGTCGCCCGGCAGCCCCATCAGCATCGGCGGCACGCCGAACGCCAGCGCGATCTCCCGCGCCGCCGCTGCCTTCAGCCCCACGAAATCCATGTCGGCGGGCGTCATGCTGATCGCCTGCCATTTGAGGCCGCCTTCCAGCAGCATCGGCCGACCGGCATTGCCCGCCCCCTGATAGGCTAGCGCCATTTCCTCCTTCAGCCGCCGGAACTGCTCCGCCGACAGGCTCGATCCGTCGCCGGGGTCGTACACCAGCGCGCCGCTGGGCCGCGCGGCATTGTCCAGCAGCGCCTTGTTCCACCGCGTCGCGGCATTGTGGATGGCGATCGCCCCCATCGCCGCGCCCAGGCACCCCAGCCCCAGATGATCGTCCAGCGGATGAAAATGGCGGATATGGATCACGCTGGGCCGACCGCCCGCATCCTCCACCGGCAGCTTCATCAACCGCGCGCCGACGCCGTATCGGTACGCCACCGGCCAGCCATTGGCGTCGGTGTCGATCCCCACCCGTTCGGGCCTCAGCGCGAACAATTCCGCCACACCGCCCGCCCCGTCGCCCAGAATCTGGGCATAGGCATTGCCGTGCAACAGCATCTGCGCCGCCAGCGTCTCCATCAACGGCTGCCCGTTCGATCGTTCGGCGACCAGCGCCGCCAGCGCCGGCTCGCTCGCCTCGACGGGCGCCGACGCCACCGCTTCGGCCACCACCCGCACCGCGCGTTGCGCGACGGGGTTGCCGCAATATCCCTCCCGCACCTGATCGGCATAGGCGGCGGGCCATTCGCCGATCCGCACCCCCTGCCCCGCATGCCCCAGCAACGGCCGCGCGCCATCGCGCCCGGCCGCCTTGCGCCCGAACCATTTCATGGTCGTTCTCCTGAAAAGTCAGTTTGGGGTCGTCACACCCCGCGCACGCCGACACGGCCCCGCCGCGCCAGCATCAATTCGCTCAGCGCCCACACACACGCATCGGCGCGGTCGGGGGACCGGCCCGGCCCCTCGTAACCGCCGCCCGCGATCAGGCCGCACAGCTCGTCCTCCAGCGCCGGGTACGCGCCGACATGCGCCACGCGTCCCTGCTCATAAAGCGCCGCCACCGGCTCCGCCCGCGCCGCCTTGCCGCGTGTCGCATGAACGCTGCGGACGGGCAGCGCGGCGTCGACCGCGTGCAGCACGCTGGCGACCATCGCGCCGCCCTGATTCACCTCCGCCACCACCCGCTCGGCATCGTGGCGCGCCGCGCACGCCACCACCGCCCGCGCCCAGCCCTCGGGGGAGGCGCCGACGACGCTCGCATCCTCGATCACATATCCGCGCCCGTCCTCGCCCAGCCCCGCCGCGACGATGCCGCACGCATCCCCCTCGGTCCCGGCAGGCGGATCGACGCCAACGACGACGCGCACCAGCCGCGGCACCTCACGCACCCGCACCCGCTCGATCAGCGCGCGCGACCACAATGCGCCCGCCACATCCTCGACCAGCTCGCCGTCCAGCTCCTGCCGCCCCAGCCGCGTGCCGCCATAATCGGCGATCATCGCGCCGACGAAGCTGTCCGGCAGATGCGGATTGTCGCGCGTCCGCCCCAGCGTCTCGACCAGCCCCGGCAACGCCATCACCCGGCGCATCAACGCGGTCGGGCGCGGCGTCGTCGTGACCAGCACGCGCGGCCGCTCACCCAGGCGCAGGCCCATGCGAAGATTGTCCCACGCCGCCGCCCCCGCCCGCGCGCGCCATTTGCCCAGTTCGTCGGCCCACGCCATATGATGTTCCGGCCCGCGCAATGTCTCCGGCGCGGCGGCGGAATAGACGAACGCCTCCGCCCCGCCCGCAAAGCGCAGCACCCCGCCCTGCCAGCGCATCGCGTCCCGCTCGGTCGCCCTCGCCACCGCCAGCAATCCGCTCGGCCCCTCCACCATCACGCGCCGCGCTTCCTCGATCGACCCGCCGATCAGGGCGATGCGCGCGCCCGGCATGTCGCGCGCCACCGCGCTGACCCATTCGGCCCCCGCCCGCGTCTTGCCGAACCCCCGCCCCGCACGGATCAGCCACACGCCCCAGTCGCCCGGCGGCGCCAGTTGCCCGTCATGCGCCCATGCGGACCATTCCTCGTCAAATGCCGCAATCTCCCGCTCGTCCAGATCCTTCAGCACCAGCCGCCGCGCCCGCTCCCCCGCCGCGCCCAGTTCGGCCCAGGCATCGCGCCCGCCCGCGCTCAATCGGTCAGCCTCCGCCGCGCCAGCGCGTCCAGCTTCTTCAGAATCTTGGCCTCCACCGCCTCGCGCGTGATCTGGACCGGGCGGCGACCCCCGGTCTTGCCGCGCTTTCGGTCCTGTCGCTCCAGCAGCCACTGGGCCAGCTTCACGTCGATCTCTACCCGGCCATCAACCATCGCCGCCGGGTTCGAAATATCCGTGCCATTGCCTGTCACGATCACCGCGCCGCCCTCGATCGGAAACTCGTTGATCTGACCGCGCGCCTTTTCGATCAGCGCCTGCTCCAGCCGGTCATATCCTTGCTCGATCGCCTCCTGCCACAAGGCCGCAAAAGCCGGATCGCGCCGTTTCAGCGCATAGGCGCTGGCCGGGTTCACCCCGACTTCGCGTGCCGCCAGCCGCACATTCGATGCGCTGGCCAGAACGTCCAGAAACCGCTTCCGGCGTGCCGCCGTCCAACCCTGTTCCATAACCCGCAGCTGGATATGCCGCCCACGCCCGGCGGTAATTACCTCATCTCCCATCATACGCCCCCGCCCAAAACGCGAACGGGCCGGATGGCGTCACCGCCCCGGCCCGATTCGCAATTCTCCAGCGTGGTTGTTGTTGCCAGAACAGCGTGACGATGTCAATCGAAAAGTGCCTATTTGGTTATTTTCGGATGCCGGTTGCCTCCCGGCCGTGCCCGCGACATGGTCCGCGCCAATCCTTCGAAAGCCCCGCCAATGACCGACATCACCCTCTATCTCGCCCGCGCGGCCAATGGCGTGATCGGCGCGGACGGCACGCTGCCGTGGCGGCTGCCCGCCGATCTTCGCCGGTTCAAGGCGATGACCATGGGCAAGCCGATGGTGATGGGCCGCAAGACGTTCGACAGCTTCCCCAGCCCGCTGCCCGGTCGCCGCCACATCGTCCTGACCCGCGACCTTGGCTGGCAGGCGCCGGGTGCAGAGGTCGCGCACGATCCCGACGCTGCGCTCGCGCTGGCGGGCGACGTACCTGAAATCGCGGTGATCGGCGGCGCAGAGATCTTCGCTCTCTATCTCCCCCGCGCCACCCGCATCGAACTGACCGAGATCCACGCCAGCCCCGACGGCGACGCCATCGTCCCCGCCTTCACTGGCTGGCGCGAGGTTGCGCGCGCCGACCACCCCGCCGACGGCGACCGCCCCGCCTACAGCTTCGTTACCCTGACCCGCTGACCCCCGGTCAGAAAGGCCGGTATAGGCAAGCGCATCCACCGCCCCTATAGGCGCGGGCCATGGAGCGGCTGGACGGCAGCTCGCCGGTGCCGGCGGGCTTGCGCGGCGGGATCGTCGCGCTCGGCAATTTCGATGGTTTCCACCTTGGCCACCAGGCGGTGATCGGCCAGGCGGTGACGCGTGCCCATGCCGAAGGGCGCCCGGCGATCGTCGCGACCTTCGATCCGCACCCGATGCGCTTCTTCCGGCCTGACAGCGCGCACTTCCGCCTGACCACGCTCGACCAGCGACAGGAATTGTTCGCCGCCGCCGGGGCCGATGCGATGCTGGTATTCGGCTTCGACGCCGCGCTGGCCGGCCTTACCGCCGAACAATTTGCCGATCGCCTTGCCGGGCCGGTCGGCGCGGGCGGCGTCGTGACCGGCGCTGACTTCACCTTTGGCAAGGGGCGGACGGGCAATGTCGCCAGCCTGACCACGCTCGGCCAGTCGCTCGGCTTTTCGGTCGATACCGTCCAACCGGTGCTGTCGGGCGAAGCCCCCGTTTCCTCCAGCCGCATCCGCCAGCACCTGATCGCGGGCGAACCGCGTCAGGCCGCCGCGCTGCTCACGCGCCCCTTTGCGATTCGCGGCGCGGTCGAACATGGCGCGAAGCTGGGTCGCCAGCTCGGCTACCCGACCGCCAACCTGTCGATGGGCACCTATCTGCGCCCGCGTTACGGCATCTATGCGGTGCGCGGCCGCCTGCCCGACGGCCGCGTGCTGGACGGCGCCGCCAATCTCGGCATCCGCCCCACGATCGCGGGTGCGCCGACCGAGCTGCTGGAGCCCTATTTCTTCGATTTCGACGGCGACCTTTACGATCAGGTGATCGAAGTGGCGCTGATCGACTTCATCCGCCCCGAAGCGAAATTCGAAAGCCTCGACGCGCTCAAGGACCAGATGGCCCGCGATTGCGACACCGCACGGACGATGCTGTCGCGATAGGCTCACGCCGCCTTGCCGAAGGGGGGGCGAAAGCCGTAAGGCCGCGCGCACCCATGACTGACACACCCGAACCCGCACGCGACTGGCGCGACACCGTCTTCCTGCCCAAGACCGACTTTCCGATGAAAGCGGGCCTCGCGCAGAAGGAACCCGCGATTCTCGACCGCTGGGCGCGGATCGGCATTTACGACCGCCTGCGGGAGCAGCGCAGCGGCCGCGAACGCTTCATCCTGCACGATGGCCCCCCCTATGCGAATGGCGACATTCACATGGGCCATGCGATGAACAAGATTCTCAAGGACATCATCGTTCGCAGCCAGTCGCTGATGGGCAAGGACGCGCCCTACGTCCCCGGCTGGGACTGCCACGGCCTCCCGATCGAATGGAAGATCGAGGAAGCCTATCGCGCCAAAAAGCGTTCGAAGGACGAGGTGCCCGCCGCTGAATTCCGTCAGGAATGCCGCGAATATGCCGCGAAATGGGTGGGCGTACAGGCCGCGCAGTTCGAACGGCTGGGCATCATGGGCGACTGGGCCGATCCCTATCTGACCATGAACTATGCGTCGGAAGCGACCATCGCGGGCGAGCTGCTCAAGTTCGCCATGAGCGGCCAGCTCTATCGCGGCGCCAAGCCGGTGATGTGGTCTCCGGTCGAAAAAACCGCTCTGGCCGAAGCCGAGGTCGAATATGAAGACGTCACCTCGACCCAGATCGACGTGGCGTTCGAGATCGTCGACGCGCCCAACGCGCCGGAACTGGTGGGCGCCCACGCGGTCATCTGGACGACGACGCCGTGGACGATCCCGGTCAACCAGGCTTTGGCTTACGGGGCGGACGTTGAATACGTCCTTTTGACGCCAAGCTACGACCGCGATCTGACGGACGCATCGTTTGCCAATGCCGACGGTGTGACCGGCAAACAATTATTCATCGCGCGTGATCTCATCGACAGCACGATGAAGCGGATCGGCTTCACGTCGTTTTTTGAACATTGGTCCGGCAAAGGCTCCGACCTCGCCGGCGCCACCGCCCGCCACCCGATGCACCATCTCGGCGGCTTTTTCGCGACACCCCGCCCCTTCCTCGACGGTTCGCACTTCGTCACCACCGACGCGGGCACCGGCCTCGTCCACATGGCGCCCGACCACGGCGAGGATGATTTCGCGCTGTGCAAGTCGGCGGGCATCGACCCCGTGTTCGCCGTCACCGGCGACGGCAAGTATCGCGACGACTGGGCGTGGCTCGGCGGTCAGGGCAGCGTCATCAACCAGAAGTTCACCGGCCCCGAAGGCCCGATCTGCGTTGGCTTGGACAAGGCAGGCGCGCTCCTCTCCGCCGCCCCCTTCCAGCACAGCTATCCGCACAGCTGGCGCTCAAAGGCCCGCATCATTTTCCGCGCGACCCCGCAGTGGTTTATCCCGATGGACCGCCCCGCAACCGCCCCCCGCACCCCAGGCGCGGCGGCGGATGAGTTGCCGGGCATGGCCCCGGCGGCGGGCTTCGGCCCCATTGTCGATCCGGTCGGCAGCAACGCCCCGACGCTTCGCGGCATCGCGCTCGACGCGATCGAGCGGACGCAGTGGATTCCCGCGCGCAGCCAGAACCGCATCCGTTCGATGGTGGAGGGTCGCCCCGACTGGGTCATCAGCCGCCAGCGCGCATGGGGCGTGCCCATCCCGCTCTACGTCAACCGCCAGACCGGCGACTATCTGCGTGACGAAGCCGTCAACGCCCGCATCCTCGCCGCGTTCGAGGCTGGCGGTGCCGACGCATGGTTCGCCGCCGACCATCAGGCGCTGCTCGGCCCCGACTACAACCTCGCCGATTATGAGGTCGTGACCGACATTCTCGACGTGTGGTTCGATTCGGGCAGCACCCATGTCTTCACGGTCGAGGCCCGCTATGGCGAGGGCACCCGCGCCAACCTGTATCTGGAAGGGTCCGACCAGCATCGCGGCTGGTTCCAGTCGTCGCTGCTGGAATCCAGCGGCACGCGCGGCCGTGCGCCCTATGACGCGGTACTGACCCACGGCTTCGCGCTGGACGGCAATGGCCGCAAAATGTCCAAGAGCCTGGGCAACGTCGTCGATCCGCTCAAGATCATCGGTGAATCGGGTGCCGACATCCTGCGCCTGTGGGTCGCGCAAACCGACTATTTCGAGGATGTCCGCATCGGCAAGGAAGTGCTGTCGGGCACGTCGGACACCTATCGCAAGCTGCGCAACACCTTCCGCTATCTGCTCGGCGCGCTCGACGGCTTCACCGAAGAAGAACGCGTCGAGGTGCGGCAGATGCCGGAGCTTGAGCGCTACATTCTCTCCGAACTCGGCCGCCTCGACCGTGAGTTGCGCGCCGCGGCGGAGGCGTTCGAATTCAACCGCTACACCCGCGCGCTGGCCGATTTCGCCAATGACGACCTGTCGGCCTTCTTCTTCGATATCCGCAAGGATTCGCTGTATTGCGACGCGCCTGACAGCCTGAAGCGCCGGTCGTATCGCACCGTCCTCGACATCCTGTTCCACGCGCTGGTGCGCTATGCCGCCCCGGTGCTGGCCTTCACGGCAGAGGAAGTGTGGCAGGCGCGCTATCCGTCGGACGACGGCTCGGTCCATTTCCTCGAATGGCCCGAAATCCCCGCGCTGCCCGGCGATCTGCCGATGGGGACCGAGTGGGCCGATATCCGCCGGCTGCGCGAAACCGTGACCGAAGCGATCGAGCCGCTGCGCCGGGAAAAAATCGTCCGCTCCAGCCTTGAGGCAGAAGTGACGCTGCCCGAACTGCCGCTCCCCGCGGACGATCTGGCGGAGCTGTTCATCACCTCGACCGTACATCGGGGCGGCGGTGAAATCGCGGTCCAGCGCACCGATCATCACAAATGCGGCCGCTGCTGGCGCCTGTTGCCTGAGGTTGCCGTCGATGGCGCCTTGTGCCACCGCTGTGACGAGGTGGTGACGCGATGAAGAACGGACAGGCCTGGGGCTGGCGAATCGCGGGGCTGGTGTTCCTCGTCGATCAGCTCAGCAAATGGCTGGTGACGGGGCCGCTGGGCATCGACCGTATCGGTGCAAAGCTCGACCTGATCTCCATCTTCGATCTGCGCTTCGTGCCCAATGTCGGCGTGTCGCTGGGCCTGTTGCCCGCAGACAGCGCGTGGATGCGCTGGGCATTGGTGCTGCTGACCGGCGCCATCGCCATCGGCGTTGCCATCTGGATGCGCCGCGAAACCAACCGTCAGGACAAGGCCGCGCTGGCGCTGGTGCTGGGCGGCGCGCTCGGCAACATCCTCGACCGCATCCGATTTGGCTATGTGGTCGATTTCGCCGATCTGCATTTTGGCGAGTGGCGTCCATTTCTCGTCTTCAACGTCGCCGACGCTGCGATTACCATCGGCGTCGTGATCCTGCTCATCCGCGCGCTGTTCGTGCGAGAGGGCCAGCCAAAAGCGGTCGCCCCTGTGGAGAAACAAAATGCGTAACGTGCTTATCGTCGGCCTCGCCGCTCTCAGCCTCGCCGGTTGCGGCAAAAGCGGTCTCGACCGCGATCGTCCCGACGAATTCGCCACCGCGCGTCAGGCGCCGCTGGTGATCCCGCCCGATTTCGCGCTGGTCCCGCCCCAGCCGGGCGCCCCGCGTCCGCAGGATGTCGGCGCCGCGAACCAGGCGATGGACGCGCTGTTCGGCGGCCCGGCACAGCGTAGCGCGGGCGAAACCGCGGCGCTTCGTGCAGCGGGTGGCAGCTCCGCCGATGTCGGCGTGCGCTCCGCCGCTGGCGATCCCGACACCAATGTCGTGGACAAGGGCCAGACCGTTCGCGACATCATCGCCGCGCCACAGGGCGATGGTCAGGACGCGCGCGCCGTCACCGGCGCCACGCCCGCGGCCCAGCCGACGCCCGACACCCCGCAATAATCCGCCCGCGCCGCCGGTCCTCGCGACCGGCGGCGGGTTGCGCTCAGCCCCCGCTCAACTGGGCAAGCGCGAACGCCAGGCAAACGCCCACCGCCGTCGCCACGCCCGACAGGTGCCGGTCTTCGCCATAGGCCTTGGGAAACACTTCGGTCGCAAGGCTTGCGACCACCGCCCCCGCCGCAAAGCTGCGGATAATCGCCAGCAGGTGCGGGCTGGCGCCCTTCAACAACAAATTGCCCGCAATCGCCGCGACCGACAGCAACGCCGCCGTCGCCGCCCATAGGCCGAACACCGCCGCTTTCGACCGGCCGTCCTTCATCTCACGGGCACCGCCCGCCGCTTCGGGCAGGTTGGACAGAAAGATCGATCCCGCCAGCGCCGCCACTTCGGGCGCGCCCGCCCCGATCAGCGCGACGCCCAGCGCCAGATTTTCGGGCACCCCGTCCAGCGTGATCGCCGCCAGCAAACCGCCACCCGAATCGGCCCCGATCTTCTCGTCGATCCAGTAATCTACCGCGGCAAACACTAGTGCGCCCGCCGTCAGCCCGGCCAGCGCCGTCCAGATACCGCTTTCGTCGATCGACGGTTCGACCAGTTCGGTAACCAGCGACACGAGCAGCGATCCGCCCGCCACCGCGATCAGGAACCCCTCGACCCCCGGCCGCAGCTTGCCGAATATGCCCCACGCCGCGCCGATCATCAGCGCACCGGACACGACCAGAACTGTTATCGCCATTGTCAGCATCGCGGGTTGGTGTCCGCCATTGTCCGCGATGCTGCAATGATCTGGGTCACACGCTCACCCGGTTCGCCACCAGATCGTCCACGACAGCCGGATCGGCCAGCGTCGATGTATCGCCCAGCGACGACACGTCGCCCTCCGCAATCTTGCGAAGGATGCGCCGCATGATCTTGCCGCTGCGAGTCTTGGGCAGGCCGGGCGCGAATTGCAGCGCGTCGGGCGTCGCGATCGGGCCGATTTCCTTGCGGACCCATTTGCACAATTCGTCGCGCAGCGCCTCGGAACCCTCTTCGCCACCGTTCAACGTGACATAGGCATAGATGCCCTGCCCCTTCACCTCGTGCGGCATGCCGACGACGGCGGCCTCGGCGACCTTGGGGTGGGCGACCAGCGCGCTTTCCACCTCGGCGGTGCCCATGCGGTGGCCCGACACGTTGATGACATCGTCGACGCGGCCCGTAATCCAGTAGTAACCGTCCTCGTCGCGGCGGCATCCGTCGCCAGTGAAATACTTGCCCTTATATGTCGAAAAATAGGTCTGGAAAAACCGGTCATGGTCGCCCCACACGGTCCGCATCTGCCCCGGCCATGACCGGGTGATGCACAGATTGCCGTCGGTCGCCCCCTCCAGCACCTGTCCTTCGGCATCGACCAGTTGCGGTGCGACGCCCGGCAACGGCCGGGTGGCCGATCCGGGTTTCAGATCGGTCGCACCCGGCATCGGCGCGATCATCGCGCCGCCCGTCTCGGTCTGCCACCAGGTGTCGATGATGGGGCAGCGCCCCTCGCCCACCACGTCGTGATACCAGCGCCACGCCTCCGGGTTGATCGGCTCGCCCACCGTGCCCAGCAGGCGCAATGTCTCGCGGCTGGTCGCCTTTACCGGGCCGTTGCCATCCTTCATCAGCGCACGCAGCGCCGTTGGCGCGGTGAACAGCGTGTTGACCTTGTGCTTGTCGACCACCTGCCAGATACGGCTGGCGTCGGGCCAGTTGGGCACCCCCTCGTACATCAACGTCGTCGCACCGTTCGCCAGCGGGCCATAGACGATATAGCTATGCCCCGTGACCCAGCCGATATCGGCGGCGCACCACCAGATTTCGCCCGGCTTGTAATCGAAGCACCAGTGATGGGTGATCGCCGCCCACAACAGATATCCGCCCGTGGTGTGCAGCACGCCCTTGGGCTTGCCGGTCGATCCGCTGGTGTACAGGATGAACAGCGGGTCCTCCGCCTTCATCGGTTCGGCCGGGCAATCGCTGTCCACGCCCTCTACGGCATCGTGGAACCAGATGTCGCGACCCTCGGTCATGTCGACATCGGCGCCCGTCGCTTTGACGACCAGCACCTTTTCCAGGCTGGGCGCATGGGCAGCGGCGGCATCGACATTGGCCTTCAGCGCCACACGCCGCCCGCCGCGACAACCCTCGTCGGCGGTGATGACGATCTTGGAATCGCAATCCTCGATCCTCCCCGCCAGCGCTTCGGGCGAAAAGCCGCCGAACACGACCGAATGGATCGCCCCGATCCGCGCGCACGCCAGCACCGCGAACGCCGCCTCCGGAATCATCGGCAGATAGACGGTGACGCGGTCGCCCTTTCGCACGCCCTGCGCCTTCAGCACATTGGCAAAGCGGCACACCTCCTCATGCAGCTGGGCATAGGTGAAGGTCCGCGCCGCATCCTTGGGATCGTCGGGTTCCCAGATGATCGCAACCGTGTCGGCGCGCTCGGCCAGATGCCGGTCGATGCAATTGGCCGCGACGTTCAGCACGCCGTCCTCGAACCATTTGATGCCGAAATCGGCTTCGTCGAACGACCAGTCGCCGGCCTTGCTGGGCGCCTCGATCCAGTCCAGCCGCTTTGCCTGTTCGAGCCAGAACCCGTCGGGGTCGTTCATGCTCGCATCGTAAAGCCGCTGATATTCGCCCGCATCGACATGGGCGCGCGCCGCCCAATCGGCGGTCACTGGATAAGGGTCGCGCTCGGCCATCGTCTGCGTCTCCTGCTATTTCCGTTCACCCTGTAACGCTTCAGCCGGGGACGGGGTCAAGTGGCGCGATGGTCCGCCTCCTCGCGATCCTTTGATGCGTGACCGTTACAATTCGCGACACAAAATCAGTTGCCGCCAAAACCCCGCCCCGCCATCAACCTGCCGATGCCTCGCCACGCTCTTTCCCTGTTGCTGGCTGTCGCGGTGCCGCTTGCCGGATGCGCCGCCGGGCCGGACTATCGCCCCGCCGCGCCCTCGCAACTTGGCGTGCCCGACGCCTTTTCGGTCCCCGGCACCGCCACGCGGGAGGATCTGAGCCGCTGGTGGACCCGTTTCGACGATCCCCTGCTTCAGCGGCTGGTCGAACAGGCCGCGCCCGACAATCTGGATGTGGCGCAGGCCGTCACCCGCCTGCGTCAGGCGCGCGAAGCGCTGGTTCAGGCGCGCGCCGACTTCCTGCCCAGCCTGTCGGCCTCGGGCGGCTATTCGCGTCGACAGGCGATTGCCGGTGGCAGTCAGCAGACACAGCTGCCCGACGGCACGATCATCAATACCGGTCAGGGTTCGACCGACAATTTCTCGCTCGGCGCCGATGCCAATTACCAGCTCGACCTGTTCGGTGGCGTCCGCCGCTCGGTCGAAGGGGCGCGTGCCACCTATGAGGGCGCGGGGTTCGATTATGCCTCGCTGCTCGTGTCGGTGCAGGGTGAGATCGCGCGCAACTACATCCTCGCCCGCGCCGCGCAGGCACAGATCGAAAATGCCCGCGCCAGCCTGGCCATTCAGGACGAAAATCTTGAGATTGCGGGCTTCCGGGTCCAGGCGGGCCTCGTCTCCTCGCTCGACGCCGAACAGGCGCGCGCGCAGCGGGCACAGACCGCCGCCAGCATCCCCAACCTTGAGGCGAGCTACAACAGCGCCGTTTCCCGCCTGGGCGTGCTGACCGGGCAGGCACCGGGCGCGCTCAAGGCCGAAATGGCCGCCGTCCGCCCGATTCCACGCGGTCCTGCCGCGATCGGCACCGGCATCCCCGCCGACACGTTGCGCCAGCGGCCCGATGTGCGCTCCGCCGAACGCGCGCTGGCCGCCGCAACCGCCCAGATCGGCGTGGCAGAGGCACAGCTTTATCCCGCGCTCAACATCGCTGGCGGCATCGACACCGCCGCCAGCGCGATCGGCAGCCTGGGCGATATCGTCACCGGCACGCTGTTTGCCGGCCTGTCGCAGCTGATCTTCGACGGCGGGCGCACCCGCGCGCTGGTCCGCAGCCAGCGCGCCGCCGCCGACGCGGCCTTTCTGGCCTATAAATCCAGCGTACTGACCGGGCTGGAGGAGGTCGAGAACGCCGTCGTCGCGCTACAGACCGCACAGGCCCGCGCCGCCCAGTTCCGCATCGCGCTGGATGCGGCGAACAACTCCGCGATCCTTGCGCGCAGTCAGTATCGCGCCGGGCTGACCGACTTCACCACGCTGAACCAGACCGAGACCCAGCTTCTGTCGGCGCGCAACAGCCTGACGACCGCGAACAGCGACGAAGCGACCGCATTGGTCCAGCTTTTCGCCGCGCTGGGCGGCGGCTGGGACGCGGGCGTGACGCCGAACGCCGAAAACACGACCACGCGCGCGCTTGATGCGCGGCAGCAGGACTGATCCATGGCCGACCAGACTTCCCCCGATATCGACGCGTTCCTCGGCACCACGACCCAGCCGAAGTGGAAGCGATATGCCAAATGGGCACTCGTCGCGCTGGGCGTCGTGCTGCTCATCTGGGGGGCCATGTCGTTCCTGCGCGGCGACGATGCCCCGCAATATGCGACTGTCCCCGCGCGCCAGGGCAATCTGGAAGTCACCGTGTCCGCCACCGGCAAGCTGGCGCCCACCAATCAGGTGACGGTCGGCTCGCAACTGTCGGGTCTGGTCACGCAGGTGGTGGTCGATGTGAACGACCGCGTATCGGCGGGTCAGGCGCTGGCGCTGATCGATCCCGAACAGCTCGACGACCAGATCCGCCAGAATCAGGCGAACCTCGCCGCGCAACAGGCCTCGGTCGAACAGGCACAGGCGACGCTGACCGAAGCACGCGCGACGTTGGCCCGGTTCGAGGAAGTCAGCCGCCTGTCGGGCGGGCGCGTGCCTGCCAAAACCGAACTCGACACCGCGCGCGCCGCCGTCGCCCGTGCCGTGGCCGGCATCCGCACCGCGCAGGCGAATGTCGCCGCATCGCGCGCGCAGCTTTCGGCCAGCCAGACGCAGCGCGAACGTGCGATCATCCGCTCGCCCGTCAACGGCGTGGTGCTGGCGCGACAGGTCGATCCCGGCCAGACTGTCGCTGCGTCGTTCAACACCCCCACCCTGTTCGTGATTGCCGAAGATCTCAGCCAGATGGAGCTTGAGGTGGCGATCGACGAGGCCGATGTCGGCAGCGTCAAGAACGGCCAGCGCGCGACCTTCACCGTCGACGCCTTCCCCGGCGAACGCTTCCCCGCGACGATCAACCGCGTGGATGTCGGATCTAACCTGTCGGTGTCGGAGGCGAGTTCGTCCTCGTCCAGCAGCACGACGGGCGCCGCCACCACGGGTCAGGTCGTCTCCTATGCCGCCACCCTGTCGGTCGCGAATGCCGAACTGCGCCTGCGCCCCGGCATGACCGCGACCGCCGAAATCGTCACGACCGAGCGTCAGGGCGTGCTGCTGGTCCCCAACGCCGCACTCCGCTTCCAGCCCTCTACCGGGCCACAGGGCGCCGATGCGGGCAAGGGCGGCCTTGCCAGCGCCATCGTCCCCACGCGCCGTCGTCGCGGCGGCGGGGCCGAGCGCACCGCCTCCATCGGGCGCGGCTCGAAACAGACCGTCTATGTGCTGGGCGACAATGGCCAGCCGCGCGCGGTGGAAATCACCGTGGGCGAAAGCGACGGGCAGGTGACCGAAGTGCTGTCAGGCGGTCTCAAGCCCGGTATGCAGGTCGTCACCGGCCAGCTTGCCGGCGACAGCGAACGCAAGACCGGCGGCCAGCTGAGCAAGAAGGGCGCCGATGCCAAGGGCGGCGGGGGTCAGCGTGGCGGCTGATCCCATCATCACGCTGCGCGGCGTCACCAAGACCTATGGCAATGGCGCAACCGCGTTTCAGGCGCTGAAGGGCGTCGACCTCGACATCGAACGCGGCGATTTCGTCGCGGTGATGGGGCCATCGGGTTCGGGCAAGTCGACCACGATGAACATTCTCGGCTGTCTCGACGTGCCGTCGGGGGGCACGTTCCTGTTCAAGGGCGTGCATGTCGAAACGCTCGACCGCGATCAGCGCGCGCTCCTCCGCCGCAAATATCTCGGCTTCGTGTTTCAGGGCTTCAACCTGCTCAGCCGCACCAGCGCGCTAGAAAATGTCGAACTGCCGCTCCTTTACCGTGGTGAGGACAAGAAGATGCGCCGCGAACGCGGCATGGCCGCGCTGGAAAAGGTCGGCCTCGACAGATGGTGGGACCACACCCCCGCCGAATTGTCGGGCGGTCAGCAACAGCGTGTCGCCATCGCCCGCGCCATCGTGACCCAGCCCGACGTGCTGCTGGCGGACGAACCCACCGGCAATCTCGACAGCGAACGGTCGGTAGAGATCATGGAATTGCTCACCGACCTGAACCAGAACAGCGGCATCACCGTGCTGATGGTGACGCACGAACCCGACATGGCGGCCTTTGCCCGCACGATCGTCCATTTCAAGGACGGGCTGGTGGACCGGATCGACACCAATCACCCACAGGGGGCGGTCGTCTGACATGCTGGCCACCACCTTCACCCTCGCCGTCCGCTCGATCCGCCGCCACCTGCTGCGCTCGTTCCTGACGATTCTCGGCATCGTCATCGGCGTGGCGGCGGTCGTCACGATGGTGACGCTGGGACAGGCAACCACCGCCGCCGTCCAGCAACAGATCGCCAGCCTGGGCACCAACATCCTTCAGGTCCGCCCCGGTCAGGGTTTCGGCCGCGGCGGCGGCGGCCCGCGTCCGCCCGATTTCGACCAGCAGGATGTCGATGCCGTAACCGAACAGGTCGCCGGCGTCACCGCCGTCGCGCCGCAAGCGCAATCGACCGCCACCGCCATTTTCAACGGCGCCAACTGGTCCACCACCGTCAACGGCACCACCAGCGCCTATTTTCAGGTCCAGCCATGGAACCTGACCGCCGGGCGTACTTTCCTGCCAGCTGAGGAAGAAGCCGGGCGCGCGGTCTGCATCATCGGCAATACCGTTCGCACCAACCTGTTCCGCAATGTCGATGCGGTGGGCCAGCGGATGCGCGTCAACGACATCAGCTGCGACGTGATCGGCACACTGGAAACGCGCGGACAGGCCGGGTTCGGCGGCGATCAGGACGATATCGTCATCATGCCGATCAAGACGGTCCAGCGCCGCCTGACCGGCAATCGCGACATTCGCCTGATGCTGGTCGGTGTCGACGACGATTACGACACGGCCCAGGTGCAGGATCAGCTTTCCACCCTGCTGCGCGAACGCCGCCGGATCGAACCGGGGGCAGAGGACAATTTCAACATCTTCGACACGGCCCAGATTTCGGCAACGCTGACCGGCACGACGACGCTTCTGACCAGCATCGTCACCGCCGTCGCCGCCATTTCGCTGGTGGTGGGCGGCATCGGCATCATGAACATCATGCTGGTGTCGGTAACCGAGCGAACCCGCGAAATCGGCATCCGTCTGGCGATCGGCGCGGTTGCGCGCGAAGTGCTGCTGCAATTCCTGGTCGAAGCGGTCGTGCTGTCGATGCTGGGCGGGCTGGTCGGCCTGTTGATCGGTCAACTGGCCATCGTGATCCTGACGCCGTTGATGCAGGTGCCGTGGACCTTCGTGCCCGAAATCAACCTGATCGCTTTCCTGATTTCAGCGGTGATCGGCGTCGTGTTCGGCTTTTTTCCCGCCCGCCGCGCGGCGGCGCTCAACCCCATCGACGCGCTTCGCCACGAATAAGGGGGGCGCGGCTGGCGCGCCCCCTTCCCGTTCACGCCATCACGTTACGCCCGCGCGTCACATCGGCGCGGTGGCCGACGGTGGCGCGCGGATTGCGCGTCGTCACCGTATCGACGAACAGCCATTCGTTGCTCACGCGGTCGGGCGTCAGCGTCAGCGCCATGTAACCGCGCCGCGACGTGTCGCACCATTTCAGCTCCGGGTTCGTCGCCACCATCGCCGCCGCCACCCGCTTGGGATCGATGCCGATCGCGCTTTCGTAACCCG
The DNA here is from genome assembly GCF_041321155.1 of Sphingomonas sp. IW22. Classification (GTDB taxonomy): domain Bacteria; phylum Pseudomonadota; class Alphaproteobacteria; order Sphingomonadales; family Sphingomonadaceae; genus Sphingomonas. The sequence continues at coordinate 234,336 of NZ_JBGGWB010000002.1, read as the reverse complement.
GCGACGTCACACCCTGCCCGGCGAACTCGACCGCCGCCGGTCGCCCGTCCTGCGCCAGATCGTACGCCCAGGCATTGTGGCTGTCCCCGGCGATGACGATCGTGCTGCCGCCATGCGCCTGCGCCGATTTCAGGAAGCGCGCGCGGGCAGCCGGATAGCCGCCCCAATTGTCCAGATTGGACGGCAGCCCCAGCTTGCTGGCCATCACCCCGCCCTGAACATAGGCCTTGGTGCGTGCGGGCGCATCGGCGCGGATCCAGCCCAGCGCCTCCTCCGGCGCGCGGGTGTTGCCCATGATCGTGCCGAAGCCGACAACCTGCCATCGCGTGCCCGCCCGCACCGACGCCGCCATCGCGGCGTCCAGCCATGCTTCCTGCGTCGTGCCCATCATCGTCACCGACGCGTCCTGCCACGGCCCGTCACGAAACGCGGTCAGCGCCGCCGCGGGGTCGCCGCCCTTCAGGAACAGCGGCGCCAGTTCGGGCGGCTTCGACCGCGCCGCCAGCCGCGTGTCGGTGCGGAACAGCGTCGCCAGCGTGCCGATGTCATACGCCTTCCACGGTTCGTCGCTGACGGGCAGCCATTCGCGAAACGCCTGCACGGCGGCGGCACGGCGCGCATTCCAAACGCCTTCCTCACCCTGATGATTCTGCGCGCCACCTTCCCACGAATCATTGGCGGCTTCATGGTCGTCCCACTGCACGATCATCGGCACGGCAGCGTGCAGCGCCTGCAGGTCCGGGTCGGCGCGATAGCTGGCATAACGCAGCCGGTAATCGGCCAGCGCGACGATTTCCTTGAACGGCTGTGGCACGCGATTGGCCACCACCTGGTCCGCCGTGGGATAATTGGCGGGCGCATATTCATAGATGTAATCGCCCAGATGAATGGCCAGGTCGATGTCATCCCGAGCCGCCGCATGGGCATAGGCGTTGAAAAAGCCGAAGCCGTAATTGGAGCATGAAAACACCGCCGCGCGGAAGGACGGCGTGTCCCCCTGTGGCAGGGTGCGCGTGCGCCCCACTGGCGAAAACCCGCCATCCGGCGCGACGAAGCGATAGTGATAACGCGTGCCCGGCTTCAGGCCCGTCACCGTGATCTTCGCGGTATGATCGCGCCACGGCCCCGTCACCATTTCCCCGCCTGCAGCGACACGCGCGAAGTCGGGGGTCTCCGCCAGTTCGACCTTCAGCTTGGCCGCCGCGCCATCGGCAGGGACATAGCGCGTCCACAACAGCATCGACGTCGCCCCCGGCTCTCCACTGGCGACCGAATGGGTAAAGCCGCGCGCGGCGGTGATGTTGGCCTGTCGCGCAAAGCCGGGCAGCGCCAACGCCCCCATCCCCAGCGTGCCTGTCAGGATCAGCGAACGGCGGTCGATGCGAATGGTCATGTGGCCCCCAATGGACGGATTCGATGATCGCGCCCCTGCGCCAGCGATGTGGCGAACAGGTTACACCCGCGCTAAGCCCGCGCGATGCCGGCCCGCTTCCGCCTCCTCATGCGCCCCGCCCCGACCCTGGTCCTGATCCTCGTCACGCTGGCGCTGGTCGTGCTGTCGCTGATCCGCCCGCTCGACCATGACGAAAGCCAATATGTCGCCGCCGCCGCGCTGACCGCCGACGGGCTGCTGCCGTACCGCGACTATGCCTATCTCCAGACCCCGCTTCAGCCATTGCTGTTCGCGCCGGTCGCGGCACTGGCAGGGGCGTGGGCCTGGCCCGCGCTGCGGCTGGCCAATGCGCTGCTGGCGGCACTGGCCATCGTCGCCACCCACGCCGCCGCCCGCCGCGCCGGGGCAAGCGCGCAAGCGGCGCTGATCGCCGCGCTCGGCTTTGCCGCATGCGACATCCTGCTCTTCAGCGCGGCGATGGCGCGCAACGACGCGATGCCCGCCGCGATGTTCGCCTGCGCGCTGGCGCTGATCGCCGGCCCCGCGCCCGGTCGCGCCCGCGCGCTTGCCACCGGCCTGTTGCTTGCGGGCGCGGCGGCGGCAAAGATCAGCTATGCCCTGCCCGCCGCCGCATGGGGCCTGTGGGCACTGACCCACCGCGAACACCGCCCGCTATGGGTTGCGGCTGGGGCGGTTCCGGCGGTGCTGCTGACGGGTTGGCTGTGGTCGCTGGCGCCCGACGATTTCCTGTTCGGCGTCCTTACCTTCCCGGCACAGGCGCCCGCCGATTTCTATGTCGATCGCCCGTGGAAGCTGTCGCTGGCGGCCAAGGCGATCGACGCGGTCAAATTCCTCGCGCTTGGCCCCGCCTTACTGGCGGTCATCGCCGTCGCACGCGGTCCGCGTTCCGGCGGCCCGTGGCTGTGGCTGGCGCTTGCCGGGCTGGTCGCCGCGCTGCTGCCAGAGCCGACATGGCGGCAATATCTGTTGCCGATGCTGCCGCCGTTGTTTGTCGCGCTGGCGCTGATGCTCGACCGGGCCGATTCGCCGCGCTGGATCGCCCGTGCAGCGCCGCTGTTCGTCCTGGCGGGTCTCGCCCCCAGCCTGATCGCACTGCAGGCCGGTGCGCCCTCGCTGCCTGGCGCGATGCGCGAAAGCGCCGCCATCCGCGATGCACTGGACCGGGCAAGCGTGCGTGGGGCGATTGCGACACTCTCGCCGCAATTCCTGCCCGCCACTGGCCGCCGCGTCGATCCGCGATTCGCGACCGGCCCCTTCACCTTTCGCATTCGCACTTTCATCCCCCCCGAAGCGGAGGCACCGCGCCGCATCGTCACGCCCCGCACGCTGGCGGCACAGTTCGACCGCCAGCCACCAGCCGCCATCCTGACCGGGGGGGAGGGGCGCTGGACCAGCGGCGACGACCAACTGGAGCGGTCATTGGAAAACTGGGCGCGCACCCGCGGCTGGCGCGCCGTCCCGCTGTACAGCGAACGCTTCCGCCTGTGGGTGCCTCAGGCCGCGCGCGCGCGCCGCGCCGCGACCAGCGTTTCGTAATAGGCGACCAGATCGCGCGCATGGTCTACATCGGTGCGGACATGGCGCGCGGCATTCAGCGTCGCAGCGCGCAGGATGCGCGGCTCCCGCGCGAACAGGCGGTGGATCGCGTCCGCCGCCGATCGCGCATCTCGCGCGCGATAGGTTTCGGCATAGGCCGGTGCGGCAATCTCCGCGCACCCGCCCTCGTCCGGAACGATCAGCGGCAAACCCGATGCCAGAGCCTCTGACGCGACCAGCCCGAACGGCTCGACATCCGATCCGTGGATCAGCGCATCGCCGCTCGCCAGGATGCGCGTGAACCGCTCCCGGTCGTAAACCGGGCGGAACAGGCGGATATGCGGGCTGTCCGCCGCCCGCTTGGCCAGCATCTTGCGATCCGGCCCGTCGCCCAGCAGGATCAGGCCCACCGGCAGGTCGGCGCCCGCACGTTCCACCGCGTCGATCACCATCGGCCAGCGCTTTTCCGCATGATGGCGGCCCAGCCCCAACAGCAAATGCCCATGTTCGGGCAGCCCGCATTGGGCCAGCAACGCGCGGCGCAGTTCCTCGTCCCGCCGCCGGGGGGAAAAGACGCCGCGCGGAATGCCCAGCGGCATCGACGCATCCACCCGGTGCCCGCGCGCGACGAACCGCTTCGCCAGCGCCGGGCCATTGGTCACGAACGCGTCGAATTGCGCCAGGAACCGATCATACCGGCGGGTGTACCAACCGAACGCCCGCTCGATATTCGCCGGGCTGGCCAGCCCTTCGAACCAGCGCAGGGGATAGGCGGCCATATTGTCGTTATGGGCAAAGAACACCTTGACCGCATCGCCCTGCCAATCGCCCACGATGGTCGCGGGGCGCCATGGCGAACTGGTTTCGACGACATCGGGGCGCAGCTGATCGAGCAGCCGGATGATCGAACCGCCTTCCCAGAACAGGCAGTAATTCTTGTCGACGACCAGCGGCAGCGCCTTGACCCAGAAGATGCGCCCGCCGCCGGGGCGTTCCTCAACCCAGTCTGGCTCGGTCGTGGCCGCGATCACGATCAGTTCGTGACCCATATCCGCCAGGATGCCCATCTTGCGATCGATATAGGTCCGCACACCGCCGCCGGTCGGCGAATAGAATTCGTTGACGTCGACGATGCGCATCGCTTGCGATCCTCAGCCCTGAACCGGCCCGAAACCGCCCAGCCCGCGCAGATATTGCGCGCGGATGTTGGTGACGGTCACGCCATTGCCCACTTCGATCACCGCCTGTTCCAGCTTGGGCCGGCTGCGGCCCAGCTTGCGGTTGCTGGGAAATCCAGCGCCGTCCTTCCAGAAATCAAACTTGTTGCGCCCGTCGCGGTCATGGGTGAACAGCAACGCATATCGGCCCGCCTGCGGCGCCTTGATGCACAGGCTTACCTGACCGTCGGCGGGCGTGTCGGCCCATATCCGGCGAAAGAATTTCCCTTCCTTCAACAGGTCGCGGTCGTCCTTCAGGAAATCGTCGTCATTGGCTGGATACAACTCCAGCTTCAGGCGGCCCGAACGGTCCTTCAGGCCCATGACGTTGACCCGGATCGCGGGTCCGCCACCACCGATGCACGCGGCGCGATCGGTGCCCAGCACGTCCGCCTGCGCGGCGGCGGGCGCCGCGATGACGGCGGCGAGGCCCAGAATCAAATGCTTCGCCCTCATCTCTGCTTCCTCAAAACGGCGTGAAGGCCAAAGGCGGCGATCAGGATAACGTGCATCAACAGCGTCAATGCCGCCGTGATCGCCACCAGTTCCGAAAGCGCCTCGCCCTGTCCGATCAGAATAATGGCGAAGTTGGCGAAAAGAAGGTCCTTGTTGGGCACCAGCGGCAGGCGCGACACCAACAGCCGCCCCGCCGCCAGGAACAGCCACATGCCGATCGACACTTCGGGCATCGCGAAATGCCATGCCAGCGCAATCAGCGTCGATCCGCACAACAGGCGCAGGCAATGCACCCCGAACACCCACCACAAGGTCGGCCGCTCAAGCGAAAAGACGCGCCGTGAAAAGATAAGGAAGGGCAGCGAAATGCCGATGATTACCGCCGTCGACCAGGCCAGCGTGCGGAACTGGTCGGGGGTCAGCAGGTTCGCTGCGAACGGTAATGCCAGCGCGATCATGCCCAGCGTGATCGCATTGCCCGCGATGGCCGACAGGATCGACACGTCCTTGACCGCGCCGAACGGGGCCGCGACCATCTTCATGCGCTGCCGCGCCCAGGCGTAGAAATAGGCTTCGCCCGAATATCCGAACACGACCTCGTTCGCGATGCGCTTCTTGTGCAGCGCGATCAGCCCTTCGAACGGGACGTGCCACAACCGCCGGAAAATCACGAAGTCAAAGGTCGGCGGCGACATGTAGAGCAGCAGGAAGCAGATATAAAAACCCGGATGCACCGGCACCGATCGGCCCAGCGCGGGCAGCCCTTCACCGAACAGCTCGATGCCCAGGCCGATGACCATGGCGATGCTCAGCAGCGCGCCCAGGATCGACGGCCAGCGCGACCGGATCTGCCGGATCGGCTCCAGCGCCTCGATCTCCGGCACGGATGGAATGGGCGTGGCCGCGCCGGTCGTGGCGCTGGCTGCGGTAGAAACGCCGTAATCGGGTTGCTTCACAGGGTTGGTCGATCCGTCTCAGGCCATGTCGAGATACGCAAAAGGACTGGTGCCGCGGCTCATCGGTCCATGCCCGCACTGGCCCCCCGTCTCGGGTCTTGTCGCTTGCCGTTCGCCGGCGTTATGCGGTTCCCTTCGCGCACGATTTGGGCTTTTGCATGGCACAAGGCAAGCCCGTGATGATTCCGTCCCCCGCACCCGTGCAACACATCCTCTCGTTCGCCCAGTCGTTGCAGGGCGGCGGGGTTGAGCGCGTGCTGCTCAGGCTGGCGGACGGCTGGGTGCGGCGCGGACGGCTCGTGACGCTGTTGATCGGCAACACCGACGGCCCGCTTGCCGACGAGCTGCCGGACGGCGTGACGCTACGGCACGGGGGCGGTGGCGGCTATGCGGCGCTGGCCAGGGCGGCGGCCGGGGCGGCGGGCGAACTGGCGCCCGACCTCATCTTTTGCCCCGGCAATCATTACAGCGCCGTCGCCCTTGCCGCCCGCCCGTTCGCACGCGCGCCCGTCGTGGCAAAGCTGTCGAACGCGCTTGCGGGCACGCATCGCGGGCTGACCCAATGGGGTTATGCGCGCTGGCTGGCGCTGCATCCGCGCTTCATCGACCATCTGGTCGCGATGACGCCCGCCATGGCGCAGGAAGCGGCGACATGGATGCGATTGCCGCCCGATCGCCTGTCGGTCATCCCCAATCCGCCCGCGCTGCTGCGGCCCGGTGCGTCGCCGGTGCCGCTGCCGTCGGGGCGCTTCATTCTGGGCGTGGGTCGGCTGGCGCCGCAAAAGCGCTGGGACCGGCTGATCGCGGCGATGGCGCGGATGCCCGCCGATGTGTCGCTGCTCATCCTGGGCGAAGGCTCGCTTCGCCCTGCGCTGGAGGCGCAGGTCGCGGCCCTTGGCCTGACGGGCCGCGTGTCGCTACCCGGTCACGCCGCCGACCCGCTTCCCGCCATGGCGCGCGCATCGGTGGTCGCCCTGACCTCCGACTTCGAAGGTGTGCCCGGCGCAATTCGGGAGGCGCTGGGACAGGCCACGCCCGTCGTCTCCACCGATTCGAGCGTGGCCATCCCCGAACTGATCGATTCGCCCGCCTGCGGCACGATCGTCGGGCGGGAGGATATGGACGCGCTGGTCGCGGCGCTCGGCCACTGGCTCGCCCCCGGCGCGGCGCGGCCACCGGCACAGTCGGCGCCGGGCGATCCGGTCGGCAATTATCTCGCGCTGTTCGACCGTCTGGTCAGCGCGCGGCGTCGGGATGCGCCGCGCTGACGGCGGGCAGCGCCTGCAACGCTGCGTCGATCGCCACCAGCCGCGGATAGGGCGACAGGTCCATCTCGAACCGGCGGGCATTGAACATTTGCGGCACCAGGCACACGTCGGACAAATCGGGCGCGTCGCCGCCCAGATAGCGGCCGTCGCCCGCCATCCGCTCCAGCGCCGAGAACCCCTCCGCCACCCAATGGCGGTACCAGTCGTCACGCTGCGCGTCGGTCGCATCGAACTGGTGCTTCAGCCGCTTGAGCACGCGCAGGTTGTTCAGCGGGTGGATATCGCACGCGATCAGCAGCGCCCGCGCCATCGTATCGGCGCGCGCCAGCGGGTCGGCGGGGGTCAGCTGGGGTTCGCGATGCGCCGCGTCCAGCCAGTCGATGATGGCCAGGCTCTGCGTCAGCATCCGCCCGCCATCCAGCTCCAGCACGGGCACAAACCCCTGCGCGCTGCGTGCCAGATGTTCTTCCGAGCGCTGCGCACCCTCGATCAGCGACACGTCGTGCAGCCGGTATTCCAGCCCCTTGAGGTTCAGGGCAATGCGAACGCGATAGCTCGCGGAGGAGCGATAATAGTCGTGAAGGACGTATCCGCTCACCGGGCCGCCGCTTCCTGATCGGGATGCAGCGTCAGGCCGATACGGCCCGGCCGCAGCGCCCCCCACCAGGTCAGCGGGTTCCAGTTGGCGGTGCCGTCCAGCGAGAAGGTGATGAACTCTGCCCGGCCGCCGATATTCTCCCACGGCACCGGCCCGCCCAGGCCGCCCTGATCCAGCGGGAAGCGGCTATCGGCCGAATTGTCGCGGTTGTCGCCCATCAGGAACACATGCCCTTCAGGCACCGTCACCGGGCCAAAGCTGTCGCCATAGCTGTAATCAATGTCCGCCGTGTCATAGCTGACCCCGCCGGGCAGCGTCTCGCGATAGATGGCGATGCGGCAGACCGGCTTGCCGTCATCACCCCGCGCCAGCGCGCCGGGATAATGGTCCGGGTCGCAGCGCGTATTGACGTCGACCGGGATCATCCGCTCCCCCATCGCGCGGCGCGGCACGCCGACATCGTTCAGGAACACTTGACCCCCGCGCACCTCGACCACGTCGCCGGGCAGGCCGATCACGCGCTTGATATAGTCGGTGCGCGAACCCGGCGGCGTCACGATCACCACATCGCCACGTTCCGGCATCCGCCCGAACAAGCGTCCCTCGATCGGGGGCAGCAGGTGGAATGTGGGGGAGATGAACGAATAGCCATAAGGGTATTTGGTCACGACCAGCCGGTCGCCGACCAAAAGCCCCGGCAGCATCGATTCCGACGGAATATAGAATGGCTTGGCGATGAAGCTGTGAAAGCCCAGCACCACCAGGATCAGCACGGCGATGCTCTTGACCTCGCCCACCCAATCGGTGCCCTTCTTCGCCTCGCCGGCGGGTTCCTGCTTCATCGTCAGTTCGTCGGGTGCCATCAGGGCTTGGTCTCCATCGGCACCGCTTCGATGATGACAAACGCCTGCGCCCAGGGATGATCGTCGGTCAGCGTCAGATGCACGCGGGGCAAGTGGCCTTCGGGCACCATGGCGTCAAGTCTCGCCTTCGCACCGCCGGTCAATTCCAGCGTCGGCGCGCCGCTCGGCGCGTTCACCACGCCGATGTCGCGCATGAACACGCCCGCGTTAAAGCCGGTGCCGACCGCCTTGGAAAACGCTTCCTTCGCAGCGAACCGCTTGGCCAGCGTGCCCGCGCGCGTAAATGGGCGGCGGGCGGCCTTGGCCTGTTCGGCGGGGGTGAACACCCGTTCCAGAAAGCGTTGGCCGAACCGGTCGAGCGAATTCTGGATGCGCTCGATGTTGCACAGGTCTGAGCCGAGGCCGATGATCACCGCGCTTCGTCCATCAGCGCGCGCATCCGCCGCACCACCGGGCCCAACCCGTCGAAAATCGCCTCTCCGATCAGGAAATGGCCGATATTCAGCTCGCGAAGCTGCGGAATGGCGGCAATCGGCACCACATTGTCGAATGTCAGCCCGTGCCCGGCATGAACCTCGATCCCGTTCTTCGCTGCCAGTGCGGCGGCGTCGGCGATCCGGCGCAGTTCGGCCGTCTGCGCCTCCCCGGTCAGGTCGCAATATCGGCCCGTGTGCAATTCGACGACGGGAGCGCCCAGCTTCAAGGCCGCGTCGATCTGCGCCGCATCGGGTTCGATGAACAGCGACACGCGAATCCCCGCCGCGCTCAATTCCGCCACCATCGGCGCCAGCACCGCGAACTGGCCTGCCGCGTCCAGCCCGCCCTCGGTCGTGCGCTCCTCCCGCCGTTCGGGGACAATGCACGCCGCATGCGGGCGATGGCGCAGAGCAATGCCCAGCATTTCCGCCGTTGCCGCCATTTCCAGATTGAGCGGGATGCTCAGCTCCGCCGACAGCCGTTCGATATCGGCGTCGGTAATGTGCCGCCGGTCCTCGCGCAGATGCGCGGTGATGCCGTCCGCCCCCGCATCCGCCGCCATCAGCGCGGCGCGGACGGGGTCGGGATAGCCGCTGCCGCGCGCGTTCCGCACGGTCGCGACATGGTCGATATTGACGCCAAGGCGCAGCGGCGCGTTCATGCCGCCGCCCGGCTGCCGGGCTTGATCGCCGGAATCGCCGCCAGTTCGGGCGGCAGCGCGTCGGGCTGATAGGTCGGCACTTCCAGGCGAATCAGCGGAAAGAACGGCACGCCCAGTTCCGCCGTGCCGCCCGAACGGTCGACTAGGCTGGCTGCCGCCACGACTTCGCCGCCCGCCCGCGCAATGGCGGCGATCGCCTCCCGGCTGGACAGGCCGGTCGTGACCACATCCTCCATCATCAGCACCCGCTGACCCGGCTCCAGCCGAAAACCGCGGCGCAGTTCGAACACGCCCTCCGGCCGCTCAAGGAACATCGCGGGCACGCCCAGCGCGCGGCCCATCTCATGCCCCGCGATCACGCCGCCCATCGCGGGGGAAACGACCGCGTCCACCGACTCGCGAATATCGGCGGGCAGCCGGGCTGCCAGCGCCTCGGCCAGTCGCGCGCCGCGCGCCGGGTCCATCAACACGCGCGCGCATTGCAGGTAACGTGGGCTGCGAAGCCCCGACGACAGGATGAAATGCCCCTCCAGCAAGGCGTCCGCAGCGCGGAACTCGGCCAGAATCTCCTCATCGGTCATGCATCGCATCCTTCGTGTTTTGCGTCTGCTGATTAGGGGCGGCGAACCCCGCTCGCAACCACCGGCCGAAAGAAGGGGCGCCACGGCGCTTGAGGCTGGCTCGAACCCTGCGTATAGGCCGCAATCGACGTGCGTATGCGCGACGCCAAAGGCGCGATCATCGGCCGCGCGATAAAGATTGGGATGACCTGACACGATGCGGATAAAGGGAACAACGACACTGGTGCTCGCGGGGTTGCTGGCCATGGCCGGCACCGCGATGGCGCAGGACGCCGCAGCGCCCACCGCCGCCGCCGACGCGCCGGCTGCAACCACCGCCTCGGCACCCACTCCCGGCGCGCCGGGCGAAGGCGTCGCGGCTGCACCCGCGGCGCAAGCGGCGAACCCCGCCGATCCGATGCTGGACGCATCGGGCCAGCCGGTCCTGCGCGCCCGCGACGGCATCGGCCAGCCCAGCGCCCGCGCGGTCGGCATTCAGCCGCAGGCAACCGACCTAGGGGACGAGGCCAAGTGGTTCCACAACGCCATCCTCCTGCCGGTCATCACGATCATCTCGCTGTTCGTTCTGGCGCTGCTGGCATGGGTGGTGATCCGCTATCGCCGCGCCGCCAATCCGACGCCGTCGCGCACCAGCCACAACACGCTGATCGAAGTGATCTGGACCGCCGCACCGGTCATCATCCTCGCCCTGATCGCGATCCCGTCGATCCGCCTGCTTGCCGCACAATATGAACCCGCGCCCGAAAACGCGGTGACGATCAAGGCGATCGGCAACCAGTGGTACTGGACCTATGAATATCCGGACCATGGCGGCTTCTCGATCACGGCCAACATGCTCAAGGAACGCAACGAAGTGGCCGCGGGCCAGCGTTTCCGCACCGATGCCGACGGCCCCCGCCTGCTCGCGGTCGACAATCGCATCGTCCTGCCCGTGGGCGTACCCATCCGCCTGATCACCACCGCGAACGACGTGATCCACAGCTGGGCGATGCCCGCTTTCTGGGTCAAGCTCGACGCGGTGCCGGGCCGCCTGAACGAGATCAGCTTCACCATTCGCGAACCGGGCCTGTATTTCGGCCAGTGTTCGGAACTTTGCGGCGCGCGTCATGCCTATATGCCGATCGCCGTCGAAGCCGTGACGCCTGAAGTGTTCGCGCGCTGGGTCGCGGCCAAGGGCGGCACCATGCCCGGCGCCGCAGCGCCCAGCACCGCGCCGGTGCCGCAGCCGGGTGCCGACATTGCCGACGACACCTCGACGCCGGCCGAAGGCACCGGCCCCACCGTTAACGCCTCGGTCGAGGCGGTCACCACCAGCCAATCTGCCGAAGGCGTCGCCGGCGGCAGCGGTCGGACGGAAAACTGAGCCATGACAGATACCGCACTCAACCCGCACGCCTTTCAGGCGCATGACGATCATGGCCACCACCATGAAGCCGGTCACGACCATCCGGGCTTTTTCGCCCGCTGGTTCATGTCGACCAATCACAAGGACATCGGCACGCTGTACCTGATCTTCGCGATTCTCGCGGGGATCATCGGCGGCGCGATTTCCGGCCTGATGCGCCTCGAACTCGCGGCGCCCGAAATTCAGTATCTGCCCACCTGGGCGGCGATGCTGTCGGGCGGCGACGTGACGTTCGACCAGGCGCTGAACCTGTGGAACGTCCTGATCACCGCGCACGGCCTGATCATGGTGTTCTTCATGGTGATGCCGGCCATCATCGGCGGGTTCGGCAACTGGTTCGTCCCCATCATGATCGGCGCCCCGGACATGGCGTTCCCGCGCATGAACAACATTTCGTTCTGGCTGCTGCCGCCGTCGTTCCTGCTGCTGCTCGCCTCGCCCTTCTTCGGTGGTGGCGCGGGCACGGGTTGGACGGTCTATGCGCCGCTTTCCACCTATGGTTCGCCGGGACCGGCAGTCGACATGGCGATCCTGTCACTCCACCTGTCAGGCGCCAGCTCGATCCTCGGCGCGATCAACTTCATCACCACCATCTTCAACATGCGCGCGCCGGGCATGACCCTGCACAAGATGCCGCTGTTCGTGTGGTCGGTGCTGGTCACCGCCTTCCTGCTGCTGCTCGCGCTGCCGGTGCTTGCCGCTGCGATCACCATGCTGCTGACCGATCGTAATTTCGGCACCACCTTCTACGACCCCGCCGGCGGCGGCGATCCGGTGCTGTACCAGCACCTGTTCTGGTTCTTCGGTCACCCCGAAGTGTACATCATGATTCTGCCGGGCTTCGGCATCGTCAGCCAGATCGTCGCGACGTTCAGCCGCAAGCCCGTATTTGGTTATCTCGGCATGGCCTATGCCATGGTCGCGATCGGCGTGGTCGGGTTCGTCGTGTGGGCGCACCACATGTTCACCACCGGTCTCAGCGTGAACACCAAGATGTACTTCACCGCCGCGACGATGGTCATCGCGGTGCCGACCGGCATCAAGATCTTTTCGTGGATCGCGACGATGTGGGGCGGGTCGATGACGTTCAAGACCCCAATGGTCTGGGCCATCGGCTTCATTTTCATGTTCACTGTCGGTGGCGTGACGGGCGTCGTCCTCGCGAATGGCGGCGTCGACGATTATATGCACGACACCTACTACGTCGTTGCCCACTTCCACTATGTGCTGTCGCTGGGTGCGGTGTTCGCCCTGTTCGCGGGCTTCTATTACTGGTTCCCCAAGATGTTCGGGAAGATGTATTCGGAAGCGCTGGGCCAGCTTCATTTCTGGGTGTTCTTCGTCGGCGTGAACGTGCTGTTCTTCCCGATGCATTTCCTGGGTCTCCAGGGTATGCCGCGTCGCTATCCCGACTATCCCGACGCCTATGCGCATTGGAATCACATCGCCAGCGTCGGTTATGCGATCATGGCGGTCGGCGTGGTGATCTTCCTCGTCAACGTCTTCTACTCGCTGCTCGCAGGCAAGAAGGCAGAGGGTAACCCCTGGGGCGAGGGCGCGACCACGCTGGAATGGACGCTGTCCAGCCCGCCGCCCTTCCACCAGTTCGAAACACTGCCCGTCATCGAGGACGGCAAGCACCATTGATCGGAGCTTGAAGTAAACAATATCGGGGCGGGCGATCCAGTCAGGGTCGCCCGCCCTTTTCTTTGACGGCCAACCTGAGCGCCGCGCGTCCCCTTCCCCGCCGCATCCGTTGCCGTTATGGGATGCGATCATGGCTCCCATCACCCCCGGCCTATCCGCGACGCCCGCCGTTGCCGACTGGCGCGATTTCGTCGCGCTGACCAAGCCGCGCGTGCTTACCCTCGTCGTCTTTACGGGCTTGTGCGGCCTGCTCGCCGCGCCTGTCGGCGTGCATCCGGTCATCGGCTTTACCGCCATCCTTTGCATTGCGCTGGCGGCGGGTGCGGCGGGTGCGCTGAACCAATGGTATGAAGCTGACCTCGATCAGCTGATGAAGCGCACACAGCGTCGCCCGTTGCCGGCGGGTCGCATGGAGCGCGACTCGGCCCTGCATTTCGGTGTCGGGCTAGGCGGCTTTTCGGTCGTGCTGATGGGGCTGGCAACGAACTGGGTGGCGGCAGCGATCCTGCTCGTCTCAATCCTGTTCTACGTTCTGATCTATACCGTCTGGCTGAAGCGCCGGACACCGCAGAACATCGTTATCGGCGGCGCGGCGGGCGCGTTCCCGCCGATGATTGGCTGGGCCGCCGCGACCGGCGACGTCGCGCTGCTGCCTTTCCTGCTTTTCTCGCTGATCTTTCTGTGGACGCCGCCGCATTTCTGGGCGCTGGCGCTGTTCGTAAAGACCGATTACGCCAATGCGGGCGTGCCCATGCTGCCCGTCGTCGCCGGTGAACGCGCGACCCGGCACCAGATCGGTCTGTACACCCTGCCCATGATCGCCTGCGCCGTTGCGCCGTGGCCTTTGGGGCTGACCGGCGCCATTTACGGCGTGACTGCGCTCGTCACCAGTGCACTGTTCGCGGTGTTGGCCGCGATCGTCACCTTTCGATCGAGCGACGCCGCGATGAAGCCGGAGAAGCAGTTGTTCAAATATTCGATCCTGTACCTTTTCGTGCTGTTCGGCGCGCTGGTCGCAGACCGATGGGTGCTGGCATGACGCCGGAGGAACAGCGCATCATCCGCCGCCGCCAGCGCAGCCGCGCATTGGTGCTCGGACTGATCCTGGGCGGCTTCGTCGTGCTGGTCTATGCCATCAGCATCGTGAAGATGACGGGGCAGTGAGGCGTTGATGGACCGCAAGACGCGTACCGCATTGCTGGCCTCACTGGGCGTGGTCGGCATGGCCGGCCTCGGCTTTGCCAGCGTGCCGCTGTACCGCGTCTTCTGTCAGGTAACCGGATTGAACGGCACGACACAAATCGCCGCCGCAGCGCCCGGCGCGGTGCAGGGAAAGATCGTGACCGTCGCCTTCGACAGCAATGTGAGCAAGGCGATGCCGTGGCAATTCGCGCCCGAACAGCGCAGCGAGCGCGCCGCGCTCGGCGCGCGCAAGATGGCGTTCTTCACCGCGAAAAACCTCTCCGATCAACCGATCACGGGTACCGCGACGTTTAACGTCACGCCCGCACAGGCCGGGAAATATTTCAACAAGATCCAGTGCTTCTGCTTCTCCGAACAGACGCTGATGCCGGGTGAAGAAGTGCGGATGCCGGTGGTTTATTTTGTCGATCCGGCGCTTGCGACCGATCCAGACACCCGCACGGTCGAGGAAATCACCCTCAGCTATACATTTTACCCTGTGGATTCGGCGAAAAAGCCGGGCTAGAGCGAGGGTAAGAGAGAACCGCCTGAACAGGGACGAGCGAATGGCCGGCGCCAAGAACCACGATTACCACATCCTGCCACCCAGTGCGTGGCCGATCATCGGCTCCTTTTCGGCGCTGGGCATGGCCGCAGGCGGCATCATGTGGATGCATGAGGCGGCAGGCGGCGGCTGGCTGTTCCTTGCTGGCCTCGCGGGCGTGCTGTTCACCATGTATTGCTGGTGGGCCGACGTCGTTCGCGAAGCGCATGCAGGCGATCACACCCCGGTGGTTCAGCTGCACCTGCGCTATGGCATGATCCTGTTCATCGCCTCGGAAGTCATGTTCTTCCTAGGCTGGTTCTGGGCCTTTTTCGACTATGCGCTGTTCCCGGTACCCGTCGAATATGCCGAGGGCGCGGTTTCGGTCGTCGCTGATGCGGCGGCGCAGTGGCCGCCCAAGGGTATCGAAGTCATCAACGCCTTTGAATTCCCGCTGCTCAACACCTTCATCCTGCTCCTGTCGGGCACGACGATCACCTGGGCGCACCATGCGCTGATCCACAATCAACGTGGCGGTGAAAAGAAGGGCATTTGGGGCCTGGTTGGCGTCGGTGAAAATGACGGCGTGCTCAAGGGCCTGTGGCTGACAGTGCTGCTGGGTCTGCTGTTCAGCGCCATTCAGGCTTATGAATATGCCCATGCGCCGTTCGGTTTCGGCGGATCGAACTTTAGCTCGGCCTTCTACATGGCGACTGGCTTTCACGGTTTTCACGTCGCGGTCGGCACGATCTTCCTGATCGTCAACCTGGTCCGCGCCTATCGCGGCCACTTTACCCCCCGCCAGCATTTCGGTTTCGAAGCAGCCGCCTGGTACTGGCACTTCGTGGACGTCGTGTGGCTGTTCCTGTTCGTCGTCGTCTATGTGTGGGGCGGCTGGGGCGCGCCAGCACACGGCTGATGCCCTTGAACGATCATGAGGCCGGCACGCCGGGGCAAACGCCCCCGGCGGCGCCGGCCTCTCTTTTTGAGCAGGCCCGGCGTGGCCTGTGCCCGCGCTGTGGCGAACCGACGCTGTTTGCGGGCACGTTGCGGTTCGCACCGCGCTGCGCGGCCTGTGGCCTCGATTTCGACAGCTTCAATGTGGGTGATGGTGCCGCAGCCTTCCTGACGCTGGGGATCGGCACGCTGATTACGATCTTGGGCATCGTCGTCGAACTTGCCTATGAGCCCGCCTGGTGGGTCCATGTCCTGCTGTGGCTGCCGCTCACGATCGCGGCGGTGCTGATTACCACTCGCTGGACCAAGGCTGCGCTGGCGGCGCTGGAATATCGCAACAATGCCGGCGAGGGCCGGATCGAGCGCCGCCCGTGAAGCGAGCGCCGGTCGTGGCAACGATCGTCGTTGCGCTGGCAGTCGCGGCGATGGTCGGGCTCGGCCTTTGGCAACTGGACCGTCGCGAACAGAAGCGCGCGCTGGTCGCCAGCTTTACCCGCAACGCAACGCTGCCCGAAACCACGCTGCCGCCAGTGCCGGTTCCCGAATCCAGCCTGTTTCGGCGCGTGCGCGCGCTTTGTACTGCGCCCGGCGCGCCACGCCGCTCAGCCGGGCGCAGCGCTGCGGGGGCCAGCGGCTACCGGTTTCTGGTCACCTGTCGGCAGGGCTTCGTCGTCGACTTGGGCGTCGCCAACGATCCGCGCCTTAACCCGACATGGGATGGCGGTCCGGTTCGCGGCGTGCTGACCCACGCCCCCGACTCGACTTCCTTCGTCGATAGGCTGTTCGGCGCGCGGCCCCGGCCTGCCGCGATGATCGTGCCGGCACAGCCCCTCGCCCCCGACCTGGACGCCAGCCGCGCGCCCGATCCCGCCAATGTGCCCGACAATCATCTGGCCTATGCCGTGCAGTGGTTCGCCTTCGCCGCAATGGCGCTGGTCATCTATGTTTTCGCGCTGCGGCGGCGCGGTCGATAGCGCAGCCACGTCGCGCGCAAACGCGGCTTGCATTGCCCCGGCGGTCGCAAGGGCTTAAGCGGCGGCCCATGCGGTATATCAGCACCAGGGGGAACGCGCCGGTCCTCGATTTCGAGGGCGCGACGCTTGCGGGATTGGCGGCGGACGGTGGGCTGTATGTCCCCGAATCCTGGCCGACCATGACGCGCGACCAGATCGCGGCCTTGGCCGGGCTGGATTATGTTGAAACCGCCGTTCGTGTCATGGCGCCCTTCGTCACGCCCAGCCTATCGGAAGACGATCTGCGCGCGCTGTGCACGCTCGCCTATGGCCGATTCGCGCATCGCGCCGTCACTCCCTTGACTCAGCTCGACCATGACCAGTGGCTGCTGGAGCTGTTTCATGGCCCAACGCTGGCGTTCAAGGACGTGGCGCTGCAACTGGTCGGCCTGCTGTTCGAGCGGTTCCTGACCGGCTCCACCGAACCGCTGACGGTCATCGGCGCGACCAGCGGCGACACCGGTTCGGCCGCGATTGACGCGCTGGCGGGCCGCGCGGGCGTCGACATCTTCATGCTGCATCCGCATGGCCGCGTCAGCGACGTACAGCGGCGCCAGATGACGACCGTGCTGGCCCCGAACGTCCACAATATCGCGATTGAGGGCGATTTCGACACGGCGCAGGCCTTGGTAAAGGCGATGTTCCGCGATCCCGCCTTCGCTGGCCGCTTCCGCCTGTCGGCCGTCAACTCGATCAACTGGGCGCGGTTGATGGCGCAGGTGGTCTATTATTTCTACGCTGCCGTCCGTCTCGGTGCGCCGGAGCGGGCCGTGGCGTTCAGCGTGCCAACCGGCAATTTTGGCGACGTGTTCGCTGGTTATGTCGCGTCGCGCATGGGTCTGCCCATCGAACGGCTGGTGGTCGCGACCAACGTCAATGACATTCTCCACCGCGCGCTGTCGTCGGGCGATTATTCGTGCGGCACGGTGACGCCCACGGTCACGCCGTCGATGGACATTCAGGTCAGCTCGAATTTCGAGCGGTTGCTGTTCGACCTGAACGGTCGCGACGGCGCCGCGCTGGCAATGCAGATGGCGGGTTTCGAATCGACGCGTGCCATGCGCCTGACCAACGCCCAGTCGGAGGGCGCAAGCGGCCTGTTTACCAGCATGGCCGTCGATGAAGTCGATATGGCGGCGGCAATGCGCTGGGCACATGACGGCGCGGACCAGATCCTCGACCCACACACCGCCATCGGCCTGGCGGCGGCGCTGGCGCACAAGGGCGATGCCCCGATGGTCACGCTGGCCACCGCGCACCCGGCCAAGTTCGGCGATGCGGTCGAACGCGTAACGGGCGTGCGTCCGGCGCTGCCGGTGCGGGTCGGTGACCTGTTCGATCGGGAAGAGCGGTTCGACGTGCTGCCGGCCACTTTCGACGCCGTGACCGACTTCATCGCCGGTCGGGCACAGCCGCGCGGCTGATCATGAATCTGGTTACCCTCACCGGCGAGCCCTGGGCCGATTACGGGCTGGTCGATTCGGGCCATGGCCGCAAGCTGGAGCGTTACGGCCGCTTCCGCTTCATACGCCCTGAGCCGCAAGCAATGTGGGCGCCCGCCAGCGACGACTGGCGTGCCGATGGGGAGTTCATCCCCGGCGCTGACGAGGATGGCGGCGGTCGCTGGCAATTGTCGGGCGACGTGCCGCAGGGCGGCTGGCCGCTGTCGTGGCGCGAAGTGCGCTTCAACGCCAGCAACACACCCTTTCGCCACCTCGGCTTTTTCCCTGACATGGCGCCTGTGTGGGACTGGATGCGCGGCCGGATCGACGGCGCGGGCGATCCCGAATGTCTGAACCTGTTCGGCTATACCGGCGTCGGCACGCTGGCGCTGTCGGCCGCAGGCGCGCGCATGGTGCATGTCGACGCTTCAAAGAAATCGGTTGAGGCGGCGCGGGGTAATGCCGTGCTTTCGAGCATGGGCGACCGCCCGGTGCGCTGGCTGGTCGAGGATGCGGGCAAGTTCGTTGCGCGCGAGGTGCGCCGCAATCGCCGTTATGACGGCATCATCCTCGATCCACCCAAATGGGGCCGCGGCCCCAATGGCGAGGTGTGGAAGCTGGACGAAGGGCTGCCCGGCCTGGTTGCCGATTGCCGCCGGCTGCTCGACGCCGATTCGCGCTTCCTGTTCCTGACCGTATATGCCGTACGCATGTCGGCGCTGGCGATCGGGGAACTGGTACGCCAGCATTTCGCCGACCTGCCCGGCACGGTCGAAGCGGGCGAACTGACCGTGCGGGAGGAAGCGCGCGGGCTGATGCTGCCGACCGCGATTTTCGCGCGCTGGTCGCGCACTTAGGCGTCGATTGGCGGAACGGACCTTTTAACCACGCGCACCGTTGGCCCTGGACTTATCAAGTTCAAGGGAGCTGCCGGCGTGCCATTCAGCCTCAAGCCACTTTCCAATCAGGTTATCGTCATTACCGGTGCGACATCTGGCCACGGCCTTTGCACCGCGCAAATGGCCGCCGCCGCAGGCGCAAAGGTGATGCTTGCCGCTCGTGACGAAAGCGCCTTGCGACGAGTGCGCGACGAAATTCGCGCCAGCGGCGGCACTGCCGAATATGTCGTCACCGACACCGGGATCGAGGCGGAGGTGAACCATCTGGCGGCTGAAACAATCGCGCGGTTCGGCGGGTTCGACACTTGGGTCAACAATGCCGGGATCGGGGTTTATGCCCGTATCCTCGAACTGGCGATCGACGATCACCGCAAGGTGTTCGAGACGAATTACTGGGGCATGGTCCATGGCTCGATGGCGGCCGTGCGCTATCTGAAGGATCAGGATGGCGGCGCGGTGATCAATGTCGGATCGATCAACAGCGACATGGGCGGCCCCTTGCTGGCGGCCTATAACGCATCGAAACATGCGGTGAAGGGATTCACCAACTCGCTGCGAATCGAAATGATGATGAGCCGCTATCCCGTGTCGGTGACGCTCATCAAACCCAGTGCGATCGGCACCCCCTTTACCGAACATGGCCGCAACACGACCGGCTATCAGGCGCGTCTGCCGCGCCCCATTTACGCGCCGGACGTGGTCGCGAAGGCAATTCTGGATGCCGCGCAGCATCGACGTCGTGCCGTGACTGTCGGCGGCGGCGGCAAGTTCCAGGTGCTGGGAGCCGTGATGCTGCCGTCGCTGTTCGACCGGATCGCCGTCAAAATGGCCGACGCGCTGATCGACCGCAACACACCGGTCGAAGCGGTCGAGGGCAATCTGTATCAGCCGCAGGGCAATGACGGCCAGACCGAGGGGCGACAGCGGGGCCGCCGCTTCAGCAGCTTTACAGCCGCCCGACGGCACGGCTGGATGACTGCCGGAGCCATCGCCGCACTGGGCACGGCGGGCGCGCTGATACTGCGTCGGCGCAGCAATACCCGGTCTCTATCCGCCCCCCGCCGGAGCGGCGCGGCCTAACCCCGTCCCATCCGCATCGCCGCACCTGCGACAAACGGCGCCCCGGCAAGCAGCAGCAGCGAAACCGCGCCCAGCAGCTTCAGGGCGCCGGGGCCTTCGCCCGCGCCAAAGATCAGCAGGGGCAGCGCCAGCGGCAACATGACCAGCCCCGCCACCGCGCCTGCACCCCGCAGGCCGGCGGTCAGCGCACCCGTCGCCACCGCCAGCGCGGCCAGACCCGGCGTGCCGATCGCCAGCCCGATCAGCACCCGGCGCAATGCCGCGCCGTCCATCCCCAGCAACCCCGCGGCCACGACGCTGGCCAGCATCAGCGGTGGCCCGAAGCCTAGCCAATGCCCCGCCGTCTTGGCCAGCGCCACGCCCGCATCGGACAGACCGCGCGCAGCGAACTGATCGATCACGCCCGCTTCCATATCCGGCCCGATCAGCCGCTCGACCGGCATCAGCGCGGCCAGCAGCGCCGCCGACCACACCACGCCCCCCGCAATCCGCCCCAGCAGCTTGCCGTCCGGTCCGACAGCAAAGGGAAACAGGATGGCGACCAACAGGAAGAAGGCGACTGGCAGCAGCACTCCGCCGCTTGCCCAGGCCCGGCGCAATTCGCGCCACGCGATCGCGGCAAAGGCATTCATAGCCGCAGCTCCAGCGCATTCGGCAGTACGATTGGCACATGGCTGGCGACCAGCGCCGCCCCGCCCCCCGCCCGATGCGCCGCAATCGCAGCTTCCAGCGCGGCCACCGATGCCACGTCCAGCCCATTCGCCGGCTCGTCCAACAGCCAGATCGGCGCGCTGCTGGCGATCACGCGGGCCAGTGCCGCGCGGCGCCGCTGTCCGGTCGACAGGAACCGCACCGGCACCGGCGCCAGATGCGCCAGCCCGACTGCCTCCAGCGCGGCATCCACCCGACCGCGTGCGCGATCCAGCGCAGCCCAGAATTCCAGAGCCCCCGCCAGCGACAATTCCGGGTCCAGCGCCGCCGTCTCCGCCATCAGCGCGACCGCTCCGCCACGCTCGACGCGACCTGCCGCCGGGGCTGAAAGCCCCGCGGCCAGCCGTACCAGGCTGGACTTTCCAATGCCGTTGGGACCAGTCAGCAGCGCCGCCTCACCGGGGCCCAGCGCAAAGGTTACGCCATCGAACAACCGCCGCCCGCCGCGTTCGCACGCTACGCCCGAAAAGGCGATCAGGCTCACGCCGCCCCATCCTCCAGCGCGTGCATGTCATCGTCGGACAGGCCGAAATGATGACCCACCTCATGCACCACGACATGGTGGACCAGTTCATCCAGCCGCACCCCTGTCTCGATCCACTCCCACAAGATAGGCAGCCGATACAGGTGGATACGATCGGGCATCGCACCCGAATCAAAGGCCGATTTTTCCCCGACCGGTCGACCGTGATAGATGCCCGTCAATTCGATCGGATCCTCGATCCCCAGCGCGGCGAGCGTTTCATCATCGGCATAATCCTCGACGAGCAGCACCACCTCCGCCAGATGCGCGGCAAAGGGTTCGGGCATGCGCGCCAGCGTGTCGCGCGCCATCGCCTCGATCGCGGCGGCGTCGGGAGCGGCTTGGCAAAGGGGGGCGGCTTCGGCCATGGAGCGGGCATAGGCCGGGCGCCCGCCCGCCAGCAAGGGGAGCCAGTCGTGATCGAACCGTTGAGCGAAGCCGAGCGTGTCGAGGCGCTGGAGGATCTGCCCGATTGGGACCATGACGAAGCACGCGACGCCATCACCCGCAGCTTCGCCTTTCCCGACTTTTCGGCTGCCTTCGCCTTCATGACCCGCGTGGCGTTGCTGGCGGAAAAGGCGGACCATCACCCCGAATGGTCGAATGTGTATAACCGTGTGGAAATCCTGTTAACAACGCACGATGCCGGCGGGCTTTCGGGCCGCGACATCGACATGGCGCAGGCCATCGACGCCTTGGTCGATTAACGCTCCACCACGTCGCCGCGCATGGGCGCAAGCTTTGCCAGAAAGCGGTTCTGCGCGGCGAAGGGCACGCCTTCGGCCTTCATCGCGGCCTGCAGATTTTCGACCAGCCGGTTCATGTCGCGATGCTGTGTACCCAGATCCCTGTGCGCGCTTTTCATGTCGCGCCCGGTATAGGCGCAGCCTGCGTTCAGGATGTAGCAGAACTGCTCGTACAATGTGCGGGTCAGTCGGACGCGGTCGTGATTGGTGAAAATTTCCCCGATCACTGGATCATCGAAGTTCAGCGTAACGAAACGGTCGACGATGCGGCGGATGCCGGCCTGCCCGTGAAAGGCGCGTGCCATATCGTTTCCCGAAAAGGGGCGGGCACCGGCATTGGCCGGATCGGCGGTATAAGGATCGACCGGCTCCTCCCCCGGCATGGCGTGCGGCGCCGGCGCGGTCTGGAACAAAGGATTGGCCGCGAGGAGTGCGAGCGCCAGCGAAATCATCGGCATATTTCCTTCGGGAATGGCGGGGTCAGAACCCGCCCTGCAACTGGAACAGCACGCCGCGCTGTCCCGGCACCGTGGCAACCGAACCCAGATCGGCATAGGCCAACGTCGCAGTCAGGTTGCGGTTGATGGCATAGGCAGCAAAGGCATCCCACCAGTCGTCCTCGCGCGCGATGCCCAGATTGTCGGGCTTGGTCCGATATTCGGCGCCCACCACGAACCGGCGTGAGAATTGATAGGCGAGCGAGCCCTCCGCCTCGATCCGGTGGCGGTCGCTACGGTCGCCGCCATGGCCCAAGAGGCCCATCTGGTTGGCCTTGGTCGCGCGCACCGTCACATTGGCCAGCAGCGACCAGCGCAGGAACAGCTTGGTCGCCGATGCATAATAGTCGACGCCCTCGTCGTCGGCGGCCCCCACCGCCCGCACGACCGCGCCGTCCAGGCTCTTCTTGTATTGAACGCCGATGGCGATGGCGGGCAGGAATTCAGGGCCATAGACCACGTCCCCCGCCAGCTTCAGCTTGGCGCCCCAGATGTCCTGATCAAAGGCATAGTCATTGCCCAGGCCCAGCGCGCCGCCGACCCAGTTGGTATCGAACACCTGCCGCGCATAGCTCAGTTCGACCCGATCCTTGATCCCGATCGCCACGGACGCGGCGCGGAAATCATAATCCTTGAACTCCGCGACGGTGGCCGATGCCTGCGCGCCGATGGCGTCGCGCGTGCCGTTGCCGGCAATGACCGCCCATGGCGTCAGCCCGCCGCCGCTTGCCCCCTCCAGCGTGCTGATCCCGTTGGTCAGCAGCAACTTCCCCGCACCGCCGACCTCCTGAGCGGACACGATGGCGGGACAGGATATCAGCGCAAGGAAAAGGCACATTCGCGATGAAAACATCATGGCAGGGCGACTAGCCGGGTGATGGTAAAAACCACGTCAACGACGACCTGTCGCAATGACGCCCAAATTTACCGGCCTTTGACGCTTTGCGCCGATATGGAGCCAATGGTTCGTATCGCATCGCTGACGGCGCTCGCCGCCTTGATCGCCCCTCTGTCGCTCGCCCATGCCGGGCCGGTCGGGGTCCGGGTCGTCGACCTAGCAGGACGCCCGGTGCCCGATGCGGTGGTAACGCTCCACCCAGCGTCCGGCGTCCCGGCAGGTCCGATCCGATTCCCCTGGGGCACGACGATGACGCAAAAGGACATCACCTTCAGGCCGGGCACGCTGATCGTGCCGGTGGGGGCCAGTGTTGCCTTTCCCAATCACGACAAGGTGCGCCACCACGTCTACTCCTTTTCCAAGCCTGCCCGCTTCGAACTCAAGCTCTATGGCCGCGACCAGACCCGCAGCTACACCTTCCGCACAGCGGGCGCAGTGGCGCTGGGCTGCAACATCCATGACCGTATGCAGGGGTTTATCAAGGTCGTGGACACCCCCTTCGCCGCGCTGACCAACGCCGCGGGGCAGACACGGGTGGACGGCGTCACCGCGGGCAATGCGCGGCTGACCGTCTGGCACCCCCGGCTGAAGGCGAAGCATAACGAAGCAACCTTCGTGCTGGACGTACCCGCCGCCGGCGCGGTCGCCAAACAGATCCAGATCGGACTTCGCTGACCGCGATGGGCATCGCCTTCCCGCCTTCCGCATCCCGACAGATTCGTCGTCTGACAAGGCGGGGGCGCGTCGCGCTTGCCCGGTCGCTGTCGGTGCGGCTGGCGCTCATCTATGCCGCGCTGTTCGCCTGTGCGGCGGCGCTGATCCTGTTCGCGGCCAAATCGGGCATCAACGCCTATGCCGAGCGCAGGGCCGCGGACGAAATGCACGCCGGGGCACTCGTGTTCGATCGGGTGGCGACGATGCGCTACGACCATCTCGCCGATGCCGGGCGCGTGCTGTCTGCCGATTTCGGCTTTCGCGCGGCGGCGGCGACCGGCGACCTGCCGACGCTCAATTCAGCGCTCGATTCGCTGCGTACGCGAATGCACCTCGACCAGGCGTTTTTCGTCGGCGTCGATGGGGAAGTGACCGGTTTTCAAGGACCGCTGGACCGGGCCGATGCCGATCGGCTTCTGGCGGCGCTGGATAAAGGCGCCGATCGCGGCGTACTGCGGATCGGGGGCACCCGCTTCAACGCGACCGCGGCCCCCGTCGATGCGCCGGTCCGGCTGGGCTGGGTGGTGTTCGCAAATGCGCTGGACCAGCGTGAGCTTCAGGCGCTTACCCGGCTGACGCCGATCAACCTGCAACCGCGCATCCTGCCGCTGAGCAGCCTGCCGCCGGGTATCGGCCGCGGGGTGGTGACCGAACGCCAAGCCAATGGCGAACGCATGCTGTTCCAAGCGTTTCCACTGGCCACCATGCGCAGCAACGAACCGCAGGCGCTGCTGCTGGGCTACAGCCTGACGCACGCGGTGGACGGCTATCGCCCGATGCTGTGGCTGTTGTTGATTTGTGGAATCGTTGGCGTGGCGGCGGCGGCGGCGGGAAGCTGGTTGGTGGCGCGGGCGATCACCCGGCCGATTGCCGCGCTGGACGTGGCCGCGCGGCGCGTGGCGAGGGGGGATTATGTCCATGTTGCCGTCGACACCCGCGACGAACTGGGCACGCTGGCAAGCAGCTTCAACCGGATGGTGGACGAGATCGGGGAGCGCGAGCGAACGATCACCCACATGGCGCTGCACGACGGGCTGACCGGCCTGCCCAACCGTATCCTGCTTCGCGAGCATCTGGTAACCGCTGCTCAACGCGGAACGGGCGGGCGGCGACAGGCGCTGTTCTGCATCGACCTCGACCATTTCAAGGCCATCAACGAGACGCTGGGCCATCCCACCGGCGACGCATTGCTGTGCGAGATCGCGACGCGACTCACCGCCTTTGCCGGGGAAGCATTTGTCGCCCGACTGGGCGGCGACGAATTCGCCCTGGTGTTGAGCGAGGGGCCACGTTCGCTCGACGCCATCGCCCGCGCCCTGATCGCCGCCGTCTCACGCCCGGCCATGGTCAACGGGCACCGCATTACACCATGCACCAGCGTGGGCATCGCAATTCTGGGGGTGGACGGCGACGACCCCGTGACACTGGCGAAGAATGCCGACTTGGCCCTGTATCGCGCCAAGCAGGACGGTCGCGGCAATCACCGGTTTTTCGAACCGGCCATGGATGCCGAAGCGCAGCGCCGCCGCCAGATGGAGATCGACCTACATGCCGCGCTGAAGGAAGGGCAGTTCTCGCTGATGTTCCAGCCGCTGTTCAACCTGAAGGAGGGGCGGGTTTCCGCGTTCGAAGCGCTGTTGCGCTGGCATCACCCCGAACGCGGCATGGTGTCCCCGGGGGATTTCGTGCCCCTGGCGGAGGATACCGGGCTGATCGTCCCGATCGGTGAATGGGTCGTGCGGGAGGCGTGTCGCGTCGCGCGCGGCTGGCCCGACCATGTGCGGGTGGCCGTCAATGTCTCACCCGTTCAGTTTCGCAGCACGGGCTTGGCCGAAATCATCCTTCAGGCGCTAGGCGAAACGGGCTTGCCGCCGCACCGGCTGGAATTGGAAATCACCGAAAGCCTGTTCATCGACAATCCCGAAACGACGCTGGCGTCACTCCACAGCCTGCGCGCGCTGGGCGTGCGCGTCGCGCTTGACGATTTCGGCACCGGCTATTCCTCGCTCAGCTATCTGCGCGCCTTTCCGTTCGACAAGATCAAGATCGACCGCAGCTTCATCATCGGCCTGCTCAATTCGCGGGGCGCGACAGCGATCATCCGTTCGATCACCACTCTGGCCGAGGCGCTGGGCATGGAAACCACGGCAGAGGGCGTGGAGAATGCCGGACAGCTGGACATTCTGCGCGAACAGGGGTGCAGCCACATCCAGGGCTTTTATTTCAGCCGTCCCCTGCCGGAATCAGAGGTCGTTCGCCTGTTGTCGGCACAGATGCCGGACGAATCGGCCGCGGCCTAAAGCCTGCGGCCCATCTGGGCGCGCAACCGGCCCGGCATCCAGCGCGCGGCAAAGCGCATCCGCCGGGCCGTGCGGCCGACCGCCACATGCACATCGTCGCCATGCACCGCGCGCCATGCGGCGTCGGCGACCTGTTCGACCGGCGTGAATTCCAGCCCGGCGGCGCGCACGCGTTCGCGCACCGTCTGGTTCGATCCACTGACCCCCGCGTCCAGCAGCGGCGTGTCGATGAAACCCGGCATCAGCGAGCGGACCTTGATCCCCTCCGCCCGCCATTCGCCCTCCAGCGCCTCGGTCAGGCCGCGCACGGCGAACTTGGTCGCGGAATAGATTGCCGCGCCCGCCGTGCCGTAAATGCCCGCCGCCGACGCCGTGTTCAGCAGGCAGGACCCCGCGCTGCGCCTTAGATAGGGATAGGCCGCGTGCGCCCCATGCACCACGCCCATGAAGTTGATCGCCACCGTCCGCTCAAGCTCGGCGGCGCTGTTGTCGGCAAACAGGCCGCCGGTGGCGATGCCGGCATTGTTGAACACGACATCGATCCCGCCCTCCCCGGCAAAATCGGACAGCGCGCGCGCCCATTGCTCACGCTCGCGCACGTCCATCACATGGATGCTGGCGCGACCGTCGGGCATCTCGCGCGCGACCCGCTCAAGTCCCTCCTGATTCACATCGGCCAGCCCGATGCGCCATCCCGCGGCGGCGAACCGGTGCGCGACTGCCCGGCCAATGCCCGAAGCGCCGCCCGTCACGAACAACCGCCTGCGTCCCTCGCCCGCCATCCCCGTCCCTTTCGTCTTTTGACCTTTGCGTCATCATTCCCCACAACCATTGCCGATGCCAGCCCCGCCCTCGCTCGCCTTTCGCGGCGTTACCAAAGCCTATGGCGCAGCGCGTGCCGTGGACGAGGTTTCGCTGACGGTGGCGCCGGGCGAGTTCGTTGCGCTGGTCGGCACTTCGGGATCGGGCAAGTCCACGCTGCTCAAGATGGTCAACCGGCTGGTCGTGCCCGACACCGGTTCGGTCGCGATCGACGGACGCGACGTAGCGGACGATGCGCCCCACCGCCTGCGCCGCCGCGTGGGATATGTGTTCCAGAATATCGGCCTGTTCCCCCATTTGAGCGTCGGGGAAAATGTCGCCATCGCCGCACGCATGGGCGCGCCAGCGGTCGATATCGACGCGGCGCTGGGCCGCGTCGAACTCCCCGCCGACATGGCAGGGCGGATGCCCGATCAATTGTCGGGCGGTCAGCGCCAGCGCGTCGGCGTGGCGCGCGCGCTGGCGGGGGAGGCGCGGTTGTTGCTGATGGACGAGCCGTTCGGCGCGCTCGACCCGGTAACGCGCGACGCGCTTGGCCGTCGCGTTCGCGCACTGCACGAACGGATCGGGCTGACGACCATTCTGGTCACGCACGACATGACGGAGGCGCTGTTGCTGGCCGACCGGGTGTTGGTGATGTCCGGCGGCAAGATTGCCGCAGATGCCACCCCTGCCGATCTGATGGCGGGGCGAGCCGGCCCCGCGGCGGATGCGCTGGTCGCCGTTCCGCGCGAACAGGCGCATGCTCTTGCCGCACTGGAAAAGGGGACGTGACCGGGGCGCTTGCCCGTATCCCCGACCTGCTTGCCGCGCATGTCCTGTTGTCGTTCAGCGCTTTGGCGCTCGGTCTGGTCATCGCCGTGCCGCTGGGCATCTGGTCGGCGCGTCACCCGGCGGTCGCACGCGTCGCGCTGGGTGTGGCCAGCCTTGTCCAGACCATCCCCGCGCTGGCGCTGCTGGCGCTATTCTATCCTCTGTTGCTGGCGCTGGGCGGCGGATTGCCCGCCTTGGGCTTTCTGCCCGCGCTGATGGCGCTGGCGCTCTATGCGCTGTTGCCGATCCTCAGAAACGCGGTCACCGGACTGATCGGGCTGGACCCCGCCGTGATCGAGGCGGCGGACGGCGTCGGTATGACCCGGTGGCAGCGGCTGCGCTGGGTAGAGGCACCGCTGGTCGCGCCGATCGTCATGGCAGGGATTCGCACGGCGGCGGTGTGGACCATCGGCGCGGCGACCCTGTCGACGACCGTCGGCGCGGCCAGTCTGGGCGACCTGATCTTTGCCGGGCTTCAGACGCAGAACTGGAATCTTGTGCTGGCCGGGTGTCTGGCATCGGCGGCACTGGCGCTCGGCGTCGACCTCTTGCTGGGGCTGGTCGAGCGCGGCCTTGCCCGGCGGCGGCGCTGGCAAGTGCGCGGGGCGCTGATCGCACTGGCCGCCGCGATGGCGGTGGCGCTGGCCCCCGTGCTGCCCGCGACCGGTCGACCCGCCGTGACGATCGGCGCCAAGGGCTTTTCGGAACAATATATCCTGGCTCGGCTGATCGGACAGCGGCTGACAGCAGCGGGGTATCGGGTGCGATACCGCGAAGGGCTGGGCTCCGCAGTGGCTTTCGGGGCACTGGCGGGCGGCGATATCGACGTTTATGTCAATTATTCCGGCACGCTGTGGACCAATCAGATGGGGCGCAGCGACGTGCCGCCCCGCGCGGCGATCGTCCGGGGCGTGGCCGACTGGGCCGCGCGCGAACATGGGGTTCGGTCGCTCGGCTCGCTGGGTTTCGAAAACGCCTATGCCTTTGCCATGAAGGAAGAGCGCGCCCGTGCGCTGGGGGTCGAGTCGCTGGCCGACCTGGCGCGCGCCGCACCCCGCCTGGCGTTCGGTACGGATGTCGAGTTTCTGGAACGGCCCGAATGGCGAGCGGTGCGGGAGCGATATGGCCTGAATTTCGCACGCGCCAACGCCTATCACCCGACCTTCATGTATCGCGCGCTGGCCAGTGGGCGGGCCGATGTCATCTCCGCCTTTTCCTCCGACGGGCGCATCGCCGCCGACCGGCTACGGGTGCTGACCGATCCGGCCGGCGCGATACCAGGCTATGACGCGGTATTGCTGGTCTCACCCGACCGCGCGGGCGATGCCCACTTCGTCGATGCGCTCCGCCCGCTGGTGGGCGCTGTCCCGGTCGAAGCGATGCGAGAGGCGAACCTGATGGTCGATCGCGACACCGACAAGCGCAGCCCCGCCGACGCCGCCCGCTGGCTCGCGCACCATCTCACCGCCCCGCGTTGAGGTTGCGCGTCGCAGGGAAAGCGTCGATACCGGCACGCATGAAGCGCCTGTATGCCTTGTTCGCGCTCCTGATGCTGGTCGCCGTCCAGCCCGCCCGCGCTCAGTCGATCCTGCGCGATGCCGAGACGGAGGCATTGCTGAACGACGCGTCCCGCCCGATCATCGAAGCCGCCGGGCTAAGCCCCCGCAACGTCCGCATCGTGTTGATCAACGACAGTTCGATCAACGCATTCGTGGCCGGGGGGCAGGCGGTCTATGTCCATTCGGGGCTGATCGATGCGGCGGACAATATCAACGAAGTACAGGGCGTTATCGCCCACGAACTGGGCCACGTCACCGGCGGCCACGCGCCACTGTCGGGACAGATGTTCAAGCAGGCGACGGGCATTTCGATCCTGAGCCTGGTGCTTGGCATCGCAGCAATGGCGGCGGGCGCGGGCGATGCGGGTGCCGGTATCCTGGCGGCGGGGCAGCAGGCGGCGATGGGCACGGTTCTTGCCTTTTCGCGCAATCAGGAATCATCCGCCGACGCGGCGGGCGTGCGCTATCTGAACGGCGCGAAGATCAGCGGGCGCGGGATGCTGGCGTTCTTCAGGAAGCTCCAGAATCAGGAATTCCGCCTCGCCATCCCACAGGACAATGCGTACAACCGCACCCACCCGCTGTCGGGACAGCGTATCGCCAATCTGACCAATGATCTGTCGCGCGCCCCGGGGTGGAACGTGCCGACCCCGCCCGGCTGGGATGCGCGGTTTCAGCGCGTGCAGGCCAAATTGCGCGGGTTCGTGAACGACCCCAAATCGACGCTGCGGAAATATCCCGCGACCGACACCTCGACCGCTGCGCGTTATGCGCGCGCCTATGCCTATCACAAATCGGGCTATCCGCAGCAGGCCGCTGCCGAAGCAGCCGCGCTGGTCAAATCCGCACCCGACGACCCCTATTTCCTTGAGCTCGAAGGGCAGGTGATGCTCGAATCAGGCAAGCCGCTGGAAGCGCTCAATCCGCTGCGAAAGGCGACGGCGTCGACCAATTATCAGCCGCTGATCGCCACCACCTTTGGCCACGCGCTGCTCGCGACCGAAGATCCGCGCTTCATCGACGAAGCGGAAAAGGTACTGCGTCAGGCAGTGGCGCGCGACGATCAGAATCCCTTTGCCTGGTATCAGCTGGGCACCGCGTATGAACGCAAGGGCGACCGACCACGCACCGCGCTGGCCGCCGCCGAACAGGCCAGCCTGAGCGGCGAGCATCAACGCGCACTGTTTTCGGCGCGTGCAGCGCTGGCGGGCTTGCCGCCCGGCACCCCCGACTATATCCGCGCCCAAGATATCCAGATGACCGCCGAGGTCGCGGTGGAAGAAGACCGAAAGAACAACCGGCGGCGATGATGATCGACAAACTGGCCCGAAACCCGCTGGCGATGCTGCTGGCGTTCCTGCTGGCGGCCATTGCCGGCGCGGCGATTTTTGCCGCGCTGCGCCCGGCATCGGGTGCGGTCGATGCGGCGGCGGTTCGCGCGGCGCTGCTCGAAAACCCCGAAATCATTCCAGAGGCGATGCAGCGGCTGCGCGACAAGGAAACGGGCAAGGTCATCGCTTCGCAGCGCGCGTCGATCGTCACCCCCTTTGGCAAGGCATGGAAGGGCGCGGCCGACCCGCAAGTCACCGTCGTCGCCTATATGGACTATGCCTGCGGTTTCTGTCGGCAGTCGCTGCCCATGATCGACAAGCTGATTGCCAGCGATCCGGGCGTGCGCGTCGTATTCCGCGAATTGCCGGTGCTTAGCGCCGAAAGCCGCGTCGCCGCCGAATACAGCCTTGCCGCTGCCGAACAGGGCAAATTCGCCACCTTTCACGACACGCTGTTCGCCGCCGGCCAGTTGAGCCAGGCATCCATCGATGCCGCCATCGACCGCGCGGGTCTAGACCGGACGCGAGCAAAGGCGTTCATCGCCACCCCCGCAGCCGAACAGGAAATCTCCCGCAACCTGCAAACCGCAGGGCAGCTGGGCGTTACCGGTACGCCAAGCTGGGTGGTCGGCGACCGCGTCCTCTCGGGCGCGGTCACGCTGGAGGCGATGAAGGAAGCAGTCGCAGCCGCACGGGCGGCCTGACACCTTGCCGTAACGGCAGCGTGCACTTACCTCCCGGCTCTCATCCCCGGGGGGAGCATTCCGACTTGCAGCCCATCCTAACGCTGTCCGGCGTCAGCAAGACCTATGCCTCCGGGCATCAGGCGCTGAAGTCCGTCGACCTTTCGATCAACAAGGGCGAGATTTTCGCCCTGCTCGGCCCCAATGGCGCGGGCAAGACGACGATGATCGGCATCGTTTGTGGCCTGGTCACGCCGTCGACCGGCACCATCACCTTTGACGGCCACGACATCGTCCGCGACTATCGGGAGGCGCGGCGCCGGATCGGCCTGGTGCCGCAGGAACTGTCGACCGACATGTTCGAAACCGTGACCTCCACTGTCCGCTTTTCGCGCGGGCTGTTCGGGCGGCGCCGCGACGACGCGCTGGTCGAACGGGTGCTGCGCGACCTGTCGCTGTGGGACAAGCGCGACGCCAAGATCCTGGAGCTGTCGGGCGGCATGAAGCGCCGCGTCCTGATCGCCAAGGCGCTGGCGCACGAACCCGACCTGCTGTTCCTCGACGAACCCACCGCGGGCGTCGACGTCGAACTGCGCCGCGATATGTGGAAGTTGGTCCACCGCCTGCGCGAAGGCGGCACGACGATCATCCTGACCACCCATTATATCGAAGAGGCGGAGGAGATGGCCGACCGTGTCGGCGTCATCAATCGCGGCGAACTGCTGCTGGTCGAGGAAAAGACCGCGCTGATGAAGAAGCTCGGCAAGCGCGAAATGGACATTTCGCTGGTCGAGCCGATGAACTCGGTACCCGCCGAACTGGGCGACTGGCACCTGACGCTGACCGATGAGGGCCATAAGCTGCGCTACGTGTTCGACGCACAGGCGGAGCGGACGGGCATCCCGTCGCTGCTGCGAAAGCTGGGCGATCTGGGCATCGGCTTCAAGGATCTGGACACATCCAAATCCAGTCTTGAGGACATCTTCGTCGATCTGGTGCGCGAACGCGAAGCACAAGGGGCACAGGCATGAACACGCCGGGCATCTGGGCGATCTATCGCTTTGAAATGGCGCGGTTCGGCCGCACTTTCTGGGGCAGCGTGGCAACGCCGGTCATCACGACGGCGCTGTATTTCATCGTGTTCGGCGGGGCGATCGGCAGCCGGATCGATCAGGTCGATGGCGTCGATTATGGCAGCTTCATCGTGCCGGGTCTGGTCATGCTCAGCCTGTTGACACAGAGCCTGTCGAACGCGTCCTTCGGCATCTATTTTCCGCGCTTTTCGGGCACCATTTACGAGATCCTGTCGGCACCGATTTCGACGTTCGAGCTGCTGCTGGGCTATGTCGGCGCGGCGGCGACCAAATCGATGCTGATTGGCACGATCATCCTCGTCACCTCGACCTTCTTCGTCGATCTGCGGATCGAGCATCCGGCGATGATGGTCGCGTTCCTGATCCTGACATCGGTGACGTTTAGCCTGTTCGGCTTCATCATCGGACTATGGGCCAAGGGGTTCGAGCAGTTGAGCCTCGTCCCCGCGCTGATCGTCACGCCGCTGACATTCCTTGGCGGCGCGTTCTACTCGATCGACATGCTACCCGAACCTTGGCGCACGGTCAGCCTGTTCAACCCGGTCGTCTATCTGGTCAGCGGCTTTCGCTGGAGCTTTTTCGGGCGCGGCGACGTGGATGTGCTGGTCAGCCTGGGCGCGACCTTTGCGTTCCTGATCCTGTGCGTCGGCGTGATTGGTTGGATGTTCAAGACGGGCTACCGGCTCAAGAGCTGATCCGGTCATCGGCCCGGTCATCGGCATCGTCGCGAACGGGACACAGTTCCGACCCTGTGCATCCCGGCGACGATGCCGATCCGTTCACTGGACGCCGGGAGTGCGTGGCGCCGGTGAACAGTCTCCCCCGAGAGCAATGAGTTAAGCGCACCCGCGTCCGCGGGTCGATCACTCTTTAGGGGGCGATCATGACCGGCAACGCGATATGCGAACCCGCGCACACGCGCTGCGTCGCTTTGACGAAATCGTCCGGCTGCGCCTTGGCGATGTTGGGCACGAAACGTTGGGGATTGCGGTCGATCACCGGGAACCAGCTGGATTGCACCTGCACCATGATGCGGTGACCCTGTTTGAACACATGATCATGCTCGCGCAGCGGCACGTCCCAGCCCCGCACCTGGCCGGGCACCAGCGGCTTGGCCACTTCGTTTCCGTCCAGCCAGCGCCCGCGCCGCACCTCCATCGCGATCGGCAACTGATATCCGTTGAGGGAGCGGGCATAATCGCCGGGCTGCATCGGGCGCGGCAAGGCCTGTGCATCGTCGGGATAGACGTCGATCAGCTTGACCACGAAATCGCTGTCTGTGCCGCTGGTCGATGCCATCAGCCGCGCCGCCAGTGTGCCCGTTACCGTCAGGTCGCTGGTCAGCGGTTCGCTGACATAGGTCAGCACATCGGGCCGCCCGCCCAGAAACCGCTGGTCGTCCGCCTCCCACCATGGCCAGTCGCGCGACCCCCAGGTGGATGAGATCGGCCGCCGCCGATAAGGCACGGGATGCGCAGGGTCGGACACATAATCGCGGCATGCCTCCCCCGGCGGAGGTGCGTCGAACGACAGGCTGCCGTCGGCGCGTAGAAATAGCGAGCGGTTGCTGGCACCCTTTGGCGGCCAGCTTTGATAGTCGCGCCACGTCCAGCTGCCGGACTGGAACATCCGTGCCTCGAACGCGGGGCGCTCCCCCTTGCCATGCAGCCAATAGGCGAAGAAGGGCGCTTCGATATCGCGGCGAAAGGCGGTGCCGCTTTCCGCGCCGATCGGGATCGGCCCCACCCGGTCGCCCGCGCCGCGCCAGCTGCCATGATTCCATGGGCCTGCGACGATCATGTTCAGCCGGTTCGGATCGTCGCGCTCCAACTGCTGATAGATGCGCCAGGGGCCATAGGGATCTTCCTGATCCCAGAAGCCCGCGACCGACAGTGTCGCGACGCCCGCCCGCCCCAACGCGTCAGTCCACCGCTGGCGCTGCCACGATGCGTCATAATCGGGACGTTCGACGATGGCGGTCATCATCGGTGACACACCCTTGAACCAGCGCGCCTCCAGATCGGCGACCGACCCCTGTTTCAAGAACCAGTCATAGGTATCGAACGCGTTATAGCCGGGAAAATTGTCGTTCTGCTTGGAATGTTGGAGCAGCCACAGCCAGTCGGTGGCATAGGACAGGCGGATTGCACCGAAGCGGTGGAGGTCGTCGTTGATCCACCAGTCATTCCACCCTGCCTGCGGGCTGACGGCCTTCAGCGCGGGGTGCGGCGCGGTCAGAGCGACGGCGGCGGCATAGCCGGGATAGGACACGCCCCACATGCCCACGCGGCCATTATTGCCGCGCACGTTCTTCACCAGCCAGTCGATCGTGTCCCACGCATCGGTGGCGTCGTCAGTGCCCTTGCCGCCCTTTGGCGCCAGCGCCATCGACATGGTGAAGCGCCCGTCTGATCCAGAGCGGCCGCGCATGTTCTGGTACACCATGATGTACCCGTCGCGCGCCAGATATTGCAGGTCGGCGGGCGTCGTCGCCGGCGCGGCATCGGGGATGCCATAGGGGCTGCGCTCCAACAGCATCGGCAGCGGCCCTTGCGCACCCGTGGGGCGAATGATCACCGTCTCCATCCGCGCGCCGTCGCGCATCGGGATCATCACATGTTGATAATCATAGGCCGTCTGCGGCGCGGCGACGGGTGCGGGTCGCGCCTGTCGCGCGGTGGCGGGCGTGACGGCGGCAAGGATGAGGGCGAGAGCGGTGAGCGAGCGGCGCATGCCGACAGATCAGCGCAAATCGCCGCCGCTGTCGAGCGTCTCGCGCCGCCCGCCGCTCCGCGCCCTATCCGCCGGCGGTCAGCGGCGGTGTCTGCTGATGTTGGACGACCTGCCAGTCCTCATGCCCTAACCGTCGATAGGTTGAGGTGCAGTGGGCAACATATGCCTCCCCGTCCTCCTTCTGTGCCTTGGCAGTATAGCCGATGACGATCAGCCCTTCCTGCGGGCGCATGACCTGTTGATCGGAAAAGGCCACGCTCGACCAGCGCGGCGTATCGGCCACCGCTTCGGCGGCCTGCGCGCCGGTCATGACAAAGGGCGGGGTCGGCACCACCATCACCGCTTCGTCGTCGATCGATTCGCGATAATGTTCGGCGTCGCCCGTCCACAGGCTTTCCTCGAACGCCCAGACGCGATCATCTTCCATATCGGCTCTCCCGTGTTGACGGGGTTAGAGCGGGCGGCGGCGGGCGTGGTTCCCGCACCCGGCCCAAAGCCGGGGGTCGATCAGGCGGGCAGCACCAGGCGTGCGGTGCATCCCTGCCCGCGCAGCAACTCGAAACTGCCGCGAAGCTGTGCCGCCAGCGTTCGTGCGATCTTCAGCCCCAGACTGTCCGATGCCTCCAGATCAAATCCTTCGGGCAGACCATGGCCGTCGTCGCGCACATCGATCAGCAGCCGTTCCTCGCCATCGCGCGACATTTCCACGTCGATCACGCCCTTGTCGCGGTCGGCAAAGCCATGTTCGATCGCGTTCGCCATCGCCTCTGCGACGATCAGCGCCAGCGGGATCGCCGCGTCGGGACTGACCATCGCATCGTCATCGACCATCACCCGACAAGAAATGCCCGACCGGCCGCTGGCTTCGATCACGTCGTGGCACAGCGGCTCCAGAAAATCACGCATCCGCCGCGCAGCGCCACCCGCGTCATAAAGCTGGCGGCTGATCCGCCCGATGAGAGCCAGCCTGCGCGACGCCTCGTCCAATGCGACGCGGGCGTCGGCGTCGGTCACCTGACGCTTCTGAAGCGTGATCAGCCCGGCGGCGACCTGAAGATTATTGGACACGCGGTGCTGCAATTCGTGGAACAGCATTTCCCGCGTCCGTGCGAGCGTGCGGCTGAGTTCCCGTTCGCGCGCCAGCTTGGCATTGGCCTGCTGCATCGCATGGATGATCAGAATATCGGTGCCGATCACCAGCACGTAAAAGGCGAGCGCCATCGGCGTACCCGGCCCAACGCTCAGGCTAAATCGCGGCTCGATGAAAAAATACCAGGCCAACAGCCCCGACGCGACGCCCGCGACGATACCCGGCCGCACACCCAACAGGGTCGATATCAGGATGACCGCCGGGAAAAATGTCAGATAGGGAAAGCCGCCCGGTAGCCACGGATCAGCGACAAGGCGCAAAAACCACGCCACGGCCACAGCGGCAACCGTGATGCCATAGGCCAGAAACGGCCGTCCGGTCGCCAGCGGCAGCCGCTCGATCCATTTGGCCATCCCTGCTGCCCTTTCCCGCGCCACCCGTCCCCCTGCCCTGCTTTGACCAAGCCCACGAACACGCTGCATTCACGAAAAAAGGCGGGGCGCAACCTTATGCCGCACCCCGCCCAAAACTAGCTTAATCTAGTTTAGTTTTCGGTAATGAACGACGGCAGGCCAATATCTTCGCCGCCCTCATCCTTGTTTTCCGAGCGTTCACGGCGCGGGCCGCGGTCGCGGCGCGGGCCACGGTCGCCGCCTTCACGACGCGGACCGCGATCGCCCCGGTCACCGCGATCGCCACGCGGACCGCGATCACCCCGGTCGCCGCGCGGTTCACGTGCGGGGCGGGTGTCTTCCAGCTCTTCGCCGGTTTCCTGATCGACGACGCGCATCGACAGGCGAACCTTGCCGCGCTGGTCGATCTCCAGCACCTTGACCTTGACTTCCTGGCCTTCGCTCAGGACGTCCCCGACCTTTTCCACGCGCTCGTTCTTGATTTCAGAGACGTGGACCAGGCCGTCCTTGCCGCCCATGAAGTTCACAAACGCGCCGAAATCGACCAGGTTGACGACCTTGCCGTTATAGATCTTGCCGACCTCGGCCTCTTCGACGATGCCCTTGATCCAGTTCATCGCGGCTTCGATCTGGCTGCCGTCCGACGAGCTGATCTTGATCACACCGTCGTCGTCGATGTCGACCTTGGCGCCGGTGGTCGCGACGATCTCGCGGATCACCTTGCCGCCGGTACCGATCACGTCGCGGATCTTCGACTTGTCGATGGTCATCGTCTCGATGCGCGGCGCATGGGCCGACAATTCGGTCCGCGACGAATCCAGCGCCTTGGCCATTTCACCCAGAATGTGGGCGCGGCCTTCCTTGGCCTGGTTCAGCGCGGTTTCGAAGATCTCCTTGGTGATGCCGGCGATCTTGATGTCCATCTGCATCGTTGTGATGCCTTCGGACGTGCCCGCCACCTTGAAGTCCATGTCGCCCAGATGATCTTCGTCACCCAGGATGTCGGACAACACGGCGAATTCCTTGCCCTCAAGGATCAGGCCCATGGCAATGCCGCTGACCGGACGCTTGATCGGCACGCCGGCATCCATCATCGCCAGCGAACCGCCGCACACCGTCGCCATCGACGACGAGCCGTTCGACTCGGTGATGTCGCTGGTCACGCGGATGGTGTAGGGGAATTCGTCCTTCGACGGCAGCACGGGGTGCAGCGCACGCCACGCCAGCTTGCCATGGCCGACTTCGCGACGGCCCGGCGCGCCGAAGCGGCCGACTTCACCGACCGAATAGGGCGGGAAGTTATAGTGCAGCATGAAATGCTGGTAGCTGAGGCCGTCCAGACCGTCGATCATCTGCTCGGCGTCCTTGGTGCCAAGCGTGCAGGTCGCGATCGTCTGGGTCTCACCACGGGTGAACAGTGCCGAACCGTGCGCGCGCGGCAGGAAGTGGGCTTCCGCGACGATCGGGCGGACCGTCTTGGTGTCGCGGCCGTCGATGCGGATGCCTTCCTTCAGGATGGCGGTACGCACGATATCCGCTTCCAGCTTCTTCACCAGCTTCAGCGTGCCCAGATACTGGGCGGGATCGGTTTCCTTGAGGTCGGCCAACGCTTCACGCGCCTTGGTGCGCGCTTCGTTGATCGCGTTCTGACGCTCGGACTTGTTGGTCAGCTTGTATGCCGCCTTCAGGTCGTCGCCGATCAGTTCCTTCAGCTTGGCCTTCTGCGCTGCCTGGTCATCGACGAGCTGCAGGTCCCAAGGCTCCTTGGCGGCCTGTTCGGCAAGCTTGATGATCGCGTCGATCACCGGCTGCATCTGTTCGTGGGCGAACATGACGGCGCCCAGCATGACTTCCTCAGACAGCTCCTTGGCTTCCGATTCGACCATCATCACGGCGTCGTGCGTGCCCGCGACGACCAGATCCAGATCGCCTTCGGCCACCTGGGCGTCGGTCGGATTCAGGATATATTCGCCATTCTGGTAACCGACGCGCGCCGCGCCGATCGGGCCCATGAACGGCACGCCAGACAGCGTCAGTGCCGCCGATGCCGCGACCATCGCCAGAATATCCGGCTCGTTCTCGCCATCATAGCTGAGAACCTGCGCGATCGCGTTGATCTCGTTATAGAAACCTTCGGGGAACAGCGGGCGGATCGGGCGATCGATCAGACGGCTGACCAGCGTTTCCTTTTCGGTCGCGCCACGCTCACGCTTGAAGAAGCCGCCGGGGATACGGCCCGCAGCCGAAAACTTTTCCTGATAGTGCACGGTGAGCGGGAAGAAATCCTGCCCTTCCTTGACCGACTTGGCAGCCGTCACGGCGCACAGCACCACGGTTTCGCCGAGCGTCGCGATGACCGCGCCGTCAGCCTGACGGGCGACCTTGCCCGTTTCGAGCGTCAGGGTCTTTCCGCCCCACTCGATTTCCACTTTCTTGTGATCGAACATTTCGTTTCCTTCACACCGGCCGCCCTATGCGAGCCGGGGCCTACGGGGATGCGGGCCACTTACGCCCGCAGATGGCGGAGTTTCCGCCGCCGCCACGCTGCCGAATTGCAGCGCGCCGGATGTGGAAACGGCCCCGCAACGCGGGGCCGTCCCATGATTACTTGCGAAGACCCAGCTTCGCGATCAGTGCCGCGTAACGATCAGCGTCCTTCTTCTTCAGATAGTCGAGAAGGCTGCGACGCTTGTTGACCAGCATCAGCAGGCCGCGACGCGAATGGTTGTCCTTGGCGTGCGTCTTGAAATGCTGGGTCAGGTTGGCGATCCGTTCGGTCAGGATTGCGACCTGCACTTCGGGGCTGCCGGTGTCGCCCGACTGACGGGCGTTGTCCTGGATGAGCGCTTCCTTGCGCTCGGCAGTGATCGACATGTCAATTCCTTCGACATCGTGGCTTACAGGTTAAAGCCGCGAACGACACGGGCGTTTCCGCCCAGAACCTCGACCAGCGCGACCGGCGTGTCGCCGTCCAGCGCGAAATATTGGCCATCGTCAGCAGCATGTCCGGTCAGCACCCGCCCCTGGCGGAGCGCTCCTGCCTGACCGGGCGCGAGGGATAGAGCCGGGATGTCGTCCAGCCCCGCCCTCAACGGCAGGAATAGGTCTTCAAGCGTCCGCGCCATAGCGGCATCGGCCAGTTTGTCCAGCGAAATCGCGTGATCCAGCGTGAACGGCCCGGCCTTTGTCCGGCGCAGCATGGTAACATGCCCCACCGTGCCCAGCGCGCGCGCAATGTCGCGCGCCAGACTGCGGATATAAGTGCCCTTGGACACATGCGCCGTAAAGGTGGCGGAGGCCAGCGGCGCGTCCGAAATTGCGGGTTGCGCCGTCAGCGAATGGATCGTGACCGCGCGTGGCGCCAGTTCCACCGCCTCCCCCGCGCGGGCCAAGTCATAGGCGCGCTCGCCGTCGACCTTCAGCGCAGAATAAGCGGGCGGGCGCTGCTGGATCGGGCCGGTAAAGTCGGCAAGCGCATTCTGGACCGCCATAATCGTCGGGCGACCGTCACTCGTCTCAACGACGCGCCCCTCGCCGTCCAAGGTGTCGGTTTCGGCGCCAAAGACGACGGTGAAGTCATAGACCTTGTCGCTGTCCAGCATCCGCCCGGCCAGCTTGGTCGCCTCGCCCACCGCGACCGGCAGCACGCCCGAGGCCAGCGGGTCCAGCGTGCCGCCATGGCCGACCTTCAGCTTTGGATAGCCCGCCTGGCGTAGCGCGCGCTTGACCGCACCGACCCCTTGCGTCGAACCGAGGCCAAGGGGTTTGTCGAGAATGATCCAGCCATGCATGGCGCCCGCGCCTAAAGCCTCCCCCGCGGCTTGGCCAGCCACCCGCGTGCCGCCGATCAGCGCTCCATCGCCTCGGTGAAATGGCGGCGGCACAGCGCAACGTAACGATCGTTGCCGCCGATTTCGGTCTGACGTCCTTCATGCACCGGATTGCCCTCGGCATCGACGCAAAGGTTCATCGTCGCCTTGCGCCCGCACTGACACACTGATTTCAGTTCGATCAGCGCATCGGAAATCGCCAGCAGGCGCGCCGCCCCTTCGAACAACTCGCCCTGAAAATCGGTCCGAAGGCCGTAGGCCAGCACCGGTACATCCGCCTTGTCAGCCAGCGCCGCCAGCTGCCCCACCTGTTCGGCGGTCAGAAACTGTGCCTCATCTACCAGCACGCAATGCACGCTGTGCGTGGCATGTTCGCGCGTCACGCAAGCGAACAGGTCGGTGGATCGTTCGAACGGGATGGCTTCGGCGGACAGGCCGATGCGCGAGCCGATCCGCCCATGCCCTTCCCGCGCGTCGATCGCTGCGGTGAACAACATGGTCCGCATGCCGCGCTCACGGTAATTGAAATCGGCCTGCAGCAGCGTGGTCGATTTCCCGGCATTCATCGAGGCATAGTAGAAATAGAGCTTGGCCATGGCCGATGCTCAGCCCTCGTCCGGCGCGGTGGCTTCCCCGTCGTCCAGATCGCGCGCAATTTCCGGGGAGCGGAGCAGCGCGTCGATGCGACCGCCCTCGTCAAAGCTCTCATCGGCCAGGAATTTCAGCCGCGCGGCATATTTCAGGTTCACCCGCGAGGCGACCGAGCGCTGAAGATAGGCGGTGTTGGTGCGAAGCGCCTTGAGCACCGCCGCCTCGTCCGCGCCCAGCAGCGGCTTTACGAACACCGTGGCGTGGCGAAGGTCCGGCGACATCCGCACCTCGGTCACGGATACGCTGTGCGCGGCGAGCACATCATCATGCACATCGCCGCGCATCAGCACATCGGACAGCACGTGGCGAACCTGCTCGCCCACGCGCAGCAGGCGGACCGAGCGGCCCTCCTGCGAATTGTCCTGCTGTCGCGCCATCAATAGGCCTCCGATGCGGCGCGGACGCTCAGAGCGTCCGCTCGCGCATCTCGACCTCGAAGGTTTCGAGATAGTCGCCGGCCTTGATGTCGGTGAAGTTCTGGCTGAACGTCACACCGCATTCCAGACCCGCGCGCACTTCGGCGACATCATCCTTGAAGCGACGCAGCGATGCAATTTCGCCC
This sequence comes from Sphingomonas sp. IW22, assembly GCF_041321155.1. Classification (GTDB taxonomy): domain Bacteria; phylum Pseudomonadota; class Alphaproteobacteria; order Sphingomonadales; family Sphingomonadaceae; genus Sphingomonas. Next base: position 192,170 of record NZ_JBGGWB010000002.1, on the reverse strand, counting down.
TGATAGATGATGACGTCGTCGCGCGTGATGCGGGCCTTGAGCGCCTTGCGAATGACGCCTTCGGTAACCAGCAGACCCGCGGCCTTGCCGTGCTTGCCGGCCGAGAAAACCTCGCGGATCTCGGCGCGACCCACCACGGTTTCGAACGCTTCGGGACCCAGTTCGCCCGCCATGCCTGCCCGGATTTCGTCGGTCAGGTCATAGATCACGTCGTAATATTTGAACGCGACGTGGTTACGCTCCGCGATTTCGCGCGCCTTGGCATTGGGACGGACGTTGAAGCCGATGATCGGCGCACCCGAAGCCGCCGCCACATTGACGTCGCTTTCGGTGATGCCGCCGACACCCGAATGCAGCACGCGAGCGCGGATTTCGTCGGTCGAGATCTTGTTGATCGCGGCGACGATCGCTTCGACCGATCCTTGCGTATCGGCCTTGACCACCAGCGGGTATTCGATTGCCTGCTTGGCCGACAGCGCGGAGAACATGGTCTCCAGGCTGGCCGGTGCCTGCGTCGTGCGCTTTTGGTTGATGACGCCCTGACGATATTCGGCGACCTCACGGGCGCGCGCCTCGCTCTCGACGACCTGCAACGGATCGCCCGCCATCGGCACGCCCGAAAGGCCCAGCACCTCGACCGGAACCGACGGACCGGCTTCCTTGACCTGGCGACCCTTGTCGTCGACCAGCGCACGGACCTTGCCGCTTTCGGCACCGACGACGAACACATCGCCCACGCGCAGCGTACCGCGGCTGACCAGCACAGTCGCGACAGGACCACGGCCCTTGTCGAGCTTGGCCTCGATCACCGTACCTTCGCCCGGGCGATCGGGATTGGCGCGCAATTCAAGCAATTCGGCCTGAAGCTGAATCTTCTCGATCAGGTTGTCCAGACCGATCTTCTTCAGCGCCGAAACCTCGACGTCCTGCACGTCACCCGACATCTCCTCGACCACGACTTCGTGTTCGAGCAGGCGTTCGCGGATCTTCTGCGGATTGGCCTCGTGCTTGTCGACCTTGTTGATCGCCACGATCATCGGCACGCCAGCGGCCTTGGTGTGATTGATCGCCTCGATCGTCTGCGGCATCAGCCCGTCGTCAGCGGCAACCACCAGCACCACGATGTCGGTCACGTTCGCACCGCGTGCGCGCATTTCCGAAAACGCTTCGTGACCCGGCGTGTCGAGGAAGGTGATCTTCGACTTGTCCTTCTGCGTCACCTGATAGGCGCCGATATGCTGGGTGATGCCACCGGCCTCCCCTGTCACCACATCGGTGCCGCGCAGCGCGTCGAGCAGGCTGGTCTTGCCGTGATCGACATGGCCCATGATCGTCACCACCGGCGGGCGGGGCTTGAGCGCAGCGTCGTCGTCGCCGGTCGTGTCCAGCTTCAGGTCGATGTCGCTTTCCGACACGCGCTTATAGTTGTGGCCGAATTCGGTCACCAGCAGTTCGGCGGTGTCGTGGTCGATCGACTGCGTCAGCGTAACGGGCATTCCCATCTTGAACAGCGCCTTGACCAGATCGGCCCCGCGCTCGGCCATACGAATGGCCAGTTCCTGGACGGTGATGACGTCGGGCACCTGCACGTCGCGGACCTGCTTGGCCTGCGGCTCGCGCGGGCCACCCTGGCCGCGACGTTCCTTTTCGCGCGCACGCTTGAGCGCGGCGAGGCTGCGAGCACGTGCGCCGCCGTCCTCGTTCAGTGCGCGATTGACAGTCAGCTTGCCCGACTGGCGACGATCGTCGCCCTTGCGGTCGCGCGACGGCGCGGGACGGCTGGGCGCGTCGCGACGCGGCGCAACGCCGGGTGCCGACGGACGCGCAGGCTGCGACGGCGAAGCCGCTGGTGCGGGCGTTTCCGCCTTTGGCTCGGGCTTCGGCTCGGGCTTGGGCTGAGGCTTCGGAATTTCGGGCCGCTGCACGGGGCTGAAGCGACGCGGCGCAGGCAGGCTGGGGTCCAGCTGCAACACCACGGGTTTCGGCGGGGCCGGCGGCGGCGGGGGCGGCGCCTTTGCCGCGGGCGCCTTCTCGGCGGCCTTGGGCGCGGCGGGCGCGGGCTTTGCCTCGGCTTCAGGCTTGGGCTGTGGCGCCTCTTCCTTCACCTCAGGCTCGGGCTGCGGCTTTTCTTCGGGCTCCGGCGCGGGGGCAGGAGCGGGAGCAGCCTTGGCCGCTTCCTCAGCCGCGCGAGCATCCGCTTCGGCGCGTGCCTTCTCCTCAGCACGACGCGCTTCGGCCTCGGCCGCTTCGGCACGCTCACGCTCCTCGCGACGGCGCGCTTCCTCAAGCGCGACCATGCGCTGCTCTTCGGCTTCGCGCAGCAGACGAGCCTGACGCTCATGCGGCGTTTCGTTCGACGGCGGGCGGCGAACCGGCGGCGGCGGGGGTGGAGGGGGCGGCGGGGCCGCGACAGGGGCAGGGGCGGGCGTTGCCGCTTCCTGCTGGACGGCACCCGCATCTTCGCCCGGACGGCCGATCGTGCGCCGGCGCTTGACCTCGACCACGACGGTGTTGGAGCGGCCATGGCTGAAGCTCTGCTTCACCTTGCCCGTTTCAACCGTGCGCTTGAGGCCCAGCGGCGCGCGCGCGCCCAGCTTCGGCTTGTCGTTGTCCGTATCGCTCATTCGGGTGCTCGAAGTCCTTCGTTCGTCCCGGCGGGTCCGCGCATCGCCGGGAAATCAGCCGATGCGCCCTGCGAGCCGGTTTCGCAAGGCTGGGGTGCGGTTTCAGGTCCGATAAAATGCAGCCAGCGGTTAAGCGCTTCGCTCACCCGCTTTGCTGCTCTGGCGTCGGTCAGGCCGACATGTACCACATTTTCACGGCCCAACGCCAATGACAATATGGTGCGCGGAACCGGTAATACCAGTCCCTTGAGGGTACTGCCCTCCACGTCGCGGCCAACGCGCCATGCCTGCGCCAGACGCCGGGCGCCATCGGCCCCCGCATCGCTGGCGTGCAACAGCATGGCAAGACGCCCCGCCCGCGCCGATTCCTCGATCCGGTCGCTGCCCGTCAGCAGCATACCAGCCTTGGCCTCCAACCCCAGCCGATCCAGCGTTGCGCGTTCCAGCGCGTCGGCGATCTTCTGCGGCAGGTCGGAAGGCAGCGTGATGTTGCTGGTCTTGAACGCGCGCGACAGGGCGCCGCGCAGCTTGCCCTTGGCAATCGCGGCTTCCAGCGCAGGACGGTCGACGCCGATCCAGGCGCCGCGACCGGGCGCCTTGCCCCGCACATCGGGGTGGATGACCCCGTCGGGCGCAAGCGCCAAGCGCACCAGCCCGTCGCGCGGGCCGGAGTCGCGCGTCAGAATACAGCTACGGTCGTTCATCGCCGCGCCTCCGTAAAAAGGCGCGACGATGCCGCGATCAGATGTCGGTCAGCGCGCTCATTGGTCGGAGTCCGCATGCGCGTCCTCCTCGGCGCCCGCAGGCGCTTCTTCGGCGACGGCGGCCGGTTCTTCGTCGAACCAGTGCGCGCGCGCAGCCATGATGATCTCGTTGCCCTGTTCGTCGGACAGGCCATATTCAGCCAGGATACCGCCCTTGGGCGCTTCACGCTTGGGCGCGTCGTCATTGCGGCGACGCGGTTCGGCGCGCTTCTTCTCGACCAGCTCGTCGGTTGCCAGATCGGCCAGATCGTCGAGGGTCTTGATCCCGGCCTTGCCCAGCGTGACCAGCATCGCTTCGGTCAGATAAGGCATGGTTGCCAGTGCGTCCTCGACGCCCAGCGCGCGGCGTTGCTCACGCGCAGCCTGCTCGCGGCGTTCCAGCGCTTCCTGCGCACGGCTTTGCAGCTCCTGCGCGAGATCGTCGTCGAAACCTTCGATGCTGGCCAGTTCGTCCAGCTCGACATAAGCGACCTCTTCCAGCTCGCCAAAGCCCTCGGCCACCAGCAGCTGCGCCAGCGTTTCGTCGACGTCCAGCTCGTTCTGGAACATCTCGGAATTGCGGACGAATTCCTGCTGACGCTTCTCGCTGGCGTCGGTTTCGGTCAGAATGTCGATCGCCTTGCCGGTCAGCTGGCTGGCCAGGCGAACATTCTGGCCGCGACGGCCGATGGCCAGCGACAGCTGATCGTCGGGCACCACCACTTCGATGCGGTCATCCTCTTCGTCGATCACCACGCGCGCCACGTTTGCGGGCTGAAGCGCATTCACGACGAACGTCGCAGTGTCGGGCGACCAAGGGATAATGTCGATCTTCTCGCCCTGCATTTCCTGCACGACGGCCTGAACGCGGCTGCCCTTCATGCCGACGCACGCGCCGACCGGGTCGATCGAGCTGTCGCGGCTGATGACACCGATCTTTGCGCGCGAACCCGGATCGCGGGCGGCGGCCTTGATTTCGATGATGCCGTCGTAGATTTCGGGCACTTCCTGCGCGAACAGCTTCTTCATGAAGTCTGGATGCGCGCGGCTCAGGAAAATCTGCGGCCCGCGATTTTCACGACGGACGTTCAGGATCAGGCTGCGGACGCGGTCGCCCACGCGGACCACTTCGCGCGGGATCTGCGCGTCGCGGCGGATCACGCCTTCCGCCCGGCCAAGGTCGACGACGACATGGCCGAATTCGACACGCTTGACGACGCCGGTGATGATCTCACCCACGCGATCCTTGAACTCTTCGTGCTGGCGCTCACGCTCGGCGTCGCGGACCTTCTGGAAGATGATCTGCTTCGACGCCTGCGCCTGGATGCGGCCGAATTCGATCGGGGGCAGCGGATCGACCAGGAAGTCGCCGATCTGCGCGTCCTTCTTCAGCTTCTGCGCGCCCTTGAGGTCGACCTGCTTGTACAGGTCGTCGACCTGCTCCACCACTTCGACCACGCGCCACAGGCGAAGGTCGCCCGAGCTGCCGTCCAGCTTGGCGCGGATATCCATTTCGGCGCCATAGCGGTTCTTGGCGGCGCGCTGGATCGCCTCTTCCATCGCCTCAATGACGATGGCGCGGTCGATCAGCTTTTCCTTGGCGACCGAATCGGCGATCGCGATCAGCTCGGCCTTGTTGGCGGAAATGGCGGTGGCCATCGTCGTTCGTTACCCTTCCATCAAAATCTTGTCCGCGCCCTCGGCCGAAATCGGCTGGGTCGCGGCGATCAGGCGATCGGTGAGCAGCAGCTTTGCATCCGCAATCTGCGCGAATTCGACTGTCATCGGCTTGTGCTTGCGCACATCGATCGTCACGCGATCGCCCTCAACGCCCATCAGGTCGCCGGTCAACTGCTTTCGCCCCTCAACCGGCTCGGCCAGCGTGATACGCGCTTCATGCCCCTGCCAGTCGGCAAAATCGGCCAACCGCGTCAGCGGGCGGTCGATGCCGGGCGACGACACTTCAAGGCGATAGGCATCCTCGATCGGGTCGGCGCCCTCGGCCTCCAGCGCGTCGAACCGGTCCGACACGCGACGCGACAATTCGGCGCAGTCGTCGATCGTCAGCTGACGGGTATCGGGCCGTTCGGCCATGATCTGCAGCGTGGGGTCCGACTTGCCGCCGAAAAACTTGACACGCACCAGCGACAGCCCAAGCGCGGTCGCTTCGGGTTCGATCAGGGCGGTCAGGCGGGCAATATCGGTCACACGGTCTCCGGCAGGTGATTCGATGCAAGCGGCTCCGGCGCCGGAGCCTGTCGGCCCCGACCTCGCCAAAGTCACCGATGTCGAGAACAAGCGCCCATATACGCGCCTTGGTCCATCGGCACAAGTCTTGGCGGAACCGTGCAGTTGGTTACAGGTTGCCCGCGTGACATTCCCGTCAGGAGTAACCCACGATGCGCGCTGCCATGTTGCTCGCCCTTTCATCCACTGCGCTGATCGCCTGTAGCGGCGGGGCTTCCGAAGCACCCGTGCCGGCTCCGACGTCCGAACAGGCTGCGGCATCGACCGACGACGCCCTTCCCTTTACCGCGACCCCCGTTGCCACGCTTGATTCGCCATGGGCCATGAATTTCCTGCCAGACGGTCAGTTGCTGGTGACGCAAAAGGCGGGCCAGATGCTGCTGATCAGCGCCGACGGCCGTACCAAGACGCCGTTGGCGGGTGTGCCCGAGGTCGACAGCGCCGGGCAAGGCGCCCTGATGGATGTGGTCCCCGCCCCCGATTTCGCGCAAAGCCGCATGGTCTATTTCTCCGGCTCGGTCGCTGGCGATGGCGGCAAGGGCGTGGTGCTTTGGCGTGCACGGCTCGTCGATGGCGACTCGCCGCGACTCGACGGCGTGACCGAATTGTTCCGCGCAACGCCGTTCGTGTCGGGTGGCGGCCATTATTCGGGCCGGATCGCCTTTGCCCCGGATGGCAAGCACCTGTTCTTCACCAATGGTGAGCGGCAGAAATTCGACCCGGCGCAAGATCCAAAGGCGACCTTGGGCAAGGTGCTGCGCCTGACGCTGGACGGTAAGCCTGCGGGCGACCCCGGCCTGACGGCGCGCGGTTTCCATCCGGCGGTCTGGTCCTATGGCCATCGCAACCTGCTTGGCATCGCATTCGATTCGGCGGGCAATCTGTGGCAGCAGGAAATGGGGCCAAAGGGCGGTGACGAGGTCAATCTGATCCTGCCCGGCCGCAATTACGGCTATCCCATCGTGTCCGACGGCGATCATTATGACGGTCGTCCTATTCCCGACCATGCAACCCGGCCGGAATTCGAACAGTACAAGGTGACGTGGAACCCCAGCATCTCACCGGGCGGGCTGATCGTCTATTCAGGCAAGATGTTCCCGCAGTGGCAGGGCGACCTGTTCATCGGCGGACTTTCCAGCCAGTCGCTGCTTCGCGTCGACGTGAACGGCACCAATGCGGCCAAGGGCGACCAGTGGTCGATGGGCAAGCGTATCCGCGACGTCGAACAGGGGCCGGACGGCGCGCTGTGGGTGATCGAGGACGGAGCCGGCGGCCGCCTGCTCAAGCTGACGCCGCGCGGCTGATCGCGACTATCGCGACAGCAGGAAATTGATGCGCGCGGCCGCGATCGGGTGGTCGCGCGCTTCCTGCCAGGCAAATGCCTCGACATTGGCGATGCGCGTGCCCAGCCGCACCACCACCCCTTCGGCCAGCGTGTCGCGGTCACGTCCCCCGCGCATGTAATCGACGGTCAGGTTGATCGGCTTCAGCCCCACGCCCTCATCGGCTAGCGCGTGGCGCAGCGCGGCGACCGCCGCCATCTCGACCAATCCGCCGATCGCCCCGCCATGGACGAAACCGGGCCGCCCGGTAACGGCATTGCCAAAGGGCATGACCAGGCGCGGCACGCCGCTGTCGCCCGGCTCCACCCGCAGGCCCAGCAATTGGGCATAAGGGGGCAGGCTCATCGCCGCGCCTCCGTCGACATGAAGGTGCCCGCGACATGCGCGACCGGGTCGTCGGGGTCGCCGTCATGCGCGATGCCGCGCACGAAACCGATGGCGCGCGTCAGGCGGTAACATTCGCCGCGCCCGATCACCGTCCGCTCCGGCGTGGCGGGGCGTAGATAATCGACGCGCAGGTCCAGCGTCGCATGCGGCACGAACCCGCCGCGCTTCATCCACACCGCCACGCTGGTCGCCATGTCCATCAACGCCACGATCGGCCCTGACGCCAGCACGCCGCGCGCGGGATCGCCAATCAGTTCGGGGCGCCATGGCAACGCCAGTTCGGCCCAGTCGGGGCCATGGTCGCGATATTCGATGCCCAACACGCCGCCATGATGCTGGCGCATCAGCGTCAGAAACTGTGCCGGGTCAAAGGGGATGGGAGCGGGCTGAGCCATGCCGGCTTCCTATCCGCACCGACCGCCCGCGCCAAGATTGCGGGAATATGCCTGCGACCGATTGTCCATTCCGCTCCACACTCCTCAGCGAATCGCGTATCCGTGCGGCAGAACAGGCCAACATGTCGGGAGCAGGCGAAATGCAGGATCGGGTCGCGATGACGGTGGCAGACGGGATCGCCGATGTACGAATGAACCGGCCGGAAAAGCTGAACGCCCTGGACCCGGCGATGTTCGATGCGCTGATCGACACGATCGAGCGGCTGGGCACGGTGGCGGATCTGCGCGCAGTGGTGTTATCAGGCGAAGGGCGGGGCTTTTGCGCGGGCCTGGACATGGCCAGCATGACAGGCGGCACCGCCGCGCTGGATGATCGCGCGCATGGCATTGCCAATCGCTATCAACAGGTCGCCTGGGGTTGGCGCACACTGCCGGTGCCGGTGATCGCAGCGTTGCATGGTCCCGTGCTGGGCGGCGGGCTTCAGATTGCCAGCGGCGCCGACATTCGCATCGCCGCGCCCGATACGCGCCTGTCGGTCATGGAGCTGAAATGGGGCATCGTCCCCGACATGGCCGGCCATGTTTTGTGGCGCGGGCTGGTGCGCGCCGACCTGCTGCGCGAGTGCATCTATACCGCGCGCGAATTCGATGGTGAGGAAGCGGCGCGGCTCGGTTTCGTCACCCGCATCGCCGCCGATCCGCTGGCGGAGGCGATGGCGCTGGCCCGCGCCATTGCCGGGCGCAACCCGGATGCGATCCGCGCCGCCAAGCGGCTGGCTGCACGGGCCGCCGAAGCGGGTGCCGAGGCGGTGCTGGCAGCAGAGGCGCGCGAACAGGCCGCGCTGATCGGCAGCGCCAACCAAATGGAGGCGGTGCGCGCGAACCTGTCGGGTCGCGCGCCCGTCTTTACCGATCAGACGATCTTCTGACCCGTCTTGGCCCAGTCGGCCAGGAAGCCTTCGATGCCCTTGTCGGTCAGCGGGTGCTTGACCAGCTGCTTGATGACCGACGGCGGCGCAGTCATCACATCGGCGCCGATCTTGGCCGCTTCCAGCACATGGATCGGGTGCCGCACGCTGGCCACCAGGATTTCGGTGTCGAAAGCGTAATTGTCATAGATCTGGCGGATGTCGGCGATCAGCTGCATCCCGTCGAACCCGTTATCGTCGTGACGGCCGACGAACGGCGAGATGAACGTCGCGCCCGCCTTCGCCGCCAGCAGCGCCTGATTGGCCGAGAAGCACAGGGTCACGTTGACCATAGTGCCGTCGTCGCTCAACGTCTTGCAGGTCTTCAGGCCGTCGATGGTCAGCGGCACCTTGATCGTCACATTGTCGGCGATCTTGCGCAGGATTTCGGCCTCGCGCATCATTTCGGCATAATCCAGCGCCACGACCTCGGCTGAAACCGGGCCGTCGATCAGGCCGCAGATCTCGCGCGTGACTTCGATGAAGTCGCGGCCGGCCTTGGCGATCAGCGACGGGTTGGTGGTCACGCCGTCCAGCAGCCCGGCATCGGCCAGGTCGCGGATGTCGTCGACGTTAGCGGTATCGGCGAAGAACTTCATCGGGCACCTCTCGTGCGGGAAATGGTCGCGGCGTCCTGTACCGGCTCGGTTCCGGCGCGTATAGTGCGAACACGGCCGTGCGTCTTACCCTGCGTTAACCAACGTCGGTTAAGATGGTGACATGACCGACCCCGCCGTCGATGAAACGCACGAAGCACGCCGCATTCAGGTGCTGCGCGCGCTCGACCTGATCGATCACGCGCCGCGTGAGCAACTGAACACGCTGGCGGCGTTGGCCGCGCGGCTGGTCGATGCGCCGATCGGGGTCGTCACGCTGATCGACCGGCACGAACAGCATCTGATCGGCCGCTATGGCACCCAGCTCGGCACCGGTCCGCGCCGTGACAGTTTCTGCCAGCACACGATCGGCCAGGATCGGCCACTGATCGTTGCCGACGCGCTGAACGACCCGCGCTTTGCGAATCTGCCAGCGGTCGTGGCTGCGGATGTGCGTTTCTATGCCGGGGTTCCGATTTCCGCGAGCGCCCATGGCATCGGTCGTGCGGTGATCGGCGCGCTGTGCGTTCTCGACCCAGAACCCCGCACCCTCGACCCCGAACAACAGGCATCGCTGGCCGCGCTCGCCGAAGTTGCGGAAAAGGTGATCGAAGCGCGCAGCACCGCGCGCGACGCCCTGGTCCTGGCGCAGCAGGCGCACGAACAAGCCGTCGCGCTGCAGCAAAAGGACCGTATCATCCAGCAAGCCGAACGGCTGGCGATGATCGGCGCGTGGCGTTTCAGACCGCAATCGCCCACGCTGGAATGGACCGATGGCGTGCGCCACATCCACGAAGTCGACGCCGATTTCGTGCCGACGATGGAAAGCGCGCTCGATTTCTATCCGCCTCATGCCCGCGCGATGGTCAGCGACGCGATCGAACGGACGCTGAGAACCGGGGAGCCGATCGACTTCGAGACCGATTTCGTCACCGCGCGGGGCCGCCCGCTGCGCGTGCGCTGCTTGGGCGAAGTGGAACGGGGTGCCGATGGCAGGACGATGGTCACCGGCATGATTCAGGACGTGACCACCCGCTGGCAGCTGGAACAGCAGTTGCGGCGCTCGGCCCATGTCGATTCGCTGACGGGCATCGCCAATCGCGCGGGGTTCAACGAACGGCTGATCGAGGCGCTGGCGCGTGCGCGTGACCGGGGCACGCCACTGGCACTGGTGCTGATCGACCTGGACGGTTTCAAGCGCGTGAACGACACGCACGGCCATGTCGCGGGCGACGATGTGCTGCGCGCCTATGGCCAGCGGCTGCGCATCGACTGGCTGGCTGACACGTTCCCGGCACGGCTGGGCGGCGACGAATTCGCGCTGATCGTCGAAGGTCCGGCGACGCGCGACCTGCCACTGCGCATTGCACGGCTTCTGGACCATCTGGCGCGGCCCATCCCGCTTGAGGGGCAGATGCTGCAATGTCCCGGTTCGATCGGCTGGGCGCGTTTCGAATCCGATATGGAACGGGTGCGTGATCTGGTCCACGCCGCCGACACCGCGCTCTACAAGGCAAAGCGTGAACGGCGCGGCGCCGCGCGGGCCGTGAACGAGTGACCCTTTCCTTCGCGGCGCCAACCGCTACCTAGGGGCGCATGCCAGGGCAGCGCAGTCGCGTCATCGTCATGAATTCCGCGCTCGGCCCGCTCGATTACCGGGTGCCGGCGGGCATGATGGTCGAGCCGGGGTCGATCGTCGTCGCGCCGCTTGGCCCCCGCCAGTTGCTGGGCGTTGCGTGGGAGGCCGATCGCCTACCGACCGAGGAGGTGGGCGACAATCGCCTTCGCAACCTGATCTCGGTGGCCGATGTGCCGCCGATTCCCGCCGCCTTGCGCCGCCTGATCGAATGGACCGCCGACTATTATCTGGCGCCAATGGCCAGCGTCGTCCGGATGGCATTGCCGTCCAGCTCCGCGCTGGAGGGTGCAAAGCTGGCTGTCGAATATCGCGCGACCGGCGAGCTGCCCGACCGGCTGACACCGCAGCGCGAACAGGCACTGGCGCGGATCGGGGACCGGCAGGGGCTGGTCCGCGAGCTGGCGACGATCGCCGATGTGTCGGACGCGGTCATTCGCGGGCTGGTCAAGGTGGGCGCGATCGAAGCGGTGGAGGTCGATATCGACCTGCCCTATCCTCTCCCCGACCCGGACCATGCCCCGCCCGCCCTGTCCAGCGATCAGGCCGAAGTTGCTGCCACCCTGCGCGCGGCAGTGGATGCGCGGGCGTTCCAGCCCTTCCTGCTCGACGGCGTGACCGGGTCGGGCAAGACCGAAACCTATTTCGAGGGCGTGGCAGAGGCGCTGGCCGACGGGCGGCAGACGCTGGTGCTGCTCCCCGAAATCGCGCTGACCGAACCATTCCTCAAACGCTTCCACGCCCGGTTCGGGTGCCAGCCGGTTGCCTGGCACTCCGACCTGCGCCAGTCGCAGCGCCGCCGCGCGTGGCGCGCGATTGCCAGCGGAGAGGCAAAGGTGGTGGTTGGCGCCCGCTCCGCGCTGTTCCTGCCCTATCCGAATCTCGGCCTGATCGTCGTGGACGAGGCGCACGAGACCAGCTTCAAGCAGGAAGACGGCGTGCATTATCACGCCCGCGACGTGGCGGTGATGCGCGGGCTGTTCGAACAATGCCCCGTCGTGCTGGCGACCGCGACTCCGGCGATCGAGACGCGGCATCAGGTGGCGCTGGGCCGCTATGCCGAACTCAAGCTGCCGGGCCGATACGGCGCGGCGCAAATGCCCGCGATCGAGGCGATCGACCTGTTGCGCGACCCGCCGCCGCGTGGCCGCTGGATCGCGCCCACGCTGTCGCGCGCCATCGACGACACGCTGGAGCGCGGGGAGCAGGCTTTGCTGTTCCTGAATCGGCGCGGCTATGCCCCGCTGACCTTGTGCCGGACCTGCGGGCATCGCTTCCAGTGCCCGAACTGCACCGCCTGGATGGTCGAGCACCGGCTGATCCGGCGGCTGGCGTGCCATCATTGCGGCCATGTCCTGCCCACCCCGCGCGCCTGCCCGGAATGCAAGGAGGAGGAATCGCTCGTCGCCTGCGGTCCCGGTGTCGAGCGCATCGCGGACGAAGCCGCCGCACTGTGGCCGAACGCGCGCATCGCCGTCGTCACGTCCGACACGATCTGGTCGCCCGCCAAGGCCGCCGAATTCGTCGCGCGGATGGAGGCGCGGGAGATCGACATCGTCGTCGGCACGCAGTTGATTACCAAGGGCTATCACTTCCCCGACCTGACGCTGGTGGGCGTGATCGACGCCGACCTTGGCCTGTCGGGCGGCGATCTGCGCGCGGCGGAGCGCAGTTTCCAACAGATCATGCAGGTCGCGGGACGCGCCGGGCGCGGGGAAAAGCCCGGCCATGTCTATATCCAGACGCATGACCCGCAGGCGCCGGTCATGCAGGCGTTGGTTTCGGGCGATGCCGAAAGCTTTTACGAGGCCGAGACAGAGGCGCGGCGCGATGCCGATGCGCCCCCCTTTGGCCGGTTCGCCGCCATCATCGTGTCGAGCGAGGACAAGGACGCCGCCCACGACACCGCCCGCGCCATCGGCCGCGCCGCCCCCCGGCTGGAGGGGATGGACGTGTTCGGCCCCGCCCCCGCCCCGCTCGCCATGCTGCGCGGCCGCCACCGATTCCGCCTGCTGGTCCATGCGCGCCGCGTATTTCCGGTGCAGGACGCGATCCGCGACTGGCTGGGCGCGCTGGACTGGCCGGCAAAGGTGCGCGTCGCGGTCGATGTCGATCCGTATAGTTTCGTGTGACCCCCTTGAACCCCGCCCATGCATGACGGATGTGTGAGGCCCCACCGATCGGAGCCTGTTTCTTGACGCGCCTGCTGATCCTGCTCGCGATGCTGGTCATCGGCATCGCCCCTGCCCGCGCCGACGACATCTCTGCCGCCGCGCGCGGGGTGGTGCGCGTGGTCACGGTAGCGATGGTTGAGGATGAGGTGGTGGATTTCGGCCACGGGTCAGGCTTTGCCGTCGGCCCCAACCGCGTCGTCACCAATGCCCATGTCGTCGAACTGGCCGCCCGATACCCCGATAACGTCGTGATCGGCGTGGTGCCGAGCGAGGGGGAGCGATCGGTGCAGGGGCGGCTGGTCGCGGTCGATCCGGCGCGTGACCTGGCCCTGATCGAATTTGGCGAAGTGCGCTTGCCGCCGCTGACGCTGTATACCGGGCCAGTCGATGACGGGGCGGCTTTGGTGTCGCTCGGCTATCCGGGCAATGTCGATCTGGCGACCGCCGGGTCCGCCGCCGATTTCATCCGCCCGCTGTCGCCGGTTAGAAGCCAGGGCAATTATTCGGGCGCGCGCTCGTTGGCGGGGACGCAGGTGCTGTTGCACACCGCCGGCATTGCGCGCGGCAATTCGGGCGGGCCGCTGCTGGACGGATGCGGGCGGGTGATCGGCGTCAATTCCGCCATCACGCGCGCCGATGACGGCGATGCGGGCTTCGGCTTTGCCATCGCCAACGCCGAATTGATGGCGTTCCTGCGCGAAGCCGGACAGGCAGCGGCGACCGTCGGCACGCCGTGCACCAGTATCGAGGCGCAAATGGCCAGCGAACGCGCCGCCGACGCTCTGGCCACCGAAGCCGATGCCATTGCGCGCCGCGAAGCGGCACAGCGAATGGCCGCATCGCGCGCCGATGCAATCGCCGAAGCGCGCGCCGCGAATGAGCGGATGCGGGAGAATTTCGTCGGCATCGCCGCGCTGCTGCTGGTGCTGGGCGCGCTAGCGGTCGGGGCGGGCGGCCTGCTTTATCAGCGCGGCAAGCAGCGTGAGGCGATGTGGGCGGGCGGCAGCGGCGCGGCGCTGATGGTCGTCGCGATCCTGGTGTTCCTGCTTCGCCCCGGTTTCGATCCCGAACGCGCCGAGGCGATGGCGCGCGCCGCCGCGCCATCGCCGACGCCGACTCCCGCCGCCGTCGACCCGGCCGCTGCGCAGGGGCCACTAATCTGCTCGATCGACCCGGCGCGCAGCCGCCTTACCGTGTCTTCGGTCGATGATGTAATGCTCGATCTGGGCGCTGATGGTTGCGTCAACGGGCGCACCCAATATGCAGAATCGGGCCGGCGATGGGCGCGGGTGCTGGTGCCCGACGCCGAACAGACGGTGTCGGTGCTGGAACTCGATCCCGCCACGCGCACCTATACCAACACCCGCTATCTATTGTCGGCGGATCGGATGGAGCAGGCCCGCGCCCTGCGGCGTGAGGTTCAGTTAAAGCAATGTTCCGCCGATCAGGCCGCGCGCGCCGCGCTCACCAGTCAGCAATCGGCCATTCGCGCTGCGCTGCCGCCCCTGCCCAACGAACGGCTGGTCTATCGCTGCCGCCCGGCGTCGGCGGCGGGTTGACGGTTACAGCGCCTGTGCCGCGGCCCAACCGCTGGCCCAGGCCCATTGGAAATTATAGCCACCAAGCCAACCGGTCACATCGACCGCCTCGCCAATGAAGTACAGGCCAGGCAACTTGCGCGCGGCCAGCGTCTGGGACGAAAGCTCGGCGGTGCTGACGCCGCCCGCAGTCACTTCGGCCTTGGCATAGCCCTCGGTCCCGTTGGGGTTGAACGCCCATGCAGACAGCGCGCGTTCGGCCGCAGCCAACTTTGCATCGGACAGGTTGATCAACTCCGCCGTCAGTCCCAGCCGCTCCGCCAGCACATCGGCCAGCCGTTCAGGGAGCGTCCGCGCCAGCAACCGGGGGACGCGCAGGCGCGGCGCTTCGCGCTTGGCAGTCTTCAGCCAGCCTTCGCCTTGCGTGGGCAAAAAGTCGATAGTCACGGGCTGACCATGCCGCCAATAGGACGAAGCCTGAAGGATTGCCGGACCCGAAAGCCCGCGATGCGTGAACAGCGCGGCTTCCCGGAACGACGCCTTGCCTGCTGTCGCGATCACGTCCGCCGAGACGCCTGACAGGGAACGGAACAGCACCTCGTCTCCGCCCAGCGTCAGCGGCACCAGCGCGGGGCGCGGCTCCACCACCTTCAATCCGAAGCGGCGGGCAATGTCATAGGCGATGCCGGTCGCGCCCATTTTCGGGATCGACGGCCCGCCGGTCGCGATCACCAGCGACGGCGCGGTGACAGTGCGTCCGTTCACGCTCACGCTGAACCGGCCATCGGCGTGCGTCAGATCGCTGGCACCGTGCCCCAGCGCCACCTCGACCCCGCCGACCGCGCATTCGCCCATCAGCATCTCGACAATCTGTCGCGCAGAGCCGTCGCAGAACAGCTGCCCCAACGTCTTTTCGTGCCACGCGATGCCGTGCCGGTCGACCATCGCGATAAAATCGGCCGGCTGATAGCGCGCCAGCGCTGACCTTGCGAAATGCGGGTTGGCGGACAGGAAACGGTCGGGCGCGGTGCCGGTGTTGGTGAAGTTGCAGCGCCCGCCGCCGGAAATCAGGATCTTCTTGCCCGGCGTATCGGCATGATCGATCACCAGCACATGGCGACCGCGCTGACCCGCGACGGCGGCGCACATCAGCCCGGCGGCACCGGCCCCCAGCACGATCGCATCATAGTCGCCACGCATCAGCGCAGCTTGGCAATCGACAGCCCGTCTTCCTTGGCGCGATCCTTCACCGATTCCTCGCTGCGGGTCAGCGCCTTGGCGATGGCTTTCAGGGCCATGCCCTTTTTTGCAAGCGTGTGCAGCTTCTGGATTTCGTCCTGCCGCCACGGCTGGCGGTGTCGTTCAAAGCGTTCGGCCATGACACCCCTTATCCTTTTGCCGGCATCCGCGCGAGCCGCACCAATGCGGTGTCGAGCGCTTGCAGGAAACGTGAACGATCCGCCTTTGAAAATGGCGCCGGCCCGCCCAGTTGCGCGCCACCTGCGCGCAGATCGGCCATGATCGCACGCGTCGCGATGGCGCCGCCGATCGAGCTGGTCGTAAACGGCTTGCCCGTGGGGGAGAGCACCATGCCCCCCGCCTTCAGACAGCGGTCGGCCAGCAGGATGTCGGCGGTAATCACCACCGAACGATCATCGGTCCGCTCCGCGATCCAGTCATCGGCGGCGTCGAACCCGTCGCTGACCGTCACCCGTTCGATCAGCGGATGGGCCGGAACGCGCAGGAATGCGTTGCTGACCACCGTCACCGGCACCGAATGGCGCCAGGCGACGGTGTAGATCTCATCCTTGACCGGGCAGGCGTCGGCATCGACCAGGATGCGCGCCCCCCCGCTCACCGGGGGCGCGGCCCCTTGCGATGCGGCTTGCCCGCGCGCGGCGGGTGATTGCCACGGCGCGGCGGCCCGGCATTGGGGCCATTGCGGCGCGGGCCGCCATGATCACCGCGCGTGCCGGGTTCGGGCGCGCCTTCGGCCTGTTCGATCCGCACGCCGCTTTCGTCATCCCCATTGGGATCGGCGGTGCGCTGGACGGCGGCGGCAAACTTGGCGGCGATGGCGCTGGGCACCTGAAACCAGGTTTCGCCCGCCGCGATGCGGATCGCGCCGATCTCGGCCTTGGTCACATGACCGCGACGACAGATCAGCGGCAGGATCCAGCGCGGATCGGCGTTCTGGCGGCGGCCCACATTCATGCGGAACCAGACCGTGTCCTCAAAACCGGGCCGATGGCGTTCGGCCTGAGCCGCGCGGCGTGCCTCCGGCGTCCCTTCGATCAGTTCTTCGGGCACGGGCAGCGCCGCGCGGTGTGCGCGGACCAGCGCGGCGGCGATATCCTCGGGACTGCGTTCGGCCAGCAGGCGAGCGGCCAGTTCGCGATCTTCCTCATCGACCTCGACCGGGGCCAGCAGCGCTTCCAGCATGCGTTCGCGGTCGCGGGCGCGGATGTCTTCCGGCGTCGGCGCTTCCACCCATTCGGCGTTGATGCGCGCGCCGCGCAGCAGCGCTTCCATCCGACGACGGCGCGGATAGGGAACGATCAGCACGGCCGTCCCCTTTTTGCCCGCGCGACCCGTCCGACCCGAACGGTGCTGCAACGTCTCCGCATCGCGCGGCAGCTCGACATGGACGACCAGGCTCAGGCTGGGCAGGTCGATACCGCGCGCCGCCACGTCGGTCGCGACGCAAACCCGTGCACGCTTGTCGCGCAGCGCCTGAAGCGCGGCGTTGCGCTCGTTCTGGCTATGCTCCCCCGACAGCGCCACGGCCTGAAACCCGCGTTCGATCAGGCTGGCGTGCAGGTGACGGACATTGTCGCGCGTGGCGCAGAACAGGATCGCCGTCTCCGCCTCGTGAAGGCGCAGCAGGTTGATGGCGACATGCTCGATGTCGGACGGCGACACGGTGACCGCCTGATAGGCGATGTCGCCATGCCCGCGGTCCTGCCCGACGGTCGAAATACGCAGCGCGTCGGTCTGATACCGTTTGGCCAGCGCCTCGATCGGGCGCGGCATGGTGGCCGAGAACAACAGCGTGCGGCGGCCATCGGGTGTCGCGTCGAGGATGTGTTCCAGATCCTCGCGAAAGCCCATGTCGAGCATTTCGTCCGCTTCATCCAGCACCGCGACGCGCAGTTCGCTCAGTTCGAGCGCGCCGCGTTCCAGATGGTCGCGCAACCGGCCCGGCGTGCCGACGACGATATGCGCGCCGTAGGACAGCTGACGGCGCTCCTTCGAAGCGTCCATGCCGCCGACACAGGTGGCGATGCGCGCACGGGCATTGGCGTACAGCCAGCCAAGCTCGCGGCTGACCTGCAACGCAAGTTCGCGCGTCGGCGCGACGATAAGGGCCAGCGGCTTGCCCGGCGGCGGCAGCGTGTCATCGGCGAACAGCTGCGCGGCCATGCCGAGGCCAAAGGCAACGGTCTTGCCAGAGCCGGTCTGGGCCGAAACGACCAGATCACGTCCCCCGGCCTCTTCGGCAAGGACGGCGTTCTGGACAGGGGTAAGCGCGGCATATCCGCGCGCGGCGAGCGCTTCCGAAAGAAGCGGCGGGATCAGATCATTGTTCATGCAAGCCCCTCACATGCGCCCGCAACGCCCCGCACGCAAGGCCACGCGGTGCAAAAGCGACGGCGCGGGCCGATCATACGCCGTTTCAGAGTGCCCGCCGCCGATCGACAACCACGCAACTTATTGCCGCTCAGGCCAGATCGAACGCCATCGTCATTCTCTCCCCAGCGCCAAACGGGCGGGTGCCGTGATAAAGCCAACTGGGAAACAGGAACAGCCGCCGCGCCGCCGCCGGGAACAGGCATAGCGGGCCGAGTCCCAGCGCCTCGAACTCGGCGGGCGGGCGTCCCAGTTCGAGCGCCCCCTCCCCCGGCGGTGCATCGGGCACGACGATATGCAGCGCCGAGCTGAAAGTGCCGCCGGGGTGAATATGGGCGACATGATGCCCCCCCGCGCTCAAACGGACCGACCAGCTGGCGACAATGCCGATTCGCGCTGATGGCGGCGGCACAGGCGACTGCCCGCGTGCGCGCACCCGCTGCGACAACATCCGGCCGGCCGCCTCGACCTGCGCCAGCACCGCGGCAAGGACCGGTTCCGGCCGGTCGGTCAGCGAACCGCGCGTCTGGCTGCCGCCTCGAATGCTCTGACCCATCGGCATCCATCGCCGCCGATGAACCGCGCGCAGCACCTCCGCAAGCGTGGTCCAGTCCTCGTCCGACGCCTCGATCTCCAGCGCGGCAATGTCGGTGTCGGTCGCAATCAGGTCATGGTGGCGCGGATCGCCCAGTGCCCGCCAGGCCAGTTCGCTAAGTGCCCAGACGACCGTGTCCGCCGACGCCGCCCGACGCTCGGCGGCCAACAGGCGCTCCGCCGCGGCCGGATCGCCACGACGCAGCCGCTGCCGCGCCCGGGCGATTGCGGCACCCGGCAGATCGGCGGGCAAGTCGGCGAGCAGCGATTCGGCCCGGTCAAGATCGCCCCCGGCGCCAGCATGGCGCGCCTCGATCAGGCGCAGTGCCGGGACGTCCCCCTGTCGGCGCAGTTGCGCCGCAGTGTCCGCCGCCGCTAGCGAAAGACCCGCCTCCGCCAGCAGGTCCATGTAACACATCCACAAACCGGCGTGACGCGGCAGGCGACGCAGCGCCCCCTCGATCGACGCGGCAAAGCGCGCGCGGTCGCCCCTCTCCCATTGCAGCCGCGCCAGCGCCAAATGGCCGGCGCGCCACTCGGGCGCCTGCTCCAGCACCTGCGACAGCCGCGCCAGCGCATCGCCCTGCCCCGCCTCAAGCGCGGCGGTCGCCTCAGCAATCAGCAGCCCGCCGTCGAGCGGATCGCTCGCCAGCGCCGCGCGCAGCAGCGCCCCGGCATCGTCGTCGCCGCGACGATAGGCGAGAAGCGCTGCCTCACGCATGTCGGAAGCAAGGATGGACATGGCCGCCGCCTTTAGCCGCGTCACACGGGCCGCGCCATCGCGGCGCGGCGGCACCCGACGCGGGGACCGGTTTCATCGAACTGTCGGCACCACGTCATTAAATCGCAATTTTCGGCAGCCAATTGGCCCCCGGGCTGCGGGGCAACGACCCCGCCAAATAATCCAATGGGGGAAATCATGCGTCGCCAAATGCTGATGGGCGCGGCCATTGCCGCGCTCACAATGCCTGCTGTCGTCTCCGCACAGCAGATCACGTCGGGTATCGAAGGGACCGTTCGCAGCCCCGAAGGCACGATGGTCTCGGGCGCGCAGGTAACGGTCACCGATACCCGCACGGGCAGTGTGCGTACACTGACCACCAACGACGCGGGCGCGTTCCGCACCGACAATCTGGTCACGGGCGGCCCCTATACCATCGCCGTCGATGCGCCGGGTTACGAGCGCCAGACGATCGAAAATGCCTTCATCAACCTGCAGGGCAATTCCAGCTTCGAATTCGATCTGGTCGCGGGCGAGGGCGAGATCGTCGTGATGGCGTCGAACGCCAACACGACTCAACTTGCGATTGGCCCCGGCCAGTCGTTCACGGCAGAGGATCTGGCGGATTTCCCGTCGATCACCCGCGACATTCGCGACATCATCCGTTTCGACCCGCGCGTCCGGCTGGACCGCGCGAACGAAGTCGACCGCATTTCGTGCCTGGGCGGCAATGACCGGTCGAACACCTTCTCGGTCGACGGCATCGTACAGAGCGACGTTTATGGCCTGAACGGCACCCCCTTTGCCGCGCGCAATGCGCTGCCGCTGCCGTTCGACAGCATTCGCGAAACCTCCGTCGAATTCGCGCCGTTCGACGTTCAGTACAGCCAGTTCACCGGCTGCGCGGTCAATGTCGTGACCAAGTCGGGTTCGAACGATTTCCACGGCTCGGCCTTCTTCACCTATACCGGCGACAGCCTGCTGGGGAAGAAGATCGACGGCGACGATTTCCCCTCCATCTCCTTCACCGAAAAGCGGTGGGGTGCGACGCTGTCGGGGCCAATCGTCCGCGACCACCTGTTCTTCTTCGCCGGTTATGAGCAGACCGAACTGGGCGACACGCAGCAGCTCGGTCCGCAGGGTGCGGGTTATCCGAACGAACAGGAATTCATCACCCAGGAACAGTTCAACGAGATTGCTGGCGTCATCAAGGACGTCTACGGCCTTGACACCGGCGGCATGGGTCGCGACCTGGCCGAAAGCAGCCAGCGCTTCTTCGGGCGCCTCGACTGGTATCTGGACGACCGTCACCGCGTCGAGCTGTCCTATCAGCGGCTCGAGGAAGAAAATGTCGAGCCCGACGGCCTTGGCCAGACGGTCGCCAGCGGCATCAACAGCTTCGAGAGCGAAGGCACGGTTTCGAACTATTATTCGGCCCGCTTCTATTCGAACTGGACCGACAGCTTCTCGACCGAAGTGCGCGTGTCGCGGTCCGAGGTGCAGGACGTGCAAGGTCCGGTCGGCGGCGGTGAAGCGCAGTCGGACAACCCGATCCCCCGCATCGTCGTCGGTGTGTCGAACGGCGACGAACAGGGCAGCTTCTTTGCCGGTCCGGGCTTCTCGCGCACATCGAACGACCTGCGGACCGAGATCACCCAGTTCAAGGTCGCCGCGAACTGGAAGCAGGGCAATCACCGCCTGACCTTTGGCGGTGAGCTGAACAACCTGCACGTGTTCAACCTGTTCGGTCAGAACACGACCGGCACGCTGACCTTCGCCAATATCGACGATCTGCGCGCGGGTCTGTTGTCGGGCGGCACCAGCAGCAACCCCAATGCCCAGCAGATCAACGACGGCCAGGGCGCGGGCGCCTATGGCAATTTCACCGCATCGGGCAACATCAACGATGCCGCGGCGGTGTGGACGCGTTCGATGTGGACGGTCTACGCGCAGGACGACTGGCAGATCACGCCGCGCCTGGACGTGCAGGCGGGTGTGCGTATCGACTGGCTGGACGGCGACGCGCCGGCCCTCAACCCCAATTTCTTCGACCGCTACGGCTATTCCAACGCCATCGCGTTCAGCAAGTTCGACCCGCTGGTCATGCCGCGTCTGGGCATCACCTATGACCTGCAGAATGACGGCTTCCTGTCGCGCACCCAGTTGAAGGGCGGCGTCGGCCTGTTTTCGGGCGGCGATCCGACGGTGTGGTTCTCGAACGCGTTCCAGAACAACGGCGTCGCGCTGGGCTTTGGTTCGACCGGCAATAGCGGGTCCAGCTGCGGCCCGGTCGGCACGCGCCTGAATGTGCTTCAGGGCGGCCAGTTCACCGGTATCCCGCAGTGCATTCGCGACGATGCCGCGGGTCAGGCATCGGGCGGTCTGGCGGACACCCAGTCGGTGGACCCGGACTTCACCATTCCGACCGTGCTGCGTGCCAATTTCGGCATCGCGACGACCTTTGGCACGCCGACCGGCTTCTTCAGCAACTGGCGCCTGAACCTCGACTATATCTACAGCCGGTTCCAGAACCCGGTGACCCTGGTCGACCTGGCACAGGTGGTAAACCCGGCACTGGGCCTGAACGGCTACAGCGTCGATGGCCGCCCCATTTATCGCTCGATCGAAAGCACGCGGGCGGGCTGTAACGCACAGCTGCTGAACCAGGGCGGGTCGCCGCCGCAATATGCCAACGTCACCGCCGCCTGTTTCGGCACCAGCCGCGACGACGAAATCCAGCTGACCAACGGTCGCGACTATAACGCCCACACCGTTTCGGTGATCCTGCAAAAGGCGTTCCAGAGCGGTCTGTTCACCGATGGCGGTTCGGTCCGGTTCAACCTCGGCTATGCGTACAACAATGCCAAGAACAACCGGTACAACAACGGCACCACCGCCACCGGCAACTTCGACGGGGCGGCGCTGTTCGACCTTCAGGACGTGGCGGTCGCCACGGCTGAGTTCGAAACACGCCACAACATCACCTTCGGCCTGGATTTCAGCGAGAAGTTCGTCGGCGATTACGCGACGCAGTTCGGCATCGCTTTCTTCGTTACCGAAGGGCGGCCCTACAGCTTCACCTTCAACTCGCCGTCCACGCTGAACTTCGGGAACACGGCGGCAAGCAGCTTCGTCCGCTTCACCGACGAACAGTCGGGCGCGGGGCAGCTGCTGTACGTGCCGACCGGCTTGACCGACGCCAATGTCGACTATCGCGATACCGTGGTCGGCGGCCGGGTGACCCAGACGGCGGCTCAGGTCGCGCAGAGCCTGGACAGCTATATCAGCGGTAACGAATGCCTTGCGCGCTATCGCGGGCAGAGCATTCCGCGCAACACGTGCCGCAACGACTGGTATTACGACATGGACCTGCGCATCAGCCAGGAACTGCCGGGGCCGGGCCGTCTGCTGGGCGTGAATGACAAGCTGCGCGTCTATGCCGACTTCGACAATTTCCTGAACCTGCTCGACAGCGGCTGGAACCTCAGCCGCAGCCGCGGCACCAGCATCCCGGTGGTTCAGGGCGGCGTCGATCGCGAAGGTCGCTACGTCTACACCAACTTCAACCCCAACGACGACAATGACGTCACCACCTCGGCCTCGCTGTGGCGCATCCAGGTCGGCCTCAGCTATCAGTTCTAAAGGGAGTATCCGACAATGACCGATCGGCTGCGCTCGCACCGTCTGGACCTTTCGCGGCGCCATCTGCTGCGTTGTTTCGGGGCGGGCGCAGTCACGGCGCTCAGCCTGCCGCTGGCACGGCCAGCGCTCGCCGATCCGGTCTTTGCGACCTATCCGTTCCAACTGGGTGTCGCCTCCGGGGAGGCGGCACCCGACGGATTCGTGATCTGGACGCGGCTTGCCCCTGATCCGATGACGATCGGATATGGCATGCCGTCCGCCGCCGTCGAAGTGGCGTGGGAAGTGGCGGAGGACGCGCGCTTCGCCAAGGTGGCGCAACGCGGCGTCGCCGTGGCGCGGCCCGAACTGGGCCATGCCGTGCATGTCGAGGTTGGCGGGCTGATGCCGGGTCGCCCTTATTGGTATCGCTTCGTCGCGGGGCGCGAACGCAGTGGCACCGGGCGGGCGATGACCACCCCGGCGCTAGGCCAGCGGCTGGACCGGCTGCGCTTCGCGGTGGCGGGGTGCCAGCATTATGAACAGGGCTATTTCACCGCGCATCGCCATCTGGCGGCGCAGTCGCCCGACTTCGTGTTTTGCTATGGCGACTATATCTACGAAGGCCGGGGTGACCGGCTTCGCAACGGACCAGATGGCCCGCAAGAGGCGGTGCGCCAGCATTTCGGCGGCGAAATCTATTCGATCGGCGACTATCGGCGCCGATATGCTCAGTACAAGATGGACCCCGACCTTCAGGCCGCGCACGCTGCCGCACCGTGGTTCGTTACGTGGGACGACCACGAAATCGACAATAACTGGGTCGACAGCGTCGATCAGGACGGCACGCCTGCGCCCATATTTGCGCTGCGGCGACAGATGGCGATGCAGGCCTATTACGAACATATGCCGCTGCGTGCGTCGTCGCTGCCGGTCGGCCCGGCGATGCAGCTGTACCGTCAGGCACGGTTCGGCGATCTGCTCGACCTGAACCTGCTCGACACGCGGCAATATCGCACGGACCAGCCATGCGGCGACCGCTGGGGCGCGGGATGCGCCGACATCAGCCGCCGCGACGCCGAAGTGCTGGGCACACGCCAGCATGAATGGATTGTCGGCAATCTCCGCCGATCGACCGCGCGGTGGAAGACGCTCGCGCAACAGGTCATGATGATGGACTTGGACCGCGATCCCGGCCCCGACACGACCGAAAATCTGGACAGCTGGGCGGGCTATCGCGTGCCGCGCGAACGGCTACTCGGTAGCATCCGCGACATGGGTGTGCGCGATGTCGTCGTGCTGACGGGTGACGAGCATCAGAATTATGCCGGCGAACTGCATATCGACGGCAAGCGCCCCGGCCGCGAAGCCATCGCCACCGAATTCGTCGCCACCTCGATCACCTCGGGCGGTGACGGGGAGGATCAGCGCCCGGCGACCATCGCCATTCAGGGCGCTAATCCGCAGCTGAAATTTCACAATTCCCGGCGCGGTTACCTGATGTGCGACGTGACGCACGAACGCTGGCTCACTGATTATGTGGTGCTGGACAAGGTGTCCGAACGTAACAGCCCGGCAACGTCGCGCATCAAGCTGGTGGTCGAACCGGGGCAGGCAAAGCTACTTCCGGGCTGATCCTTTTCCCAGCGATTATCGGAAATCGGGACGGATACCCCGTTTGCGCCAATAATCCTCAAGCCCCAGTTCCTTTGTCAGCAAACCGAAACGGGGATGCGCACGCATGGTCGCGGTCGATGGAAAGAACAGGAAACGGGTCCGCCGGTCAGCCTGTCGCGTATAGCTGCGCTGCTGGGGCGCAAAGCGGCGGTCCTGCACGACGAAACCGCGTCCGAAGAAATAGGCATCGGCTATATCGAACGCGGCATCCGGCCTGCCCAGCGCGGCGGCATATTGGATCGCGTTTTCGGCATAGCCCGCGCCCTGCCGCGCCTGGCGGAACAGCTGGTCCACCAGATCGTCGATCGCCCCCGGCATGGGCGCGGCCAGTACCGCGGCGACGTCGGCCAGCGCGGCGAAATCCTCCTCCGGCACGCCAATGGGCCGCCCCTCGACATTCTGCGCCTGCGCCAGCGCCTCATTGGCGCGGCCAGTAAACAGCAACAGGTGGAACCGCACGAACCACACCGCGAACTGGGTGGGGTAAAGCGCAAAGGCGTCCGCCATAGCGCGGTCCGCCTCTTCGCTTCGCCCCGCCGCCCATAGCAGCTGGACATGCGTCTGGACCAACGCCGGGGTGGGCGCCGCGACCCGTGCCGCGCGATCGGCCAGCATCGCGGCCTCTCGACACCGCCCGACACTGGCGCACAGCATCGCCCTTGCCAGCAGCAACGGGAGCCGGTCGGGATTGCCCTGCGCGGCGTCCTCCAGAATCCGCTCAATTTCTGCCCAATGCCCCGTTTGCGGCAATAATAGCGCCGTGGCGACTGCCGCATGGCAATTGCCGGGGTCCAGCGTGCGGGCCTGCTCGATCGCCTGAGCAGCGCGCGCCCGCATCGCGTCGCGCGCGGGTTCGGTCCGGCTTTGCGCCGCCACGGCATAGGTCATGGCCAGCATCCCCCATGCGTCGCCATAATCGGGCCGGACCGCGACCGCGCGTCGCAACAGGCCGATCGCCTGATCAGCGCCCTCCGCCGTGCCCTGCTGGATTGCGACCGTCGCCTGATCGAGCAGCGGCGCGATTTCCGGCGGGACCCGATCGACGCCGTGGCGCGCCCACAGCCATGCCGCACCGCCCGACAGCAGCACCGACGCTGCACCGATACCGGCCAGCATCAGTCGCCGCCGGTCGGTAGAAGGCGGGGGCGACGCATCGACCGCCGCCGCAACGGGCACATCCTCGATCAGGCGGTAACCGACTTTCGGAATCGTCTCGATGCGGAAACTGTCGCACGCCCGCTCACTGGCCAGCCGGCGCAAGCGCCCGATCACGCGGTTTATCGCGTCGTCGCCCACCACCCGGCCATCCCAGCAACGCAGGATCAGCTGGTCGCGCGTGACCACTGCGCCCTTTGCACGGGCAAGCGCGATCAGCACTTGCAGCACGCGCGGCTCGATCGTTTCCGCATGACCATCGGCGGTGATCGCCTGGCGCAACGGCGGCTGCACGCGCAGGCTGCCGAGGCTGAACGGATCAACATGCGCCAGCTCGATCGGATCGTCCTGTTCCACCCGAACCCGCCCCTCCCCTGTTCAAACGACAATATCATCGAATGATCGGCGGTTCATCAGGCGAAGATCGGTTCGACATCCTTCCCGCCGCGCCCTTTGCCGCGCCATCGGCTGCGCCCACCCGGCCGCTCGCCAAGGACATTGTTCATGGAAGTCAGCATCAGACACCCGTTCCCGATTCATGGCGAGCGGCTATTCTTTTCTGCACTGGCGGGAAGCATGCTGATTGCAGTGCTGATCGGCTTTGCGCCGAGCTATTATCTGCGCCCGCTGTCTCCGGCGGGCGCGTGGCCGCATGGGCTGACGCCGCTGATCCACCTGCACGGCATCGTGTTCAGCGCGTTCATCCTGTTGTTCATGGTGCAGGTCGGCCTGATTGCCGGCGACCGCCGCGACTTGCACCGCCGCCTGGGCGTTGCCGGACTTCCGCTGGTGCTGCTGATGATCGCGCTGGGGATCGTCACCGCGCTGGCACAGGTGGCGCGACGCTCGGGCCCGCCGGTCGTCGATGCGCTCAGCTGGCTGGCGATGCCGCTGGCCAGTGTGCTGGGCTTCGGCGTGCTGTTCCTGCTGGCGCTGCGGTTTCGGACACGGGCGGGCGCGCACAAGCGGCTGATGGTGCTGGGCATGGCGGCGATGCTGTCCGCCGCCTTTGGCCGGATTGCGGCGATCCCGCCCTTTCTGGCGCTGCTGGTGCTGCCCAATCTCTATGCCGCCGCTTTGGCCGCGTGGGACATCGCCAGCACGCGACGGGTTCACCCGGCAACCCTGTGGGGCGGATTGCTAGTCCTCATCACCACGATCGGCCCGATCTTTTTCTGGCGGACGCCTGCTTGGCTGAGCTTCGCCCATTGGGCGACCGGCGCCTGACCCATTTCACAAAGGGAAATCACAACATGATCATCGATACCCCGACCCGGCGGCGGGAGCTGCTGAACCATCACATCGATTCGACCATCTGGGACGACATCCAACTACGCGACGATGACATTGTGATCGCCACCTATGGCAAATCGGGCACGACTTGGACCCAGCAGATCGTCGGCCAGCTGATCCACGCCGGCGATCCGGGCCTGAATATCAGCGCCATGTCCCCGTGGATCGACCTGCGCGTTCCCACCCGGCAGGAACGGCTGGCGATGATCGAGGCGCAGACCCACCGCCGCTTCCTGAAGTCGCACCTCCCGGCGGACGCGCTGCGCTTCGATCCGCGCGTACGGTATCTTTATTGCGCGCGGGACGGGCGCGACGTGGTGTGGAGCCTGCACAACCACCACATCAACGCGAACGCGTTGTGGTTCGAACTGATCAACGACACGCCGGGGCGCGTGGGTCCGCCGATCCCGCCCGCCGACCCCGACATTCGCCGTTATTTCCGCACCTGGCTGGAACAGGACGGCGCGCCCTTCTGGCCGTTCTGGGACAATGTGCGCAGCTGGTGGGCGGTTCGCGACGCGCCGAACGTGATGATGCTGCATTATGCCGATCTGAAGCGCGACCTGCCGGGACAGATCCGCCGCATCGCCGCGTTTCTTGACATCGAACTGGCACCCGACCGCTGGGACGCGGTGGTCGAGCATTGCGGCTTTGCATGGATGAAGCGCAACGCCGCACAGGCGGCACCGCTGGGCGGCATTTGTTGGGAAGGCGGCGCTGACACCTTCATCAACAAGGGCGAAAACGGCCGCTGGCAACAGGTGCTGAACGAACAGGACATCGCCGATTACGAGGCGCGCGCCGTCGACGAACTCGGCCCCGAATGCGCCCGCTGGCTGGCCGAAGGGACAATTCCGGCGGGCGCACCGGACGGTAGCGCATGACGGATTGCGGCCGGGGTCGGGCCGCACCGCCACCTTCCACCGATACACGCTGAAAATTCCGACGTTCTGCGGCGTCATACCCTGGACAGGGTATGACGCCGCTATTCCCCCTTCCTAATCGAAAGACCGGATTTTTCTGACGGCGACGGCCCGAAGGCCGCTTTGCCCGTCCTGTCTTTCGAAGGGGGAAAGCAAAGATGGCGGTGATCAATTCAACGGCGATGGTTGCGACCGGACCGGCGCGGCGGCGCCGTGGCGCGCTTGGCCGCATGCTGCTTGCAGGCAGCGCGCTGGGATGCACGCTTCTGCCCGTCGTGCCCGCCGCTGCGAAGCAGATTCGCGAAATCTCGACCGACGGCGCCCCGATCGTGATCGGCAGCACCAGCGTCGTCGTGCCGGATGGCGGCGGCACTGGTATCGAGGCGGAAACCACGGGCAACATCACCATTGACAGCGGCGCGGTCGAAACTGACAGCGCGGCCTGTCGCTTGGCGTGGCAGGCACGATTGGCAAATCGGACCAGCAGGTCGATGCGCTGGCCAGCAACGACAGTGCCGAAAGCTGGGGCCTGTCAGGCATCGTCGGCTATGCCACGGGCGGACTGCAGGCGCAGGCGGGGGTCGGCTATGCCTGGCATGACGTCGACACCAGCCGCACCACGCGCGTCGGTGCCTTGGGTGATCGCCTGAACGGCCGTTACGACGCCACCACGCGGCAGCTCTTCGCCAACCTGTCCTATGACATCGGCGCGGGCGCCATTGACCTTGCCCCCTTCGCCAGCATCGCCAACGTCCGCGTGACGACGGGCAGCTTTGCAGAAACGGGCGGCGCTACCGCGCTTAGCGTAGCGAGGGGCAGCCAGGACAGCAGCTTCCTGACCCTCGGCGCCGATGCGCGGGTGCCGCTGGCCGCGACGGTCAGCGCCACGCTGCGTGGCGGGTGGCAGCATGGCTGGGGTGATCTGGCGGCGACCAGCATCGCCCGCCTGCCCGGCAGCGCGGCATTCCGGGTCGATGGCATCCGCCTGCCCCAGGATGCAGCGATCCTCGACGCCGGGGTGGAAGCCGAAGTCGGCCCGATGCGGATCGGCGCGTCCTATACGGGCAGCTATGCTTCCGGCTGGACCCAGCACGGCGCCCGCCTGACCGCCACGGTCAGATTCTGACCCGTTCCTTGGCCTGGGCGGAAACAGACCGGCACGCCAGCCCCGTTTCCGCCCGATGGCGTATTCGCGGTGGGGCATGATCGACATGGGGACGGATGTTGGACAGCGGGCCGATGATCGCGGCGTGCTGAGCCGCCTTGCCGATCAGGACAAATTGCCGCGTGCTGGCGGGTTCGTTCCAAAATCCGACGACCGGCTGCGCCCCCCATCGAGCCGCTTCATCCCTCCCATCTCTGATACCCACAATTACACAGTTATCAAAGCCGTATAGAGGAAGGCTATTTTCTCGCCTTACGGCCATGTAATTGGCCAGCATCTGCGGCAACTCGCCAAAAGGCCCTTCCGATTGCGCAAGCGACAGAAGGGAAGCAGGCCACTGCTAAGGGGGCAGCTGCCATCCCTTAGGTTGGGCGGAACATCACCTCTATCGGCAGTCCATCACGATCGGCTGAGATCCAGCAAGGACCCGTGCAATCCGCACCGAGCGACGTCAGGCGCGCGGCATGACCCGCGCGAACACCGCGGCGCCACCGCCGGAGCGCATCCGCGCAGCCACCGCTTCCTCTCGCGTCACCGCGACAGTCCCGGCAAAGGCGTCAAGCAGCGCGCTGACCTCTGCGATGCGCGCCTGATTGATGCGATAGAAGACCAGCTTCGCCTCTCGCCGCGTCTGCACCAGTTCGGCCTTTCGCAGGATGCCCAGTTGCTGGCTGAGACCCGGCTGACCCACGCCGGTCACCTGATCGATATCGCCCACCGATCGCTCTCCATCGATCAGCGCGCGCAGCAGCGAGAGGCGCACCGGATGGGCTAGCGCCCGCAGCAATTCCGCCGCCGCGTCCAGGTCCAGCGTCGCAACGTCCGCCATTAGCGGCCGTCCTTGATCGGCGAGTAGAACCAGTCGGTGCCGGCGGGCGCCGCTAGCACATCGGCCAGATCGTGGCTGGGCACCGCCAAAAGGTCGTCGCCCGGCGCCCACCCCTCCGGCGCCAGTGCCGAGCCGTCCTGCACCCGCTGAAGCGCCGCCACCAGCCGCAGCATTTCCTCCACCGAACGCCCGACGCTGGCCGGATAGCAGGTGGACGCGCGCAGGATTCCGTCGGGATCGAGGAAATAGGTCGTGCGAACCGAACTGGCGTCCATCGCATCCGGCGCGACCATGCCATAGGCGCGGGCGATTTCCAGCGTCGGGTCTTCGATGATGGGAAAGTCGACCACCACGTCGAACCGGTCGCGGATCGCGCGGATCCAGGCGAGGTGCGAGAACAGGCTGTCGACCGACAGCGCCATCAACTCACACCCCATCGCCGCGAAGCGATCGTGCGCGCGGGCGATGGCGACGAATTCGCTGGTGCAGACGGGGGTAAAGTCCGCCGGGTGCGAAAACAGCGCCAGCCAGCGCCCGCGAAAATCGGACAGCGACACAACGCCGCGCGTCGACCGCGCGGTAAAATCGGGCGCCGCCTCACCGAGGCGGAGGGGGGAGCAAGCTGGAAGATCGGATCGGTCGATGGACATGATCGGCATTGTCGCTGCCCCGCAGTCTTGACGCAAGTTCGATACCAGATTACATGATATGTGTAACTGATAAACTGGAGTGTCGAGATGACGATCAAGCGGGACGAGCCGCTGATGGCGGCGGCGCGAGTGATTGAGGATTGCCGGACAGGCCAAATGCCAACGCCAGTGGTCCGCGCGTTTTTCGACGAGCCCACCTTTACCGCCAGCTATGTCGTGCACGACCCGGCAACGCGCGCAGCGGCGATCGTCGACAGTGTGCTGGATTTCGATCCCGCATCGGGGCGCACCGGCCATGATTCGGCACAGGCGATCGTCGATTATGTCGTGACCGAGGGGCTAAGCGTCGAATGGCTGCTGGAAACCCATGCCCATGCCGATCACCTGTCGGCGGCGCCGTGGCTTCAGGAGAAGCTGGGCGGCAAGCTGGCCATCGGGCGGCACATCACCACGGTTCAGGAAACCTTCGGCAAGCTGTTCAACGCCGGCATCGAATTCGAACGTGACGGGTCGCAGTTCGACCGGCTGTTCGACGATGGCGACAGCTTCCAGCTCGGCTCGATCCAGGTGGCGGTGCTGCATGCGCCGGGGCACACGCCCGCCGACCTCGCCTATATCATCGGTGACGCGGTGTTTCCGGGCGACACGATCTTCATGCCCGATTTCGGCACCGCCCGCGCCGATTTCCCCGGCGGTGACGCGCATCAGCTCTATCGATCGATCCGGCGGCTGCTGAGCCTTCCGCGCGAGGGGCGGTTGTTCCTGTGTCATGACTACAAGGCGCCGGGACGCGATGCCTTTGCCTGGGAAACGACGATCGGTGCCCAGCGCGACGCGAACGTCCATGTTCATGACGGGGTGGATGAGGACAGTTTTGTCGCGATGCGGACCGAGCGTGATCGGACGCTGGCCATGCCCCGGCTGATCATGCCGTCGATCCAGGTGAACATGCGCGGCGGTCACCTGCCAGAGCCTGAGGACAATGGCACCCGTTACCTGAAGATCCCGCTGGATGCCGTGTGATGTTTCCTGATTACGCCATGCCGCTGCAGGGACTGGTCGGCGGGCTGATCATCGGTGTTGCCGCGGCGATCATGCTGCTGGGCAATGGTCGTATCGCCGGGGTCAGCGGCATGGCGGCGCGGGCGATCGGCCTTGGCAGTGGCGCCCCCCGGACGCTGGCGGTCGCGTTCGTCATCGGACTGCCACTCGGCGCCGCGCTGGTGGCGTGGACGGCCGGCCCGGTGGTGTCACGCTTTCCGATGAGCCTGCCGGTGCTGGCTGTGGCGGGCCTGATCGTGGGGATCGGCACGCGGCTGGGGTCGGGTTGCACCAGCGGGCATGGCGTGTGCGGCATGTCGCGCCTGTCGAAGCGGTCGATCGTCGCCACGCTGACCTTCATGGCTACCGGTTTCGCCACTGTCGCCCTCGTCAATGATGCCGGGGGTGCGTGGTGATGCGGACGATCTTGTCGCTGCTGTCGGGGGTGCTGTTCGGGGCGGGGCTGGCGGTGTCGGGGATGCTCGACCCGGTGCGGGTGCGCGGCTTCCTCGACCTGTTCGGGGCATGGGATCCGACGCTGGCGTTCGTGATGGGCGGCGCGGTGATTCCAATGGCGATTGCCTGGATCGTCCAGCGACGCATGGCCGCGCCCGTCGCGGCAGCCGACTTTCACTTGCCCGATACCGATCCCGTTACCCCGCGCCTGATCGGCGGATCGGCGCTGTTCGGCATCGGCTGGGCGCTGGGCGGGCTGTGCCCCGGCCCGGCGTTGGCGGCCTTTGCGATCAATCCGGCGGCGGCAGCGGTATTCACGCTCGCGATGGTGGCGGGCTTTGCTCTGGTGTGGGCGCTCGACCGCCCGCGCGCCTGAGAACAAGCAAGGAGAGGCTGCGATGACCCCGAAGAAGCTGGACGACAACATTTTAGTCGCTGGCCAGATCGGCACCGATGATATCGACCGCGCAGCCGAAAGCGGCATGCGAATGATCATCAACAACCGCCCCGACGGCGAAGAGCCGGGCCAGCCCACCGCCGTCGAACTGGGCGAGCGCGCCGCCCAACACGGCATCGCCTATCGCCACATTCCGATTTCCGGCGGCAAGTTCGACGACGCATCGGTTGCGGCGTTCGGCGAAGCGTTGCGTGAGGCAGGGGGACCAACCCTCGCCTTCTGCCGGTCGGGTATGCGGGCGGCGACATTGTGGGCGCTGTCGCAAGCCGGCACGCACCCGGCGGAGGCGCTGATCGGCGCAGCGCAGGAGGCCGGTTACGACCTGTCGGCGCACCGCGCGCGACTGACGCCCGCACCCCGCCCCTCCGGCGACATGGCGTCGCGTGAGCAATTCGATGTCGTGATCGTCGGCGGCGGCGCAGGCGGCATCGCCACGGCGGCCTCGATCCTGAAGCGCAATCCGCGCCTCACCCTCGCCATCATCGAACCGCGTGACGAGCATTATTATCAGCCCGGCTGGACGATGGTCGGCGGCGGCGTCTTCGAGCCGCAGGTGACGCGCCACGCAATGGCTTCGGTCATTCCAAAGGGCGCGAAGTGGATTAAGGCCGCCGTCGCCAGCTTCCAGCCCGAACAGGATCAGGTGACGACCGATCAGGGCCGCGCCGTGCGTTACCGCGCGCTGGTGGTGGCGCCGGGCAATGTCCTCGACTGGAGCGGGATCGACGGCCTTGAAGCCGCGCTGGGCAAGAACGGCGTCACGTCGAATTATCGCTACGATACCGCACCTTATACCTGGGAGCTGGTCCGGCATTTGCGTGAGGGCACCGCCCTGTTCACCCAGCCGCCCATGCCGATCAAATGCGCCGGCGCCCCGCAAAAGGCGATGTACCTGTCGTGCGACGCGTGGGCGGAGCGCGGCGTGCTGCGCGGGATCAAGGTGGCGTTCCACAATGCCGGTCCGGCGCTGTTCGGGGTCAAGGAATATGTCCCGGCGCTAATGGCCTATGTCGAGCGATACCGCATCGACCTGAACTTCGAATCCACGCTGATTGCCGTCGATGGTCCGGCGCGCCGGGCCACGTTCCGCGAAAAGGCGGGCGAAGTGACCCGCGACTTCGACATGATTCACGTCACCCCGCCGCAAAGGGCGCCGCGCTTTGTCGCCGACAGCCCGCTGGCCGACCAGGCCGGCTATGTCGAGGTGGACCAAGTGACGCTGCGCCATGTGCGCTATCCCAACATCTTCGGCCTGGGCGACGGCGGATCGACCCCCAACGCCAAGACCGCAGCCGCCGCGCGCAAACAGGCGCCGATCGTCGCGGTCAACCTGTTGTCGATGCTGAAGGGCGGCCAGCCGGTCGCGGGCTATGACGGCTATGGCTCCTGCCCGCTCAC
This sequence comes from Sphingomonas sp. IW22, assembly GCF_041321155.1. Classification (GTDB taxonomy): domain Bacteria; phylum Pseudomonadota; class Alphaproteobacteria; order Sphingomonadales; family Sphingomonadaceae; genus Sphingomonas. Next base: position 157,912 of record NZ_JBGGWB010000002.1, on the reverse strand, counting down.
GGTCGAGAAGGGAAAGATCGTGCTGGCCGAGTTTGGCTATGGCGGCAAATTGCTGCCCAGCTTTCCCAAATGGCTGATCGACGGGACACAGCCCGCGCGCCTGTCCTGGCTGCTCAAGTCAGAGGCGCTGCCCTGGATCTACTGGAACGGGATGCTCAAGGGACATGAGTGGCTGGTAAAGCCCCAGCCCATCGACCGCGTGCCTCAGGCGGCCTGACGATCATGTTGGAGCCGCTGCAATATGTGCTGGGCCTGCTGTCCGGCTCATTGGTGGGCTTTTCGCTGGGGCTCGTTGGCGGCGGCGGGTCTATTCTGGCGGTGCCGCTGATGGTCTATCTTGTCGGCGTGTCCAGCCCGCATGTGGCCATCGGCACCTCGGCACTGGCCGTTGCGGCCAACGCCGCCACCGGCCTTGCCAGCCATGCGCGGGCGCATACCGTCAAATGGCGCTGCGGCGGCATGTATGCGACGGCGGGCGTGCTGGGCGCACTGGCCGGATCGACCTTCGGAAAGGCATTTGACGGACAGAAGCTGCTGTTTCTGTTCGCCATCGTCATGGTCGTCGTCGGCGCATTGATGCTGCGCGGTCGCAAGGCGCAAGGCATAGCCGGCGCGCAGTGCAACCGCGGCAACGCGCCAAAGGTGCTGGGCTATGGCCTCGGCACCGGGCTGTTTTCAGGCTTTTTCGGCATTGGCGGCGGGTTTCTGATCGTGCCCGGCCTGGTCGCATCGACCAGCATGCCGATCATCAACGCGGTCGGCACCAGCCTCGTCGCGGTGACGGCGTTCGGGCTGACGACGGCCCTCAACTACGCCTTTTCAGGGCTGGTCGACTGGGTGCTGGCAGGAGTGTTCATCGCCGGCGGGATCGCGGGCGGCTTCCTTGGCACGATCGCGGCCAAGCGGCTGTCGGGTGGTGGTCAGCTGACGACGGTGTTCGCCGGACTGATCTTTGTCGTCGCCGCCTATATGCTTTGTAAAAGCGCGGCTCAGGTTTTTCTGTGACAGATGTTCAATCGCCGGTGCGTCAATTGTGCGCGATAGGGCGATTGAGGGGAATTAGCGATGCCTGATGCCTTCGATGCCATCGTTCTCGCACGCATTCAATTTGCCTTTACCGTCAGCTTCCACTTCATCTTCCCCGCCTTTTCGATCGGACTGGCGTCCTATTTGGCGGTGCTGGAGGGATTGTGGCTGAAAACGGGACGAGAGGTCTATATGGACCTGTTCCGCTTCTGGCTGAAGATTTTTGCCATCGCCTTTGCCATGGGCGTCGTGTCGGGCATCGTCATGTCCTATCAGTTCGGGACAAACTGGGCGGTATTTTCGGACAAGGCGGGTCCGGTCATCGGCCCGCTGATGGCGTATGAAGTGCTGACCGCCTTCTTCCTCGAAGCCGGGTTTCTGGGCGTCATGCTGTTCGGCATGCAGAAAGTGGGCCGCATGCTGCACTTTGTGGCAACGCTGATGGTCGCGTTCGGCACACTGATTTCAGCGACATGGATCCTGAGCGTCAACAGCTGGATGCAGACGCCCGCCGGTTACGAGATCAACGAAGTCGGGCAATTCGTGCCGGGGCCGGACTGGTTCGCGATCATCTTCAACCCCAGCTTTCCGTATCGCCTGCTCCACACAGTGCTGGCTGCTTATCTGACGACCGCCTTCGTCGTCGGTGCGGTGGGTGCGTGGCAGCTTCTGAAGCATCACCGCGGCCGTGCGGTGGCGCGGTCGAGCGTCAGCGATCCCGCCGAACTCACCGTCAGCGCCCCCAGGTCCGAATCTGCGGCGCGCAAGATGCTGTCGATGGCGATGTGGATGGCAACCATCGTCGCGCCGATCCAGATCTTTGCGGGCGACCTGCACGGGCTGAACACGCTGGAACATCAACCGGCCAAGGTTATGGCGATGGAGGGGCATTATGACAGCCACCCCGACGGCGCGCCGCTGATCCTGTTCGGCATTCCAAACGCCGCCGAAAAGCGGATCGACTATGTGCTCGAACTGCCCAAGGCGTCGTCGCTGATCCTGAAGCACGAATTGAACGCGCCGCTCGCCGGGCTGGATACCATTCCGGACGACCGCGAACCGCCGGTAGAAATCGTCTTCTGGTCGTTCCGCGTCATGGTCGCGATCGGTTTCGCGATGCTGGGGCTGGGTGCGTGGAGCCTGTTCGCGCGGATGCGGCGGCGACTGTATGACTGGTCGTTGCTGCACCGCGCGGCCGTAGTGATGGGGCCGTCGGGCTTTGTCGCGGTTATCGCCGGATGGGTCACGACCGAGGTGGGGCGCCAGCCGTTCACCGTCTATGGCCTGCTGACCACCGCCGACAGCGCATCCCCGCTCGCCGCGCCCGCGGTGGCGGCATCGCTGATCGCGTTCGTCATCGTCTACTTCACGGTGTTCGGCTTCGGCACGTGGTACATCCTGCGCCTGATGAACAAGGGCGTGCAGATCCATGAACCCGAACCGACCGAGGGCGCCGGCCCGATCCGCACCGCCGGCATCACCCCCGGCCCCACCCAGCTTGCGGGAGCATGAGGCGATGGGAATCGAGATCGACCTGACAATGATCTGGGCGTTCATTATCGCCTTTGCCGTGTTCGCCTATGTCGTGCTGGACGGGTTCGATCTGGGCATTGGGATCCTGTTTCCCTCTTTTGCCGTCGGGCGCGAGCGCGACCAGGCGATGAACTCGATCGCGCCCGTATGGGACGGGAACGAGACATGGCTGGTACTGGGTGGTGGCGGGTTGTTCGCGGCGTTTCCGCTGGCTTACGGCGTCGTAATGACGGCGCTTTATCCGCCGATCATCGCAATGCTGCTGGGTCTGGTCTTTCGCGGTGTCGCGTTCGAGGCACGCTGGCGCGATCCGGCGCACCGGGCGGGCTGGGACATCGCGTTTACCGCCGGGTCGGTCGTCGCTGCCTTTGCACAGGGCGTAACACTCGGCGCATTGCTGCAAGGGGTGCAGGTCGCCGACCGTGCCTATGCCGGGGGGTGGCTCGACTGGTTGAGTCCGTTCAGCTTGCTGACCGGCGCCAGCGTGGTGTGCGGCTACGCACTATTGGGTGCCACCTGGCTGATCTGGAAGACCGACGGAGCGACACAGGATCACGCCTATCGCTTGGCGGGGCGGTTCTTTCTCGCGACGCTGCTGGCGATCGCGCTGGTCAGTGTGGCGACCTTGGGTCTGGACGCCGATTATCGTCAGAAATGGCTGGGCAGCCCGGCCATTTTCGCCACATCGCAGGTGCCGCTATTGGTCGCGATCATCGCCTTTGCCTTTCACCGTTCGCTCAGGCGGCGACGAGAGGCGCGGCCCTTTTTCCTGGCGCTGGCGATGTTTCTGATCAGCTTCATCGGCCTCGGCATCAGCATGTATCCTGACGTCGTGCCGGGCTCACTGACGATCTGGGACGCTGCGGCGCCGGAACGCAGCCAGATTTTCATGCTGGTGGGTGCAGGCGTGCTGGTGCCGATCATCCTTGGATACACCGCCTGGGCCTATTGGGTGTTTCGCGGCAAGGTTGGGACCGAGGGCTACCACTGATGGCGGGTCAGGCACCGCTATGGCAGCGGCTCGGCTGGATGGCGCTGATCTGGGCGGGCAGCGTTGCGGTGCTGGGGGCGGTCGCTGCAGTGATCCGGATGTGGCTCAAGATGTGAGCGCGGGGTTCAGCATCATAGCGGCATCCGGCGCACCAACGCTGCGGACGCAACGCGAGGGTGGGATGCGTCGAGCCGTCGACGCGGCAAGACCTGCCGCGTGACGCTATACGACTTGCTCATCGCGTCTTTGCGTCCGGTGACAAACCGCCCGTTGATCAAAGAGATGACGCACCTGCTGCTGTTGGGTCCGACTCGCGACGCGGCTGGCGCCTGAACAAGCTGTAACGCCCAGTTTGCCCGTCGGCAGAGACCGATGGGACCAGCGAGAGCACCGGAAAAGTCGCGCACCCGACCTGAATATGATGGGAAGATCGACAATCCGTCGTCGACCATATGACACGATCGTGTCTGAATTTTTGCTCTAACTTCCGGCTAGTCTGCTTATTCACTTCTCCACGGCTGAAGGTGCTGCCTGGCGACATTCTTCACGGCAGCGGTCATCGCCTCAAGGACTTGTGCATGGAGACGGGATACTGTCCAGAATAGCGGGACGTCCATTGTGTCTCCCGGCACCAACTCGACCAGAGTACCTGCATCGATATGCGGTCTTGCCAATGCCTTCGGTTGAAGTCCCCAACCCAGACCAGCACAGGCCAGGTCAAGGAATCCCTGTGTTGATGGAATCCAGTGCGTTGGCGCATTCAGGTCGGCGCCGAAGATTGCTTTAGCCCACCTTCCCTGAAGCTGGTCTTTCCTGTTGAAGCGCATCACTGGCGCTATATTAAGGCTGCCCCTGTCGATCCCGTTCGAGAAATATCGGCGCACAAAATCCGGGCTGGCGCAAGCGACATAGCTTAATGACCCCAGCGCCATGGTCCTGAAACCTGCAACAGGTTTCGGGTCGGACGTGACAACAGCGAGCACTTCTCCGGTACGCAGCCGATCTGCCGTGTGCCCTTCATCCTCGAGCGTCAGTTCCACCAGCATGTCCGTCGTTCGTGCGAAGTCCGAGATGACATATGGAAACCATGTCGCGAGGCTGTCCGCATTGACGGCGATGCTCAGAGACGGGCGGGAGCCATCCTCTATTCCACTGGCAGACATCGTCGTCAGGTCGGCTTCGAGCAGTCGCACCTTATCGAAATGCGCGCATAACTCACGGCCTTGATCTGTGGCCGTGCAAGGTTGCCCACGAATGACGAGGGAGATCCCCAACCGCTCTTCCAATCCTCTAACGCGCTGCGAAACCGCCGAGGGCGTGATCTTGAGCAGGGAGGCGGCTTTTTCAAAGCTACCTTCCCGAACCACGGCGACTACGGCTGCGAGAGACGGATAGTCCAGCATGATGAAGTGTTGCTTCATCAAATTTAGCAAAACAAGTTGTACTTAATTTTGGGTACGCGGGATATGGAGGGAATGAACGGCATATCCGCCCTCTTTCTCTCCGGCTTCCTGCTATTGGCTGCACTGGTAATCGGCATCCAGAACGTGTTTGTGCTCCGACAGGGGCTCAAGCGCGAGCATGTCGGACCGGTGTTTTGCGGAGGCGCAGACGCTCTGCTGATAGCGGCTGGCGTCGCAGGCCTGGGCGCTTTCCTGGCAGCCATCCTGCAAATGACGCTCCTGCTTTCCCGCGCAGCATCGTTGCTAACGCGCAACTTCGCCTGACAGGTCGCACAATGTATCGCCCTCCCGCTTTTCGCGAAGATCGTATCGAAATCCTGCATCAAGCGATCACCGCCTATCCGCTCGCCACGCTTGTGACATCAGGACCTTGCGGCATCAGCGCCAACCTCGTTCCTTTCACGCTGCATTCCGGCGTTGGCGAAAGAGGGGTGCTGCAGGCACATTTGGCGCGGGCAAATTCGCAGCTTGCGGACCTTCGTGCAGGCGCTGAAGCGCTGGTGATCTTTCAGGGACCGCAAGCCTATGTTTCACCGTCCTGGTATCCCGCCAAGCGGCTGCACGGCAAAGTTGTTCCAACCTGGAATTATGTCATGGTGCAGGCGAGAGGGCGGCCGGTCGTCATCGATGATCCCGATTGGGTCAGGAGGCAGATCGATGCCCTCACCGGGCAGCAGGAGCGATATCAACCCCAGCCATGGTCTGCGGCTGACGCGCCGGCCGGCTATATTGATGGCCAGCTGAAAGGCATAACCGGGCTGGAAATCGCGATCGAACGGATCGAGGGGAAGTGGAAGGCCAGCCAAAACCATCCGGCCTCGAACAAGGCCGGGGTGATTGATGGATTGATGGCTGAGGATCCGCACTCGCCGATGGCTTTGGTCATGCACAGCCTTGCCGACAGCAAGTCATGAGAACCGTATCCTTTCGGGCGAATTACGTCGAATGACACATGGTGTCCATACGCCTCCCGGCTATCATTTCCGCCTCATTGTCGGGAATGCTGCATGACACGCTGGCCGCTTTTTTCTTCCGCGTTTCTCTTCGCCATGGTGATGGTCGCGCGCGGAGAAGCCGTGCCGACAAAGAAGTCAGCCTGGAATGGCACTGCGGCAGCTGCCTATCTGGACAATCGCCTCACTTGGTGGCGTCAATGGCCCAAGGCAGAACGGGACCATGGCACGCGCTGTGTATCCTGTCACACGTCGTTGCCGCATGTCCTCGCCATGCCATCGCTCCGCAGTCAGTCACGCAAGCAACGGCGCAGCGTGGCCGAAGTGGCGATGTTTGATGACGTGGTGAAGCGCGTCTATCTTTGGGATGAAGTAGAGCCCTTTTATCCCGACCAGACGCGCGGCGTCCCCAAATCGGCAGAGTCCCGCGGCGTCGAGGCGGTTCTTAACGCACTCATACTGGCCACACGGGATCAGGAACGCGGCCATCTTGGACCGGACACGCGACAGGCCTTCGCCAACATGTGGGGCGAGCAGATGAAGGCGGGCGATCAGAAGGGCGGCTTTACCTGGCTCAACTTCCGGCTGGAACCCTTCGAGTCCCCAACCGCGACCTATTGGGGGGCGACATTGGCGGCGTTGGCTGTGGCGCGTGCGCCAGATGGGTACGCCACAGATCCAGCAGCTGCTCCTCAGATCGATGCGCTGCGCGCCTATTTGCGAACCGGCATTGGCGGATCGCTCTATTCCCGCGCACTTATCCTGTGGGCCGATAGCCAGCTTGGTGGCGTATTGGCACCCGATCAGCGGAACAAGATCGTCTCGGAACTCGTCGCGTGCCAGCAAGCAGATGGCGGATGGAATTTACCGAGCCTTTCAAGGTGGCAGAGGGTCGACGGTTCCATTCTGCCGCAGGAGAGCGACGGATACGCCACCGCGATTGTCGCGGTAATTCTGGGTGAAGCAGGAGGAGGAACCAGCGCGGCGGCGCTCATGAAGGCCAAGACTTGGCTGACTGCTCATCAGGAAAAGGACGGCTCTGTAGCGGCAAAGTCGATCAACAAGGACCGCAAGCCTGGGACCGACCCCTATCTCTTCATGACCGACCAGGCGACCGGCATGGCCGCACTGGCAATGCGTCAGTAGACAATAACAGGCACAGTTCGATCAGAGCCGGTCCTCCCAAGGTCACTGCGGCAACGACCACCTTTGCCATGCGGGCATTCGGCCCAGAGGGTCCTTAGTGGGTTGGCAGGAGCGCTACCTAGGCTATGCGTGATCGGGAACAACTCGGCTCAGCGGCGCTCCCCATTCATGTCCCACGTCACCAACGAAACGGCAAAATCCCTTACCGCAGGCGATGATCGCGAGCGCCTCGCAAGCATGTTCGAGCAGGCGCCGAGCTTCATGGCGCTGCTATGCGAGCCAACTCATCGGATCGTCCTTGCCAATCAGGCCTTTCAGCGCCTCTTCGGTGAAGAGCAGATCGTTGGTCGTATGGTTGGTGACCTGTTACCCGACGCGCTATCCGCGGCCACCATAAGGCGGTTGAATGAGGCGTATAGCAGTGCGCAACCGGTTCACCTCCACGCGGTTCGACTTCCTTCCGGGTCAGTCGAGCCCGGCGGCCTGAATGAGCGCATTCTGGACCTTATCCTGCAACCGATCTTCGACCCGCATGGGAACGTAAGCGGAATTTTTGTCGAGGGCTCGGACGTAACGGACCGGGTTCTGGCGGAACGTCGGCTCCAGAGCAGCTTCGAGATCAAGACCGTCGGTATTATCTATTGGGGCGCCAATTTCAGCCTCACTCAGGTCAATGACGCATTTCTGCACATGACCGGGTTCACCCGCGAGGAAGCGATCGGCCTGACGTGGCAGGAGTTGACGCCAAAAGAGTTCTGGCCAGCGTCGGAGATTGCCGTCCATCAGGTGAATACGACCGGCGAGGGGGTGCCCTACGAAAAGCAGTATTTCGGCAAGGGTGGGCGCCGCTGGTGGGGTCTGTTTGCGCCGCGGCGGGTGAGCCCGGACGAGGTTGTCGAGTTCGTTCTGGACGTCACTGAGCGCAAGCAGGCGGAGCAGGCGCTGCGTCAGCTCAATGAAACGCTCGAGGGACGGGTGATCGAGCAGGTAACGGCGCGAATGGAGGCGGAAGAGGCGCTGCGCCAGAGCCAGAAGCTCGAGGCAATCGGCCAACTTACCGGCGGCGTGGCGCACGACTTCAACAATCTGCTGACCGTGATCCGCGGCGCGGCCGAGATGCTGCAGCGCCCGGACCTGGCTGAGGACAAGCGTCAGCGCTATGTCGAGGCAATCGCCGATACGGCGGATCGGGCGGCCAAGCTGACCGGGCAATTGCTTGCCTTTTCAAGGCGCCAGGCCCTCAAGCCCGAGGTGTTCAACGCAGGGCAGCGGATCAGATCGATCAACGATATGCTGGCGACGGTGGTCGGCGACCGGGTCGAGCTTGTAACTGAAACCGAGTGCGAAATTTGCTACGTCGAGGCTGATCCCAGTCAGTTCGAGACCGCCCTCGTCAACATGTCGGTCAACGCGCGCGACGCCATGGAAGGGGTGGGTGCGCTCCGCATTGCCATTCACCCAGCCGTCAGCGCGCCATCGGTACGCGGACATGTCGGCACCAATGGAGAGTTCGTCGCGATTTCTGTTTCGGACACTGGCGTGGGCATTCCGCCGGAGCGATTGGCGCAGATTTTTGAACCCTTCTTTACCACCAAGGAGGTGGGCAAAGGCACAGGCCTGGGGCTCAGTCAGGTCTATGGTTTTGCCAAGCAATCCGGCGGCGAGGTCGCTGTCGAGAGCGAACTGGGGCAGGGCACGACCTTCACGCTTTACTTGCCAAGGGTTGCCGGTGAACTCGGCGAGGCAGCGACGGCACATGCTGCTGCTGATGGCGCAAAGGGCCGAGGGCACGTCCTCGTTGTCGAGGATAACGAGCAGGTTGGCGCGTTCTCCACCCACCTTCTCACCGAACTCGGCTTCGAAACCACCTGGGCGGCAAGCGCGGAGGCGGCACTTCAGCATGTGTCAGAGAACCCGCACCGATATGCCGCCGTCTTCTCGGATGTCGTCATGCCGGGGATGAACGGCGTCGAACTCGGACTGGAGATCCGCAGGCGAGAGCCAGAGCTGCCGGTGATCCTGACCAGTGGTTACAGCCATATGCTGGCGCAGGAAGGCAGCCATGGCTTCGAGCTGCTGCATAAGCCTTATTCGATCGAGGACCTGACCCGTGCTCTACGCCGTGCGATCGACAGCCGGTCCGGATTGGGAACCTACCCAAGCTGAAGCCTGAACCCGGAAGCAGCGCGCAAGTCCGTGCCATGGTTGACGGCAGCTTGTGCCCTTCGTTCAGGTTAGTTGGTAACGCGTCCGCTAATCCGCTTTGAGGCGTACTCGCGATAAGCTGCCGTCTGCGTAGTTGGAAATGACGGAAGATTGGGCTGTAGGCGCTGCCGCTGAACCTTGCGCCATCGCAGTGGCCTTGGCGCATATCCGCTGCCGTTTATCAGCTTTCGAAGGCGGTAATGATTGGACATGGGCCGTCTGAACCGCTCCCGCAATCGTCTGCCAGCCTTGCCAGCGCTGATCGCGCGGCCCTCATCTCTTCGATCTTCGCATCGAGTGTGGCGATCCTGCTCCTCGCTAATTCTCGCGCGCGGTTCCGATCATCGATGGCGTGAAGGGCGAGCAGCTCGCCTATTTCCTCTAAGGTGAACCCAGCGCGCTGCGCGGAACGGATGAAGCGCAGCCGACGGACGTCCTCATCGTCATAGCGGCGCACGCCCCGACCCGGCCGCTCGGGTTCGCCAAGCAGGCCGCGGCGCTGATAGTAACGGACAGTCTCCACGCCGACCCCACCTGCGTCCGCCAACCTTGCGATCGTGACTCCTGACATCAGCGCTTGACTCCGGACTATAGTACGGACCCTATATGGGCCGGGTGTCGTTGTACCGCAAACGAGGAGCGCACCTAGTGTCTGTCCGTCCCACCGCTGTCCTGCATCGCATGGTCATGCCCGAGCATACCTGCCCATATGGCCTCAAGGCGCTCGATCTGCTCAGGCGGAAGGGCTTTGAGGTCGAGGACCATCACCTCCGCACGCGCGGCGAAACCGACGCATTCAAGGCCAAGCACGATGTGAAAACCACTCCTCAGGTGTTCATCGACGGTGAACGGATCGGCGGCTATGATGATCTGCGCCGACACTTTGGTATGCGCGTTCCCGTGCCAGGCGCCACCAGCTATCGCCCCGTGATCGCGCTCTTTGCGATGACCGCGCTGCTTGCCCTCTCTACCAGCCAGGCCGCGTTCGGCTCCCCCTTCACGGCGCACGCGCTGCAGTGGTTCGGCGGCTTCAGCATGGCTGTCCTTGCGCTGCTCAAGCTGCAGGACGTCGAGAAGTTCTCGACCATGTTCCTGAACTACGACCTTCTCGCCAAGCGCTGGACCCGCTACGGCTACATCTATCCCTTCGCCGAGGGACTTGCAGGCGTCCTTATGGTGGCCGGCGTGCTGAACTGGCTGTCGATCCCGATTGCGCTTTTCATCGGAACTGTCGGCGCGGTGTCGGTTTTCAAGGCCGTCTACGTCGACAGACGCGAGCTCAAATGCGCGTGCGTCGGCGGCTCGTCCAACGTGCCGCTCGGCTTCGTGTCGCTCACGGAAAATCTCGGCATGATCGCAATGGGCGTCTGGATGCTGATCGGTATGGGCGGAATGTGAGAGCGCCTGGGCAGCCGTCGTCAGGCTGCCCGTACCGTCAGCCGGGCGGCGCTCCCGGCTCCAGCGTGCCAAGCCATGCGACCAAGGCGAGGATCAAGGCTCCAAGCGCCGCTTCGATCGCCAGGCTGATACGCAACGCCGCCAGTTCCCGCGGCGTCCCGCCTGACGCGGCGACCGCATGCAGGGCAGGCGTCAGCCGAAACCGATTGAGCGATGCCAGCGCCACCATCGCAGCGAACGCGCCCAGCTTGGCAAGCAGCAGTTGTCCGTAGCGCGTCGTTGAAAGACCGGCCGCGCCGTCTGGCCCGATGATCAGCCAGCCGTTCACCAGCCCGGTGACCACAATGACGGCCACTGCGGCCGTTCCCGTGCGCGAGAAGCCGTGAAGCGCGCGCCAGGAAAGATCGAGATGCCCCGCATCGACCCTCGAACTCGGCCTTGTAACAAGCAGGAGCAGGCCGAGGAGCGATCCTATCCAGACCGCTGCCGCGAGCAGGTGAAGTATGTCCGCGGTCAGGTGCAGCGATCCCGCGGCCCCCTCGCTCATTGCACCGTGCCCTCCCCAGGCCAGCGTTGCGACGGCGACAGCGAATGCGGCTGCCGATGCCGCGATGGGCGCAGGAGCGCGCCCTTGCGAGCGAACGGCTGATACAGCCCCCATCGCCAGAACGAGCGCGACCATTCGGACGATCCAGGCCGCGCCATAAGGCGTTTCGCCAATGATCATCGTCAGCGTTTGACGATCGACCTGCGCCAGCGTCGTCCCGGCCATCGCCGCTGTCACGACGAGCAGGCTGCCAACCGAAAGGATCAGGCCGAGCCACCCACCGGCGAGGAGCAGCGCGCGTAGCGGCATGGTCCTCGCCGCTCCATCCGGTGAAATGAGCGGAAAGGTCGCCAGGCCGCAGGCGAGCATCAGGTCGAGATAAAGTGCAAACCGGACGGCAACGCCCGCCCAATCCACTGTCAGGCGACCTTGAACGCGTAGCTGCCCTTCACCCGGTGCGTATCGGCCGACACCCCATGCCAGTCGAGGCGGTAGCTACCCTTGGGCAGCGGCTTCGCCAGCGTGAGGATCATCGTCTTGCGGTCAGGACTGACATCGACCCTGGCCGGCATCTTCATCGGCGGGTGCGAGTCCATTCCGGGCATGCCCGTCATTACGATGTCCGCGCCCGAGAGCTTCGGCATCAGCGCTTCGGTGAACGTCACTTGGACCCGCGCCGTCGGCGCGACCGTCGCGTTAGGCGCAGGGTTCGCCGAAACCAGCTTGGGATGAGCCATGGCAGGTGCAGCGATCGCCAGAAGCGCGGCAGCGGCGGCTACAGCTTTGAAACGCATCATCAACTCCATCGTGAAACTAGCGGGATCATAGAGGCATACGCGCGGCGCCGCTTAGCCCCTCGCAGACGGCCTCGCACTTCCTGACTGCGCGCTTCCGCGAGGGCTGCTAGCGACTGACCCGTATTAGACGGAATGGAGAACCACATGGACTTCGATTTCGATGCCGCTCTCCGGCGAGTCACCGATGACGATCATCCCGGATTGGGCGCGATCGACGCGGCGGTGTTCAACCGGGTACGAGCCAACCGCACGAGCACGCGGACCGGCATCAGCGCCGCCGCGCTCGCCGCCGTTGGCGCGATCGTCCTGGGAACGATGACCGCCGGTTCTGCGGCGTCGCCCGCAAGCGCAGCCCCGATCGACGCCTTCGGCGCGGCGGGGGCGCTTGCCCCGTCGACGCTGTTGCTCGCCGATCGATGACGCGGGGACGCTGGACCGCACTGGTCGCGGTCGTCGCCTTCCTCGCCGGCGTGTTCGTTGGCCGCGTCATCATCCCGGCGCGGCATTCCCAGCCATCGGAATTGCATGCCCTGCTGCACCACGACCTGAAGCTCGACGCCAACCAGGAAGCCAGGCTCCAGCAGCTGGAACGCGACTTTGCGGAAAGGCGCAAGTCGCTCGAAGCCGAGCTGCGTGCGGACAACGCTCGGCTCGCGGCGGCTATCGAGGCCGAGCACGCGAACGGACCAAAGGTGGCGGCGGCGGTGGACGCATCGCACCGCGCGATGGGCGAGTTGCAGAAGGCCACGCTCGCACACGTGTTCGCGATGCGTCAGCTGCTGCGTCCCGACCAAAGGGCGGCATTCGACCGTGCGGTCACGAAGTCGCTGACTACCGCCCGGTGAGGCCGGACCTAGCGGCACTCGCCGATGGCGACCTAGCCAGCCGGTCGGCTGCCGGTGACGACGACGCGTTCGCCGAGATCATGCGGAGGCACCGCCAGCGCGTCTATCGCCTCATCCTCGCCAACGTCGCCGACCCGGACGAGGCGCTCGACCTTGTGCAGGAGACGTTCGTGTCCGCCCATGGCGCCCTCCGCCGCTTCGACCCGACCCGCCCCATGTCGGCGTGGCTCGCGCGGATCGCACTCAACAAATCGCGGGACTGGGCACGTCGGCGCGCCGTTCGGCGCATGTTCGGCCTGTCGACGCCGGTCGAGGAGATCGCCGAGCTGCACGCCGACAGCCAGCCCCTGCAGGACGTGCAGGCGTCGGACCGCGCCGAGCTCGACCGCCTCGCCCGCGCCGTGGCGCAGCTACCGGCATCGCAGCGCGAACCCCTCGTGCTCTGCGCGGTGGACGGGTTGAGCCAAGCCGAGGCAGGCGAGATCCTCGCGATCAGCGAAAAGGCCGTCGAAACGCGCATTCGACGCGCCCGTGCTCGCCTGACGCAACTGCTCTGCCGCTAGGCGGACATCGCCGAGGGGCGCCGCTCCGCGACGCGTATCAAGGACAGACATTGTCCGCCTAACCGAGAGACGAAAGCCCTGATGAACGCAACCATCGACCGCCGAAGCCTGCTGCGCGGCGCTACGCTCGCGAGCAGCGGGCTGGCCTTGTCCGCTTGGATGCCGTCCTGGGCGCAGTCCGTGTCTGCGGGCATCGTGAAGCCGCTGCCCACCGTCTCGGGCGAGGACATCACTCTGCGCATCGCGCATCAGATGATGACGATCGACGGGCGCGAGAGCCACGCCATTGGCATCAACGGCACCGTTCCGGCGCCGCTCATCCGCCTGCGCGAGGGCCAGAACGTCCGCCTGCACGTCGAGAACGCGCTCGACGAGGACAGCTCGATTCACTGGCATGGCCTGATCCTGCCTTTCCACATGGACGGTGTGCCCGGCGTCAGCTTCCCCGGCATCAAGCCGCGTTCGACGTTCACCTACGAATTCCCGGTCGTGCAGTCGGGCACCTATTGGTATCACAGCCATTCGGGCCTGCAGGAGCAACTGGGCCACTACGGCCCGATTGTCATCGATCCCGAAGGCGACGATCCGGTCCGGTCGGACCGCGAGCACGTGATCGTGCTGTCCGACCACAGCCAGATGCACCCGCACATCATCTTCAAGAAGCTCAAGCAGCAGGGTGGCTATTTCAACTTTCAGAAGCAGACGCTCGCCGGGCTGTTGGCAGGCAAGGATCAGTCGACCAAGGAGCGGTTGGAATGGGGCGCCATGCGAATGGATCCCACCGATGTCGCGGACGTGACCGGCAGCACCTACACCTATCTCGTCAACGGCCACGGCCCTCGCGACAACTGGACGGGCCTGTTCCGACCGGGCGAACATGTGCGGCTGCGGATCATCAACGCCTCGGCGATGACGACCTTCAACTTCCGCATCCCCGGCCTCAGGATGACCGTCGTCCAGGCAGACGGCCTCCCGGTGCGGCCGGTCGCCGTCGACGAGATGCAGATCGCGGTCGCCGAGACCTACGACGTGATCGTGCAGCCCAGCGACGAGCGTGCCTACACGATCGTCGGGGAGAGCGTGGACCGATCCGGTATGGCGCGTGCGACGCTCGCCCCGCGTGAGGGCATGGCCGCAGCCGTCCCGGCGCTGCGCCGCCGCCCACTGGCCGACATGAAGGACATGGGCATGGGCGGCATGGACCACGGGTCGGGTGACGCGATGACGGGCATGGACCATGCCGCAATGGGCCACGCCAACCCGGCACCCGCCGCGCAGGCATGCCCGCCGGAACACGCCGCGATGGGCCATTGCAAGCCAGCGGCCGGCGGCACCGGTCAGCAGGCGGGCATGGACCACGGGTCGGGCGGCATGGACCACTCCATGCGCGACTTCTCGGTCGCGCCGGAGGTCAAGAAGACGCCAACCGTGCAGACCATCTCGCCGATGCCGGTCGATCGCATGGGCGAGCCCGGCCAGGGACTGGAAGACGTCGGCCACAAGGTGCTGGTCTATACCGATCTGATGGCGGTGGACCGCAACCCCGACGTCCGCGCGCCCGACCGGTCGATGCGCATCCACCTCACGGGCAACATGGAACGCTACATGTGGGCGTTCGACGGCGAGAAGCTGAGCGAGGTGAAGAAGCCGATCCCGTTCCTCAAGGACGAACGCGTGCGTATCACGCTGGTCAACGACACGATGATGGGCCACCCCATCCACCTGCACGGCCACTTCTTCGAGCTTGTCACGGGCCATGGCGAATATGCCCCGCGCAAGCACACGATTCAGGTCCAGCCCGGCGGGACAGCGACATTCGACGTGACCACCGATGCGGTCGGCGACTGGGCGTTCCACTGCCACATGCTCTACCACATGCACGCGGGCATGATGCAGGTCGTGTCGGTCCGTCCGCGCGAGGGAGATACGAAATGAGCCTCGCCCTCAGCGCCATCCTTCTCGCGTCGGCAACCCAGTGCGCGCCGGAGCACGCGGCGATGGGCCACTGCAAGATGCCTGCCACCGCCGAGCCGCAGGCTGCCAGGCCGAAGGCAGCCAGACCCAGATCTGAAGCCAATCCGACACCGGCGGCCGAGATCCCGACACGTCCGGCACTCGCGCCAAGCTCGCCGTCGGCACCGGCGGCGCCCCCCCCTGACCCGCCGTGTCCACCCGAACATGCGGCAATGGGGCACTGCGTGCCAACGACCTCGTCCCCTGCCGCACAGTCGGCCGTGCCTCCGCCGACGGCGTCATCCATAGCAGCTCCAGTCGCCAGCGATCCGGATTGCCCGCCCGAGCATGCCGCCATGGGCCATTGCACGAACGCGTCCCCGGCGACCGGCGACTTGCCCCCGATGGGCACGGGGGGCACAGCATTGCCTGCCGGAAACGCCCCCGCGCCAGCGGCGCCTGAGGCGAATTACGCCGACCGGGTCTGGGGCCGCGCGGCGATGGCTTCCGCTCGCACCGCGCTGCGCAGGGAGCACGGCGGCATGTCGTACTCTCAACTCATGCTGAACCTCGCCGAGGTGCAGTACCAAAACGGGCGTGACGGCTACCGGTGGGACGGAGAGTTCTGGTATGGCGGCGACATCAACCGGCTAACCATCAAAAGCGAGGGGGAGGGCACGTCCCGCGAGGATACGCAAGGCGAGGTGCAGGCGCTCTACAGTCGCGCCATCGGGCCCTACTTCAACTTGCAGGCTGGTATCCGCCAGGACTTCGCGGCCGGCCCCGACCGCACCTATGCCCAGCTTGGCTTCGAGGGCCTCGCGCCATACTGGTTCGATGTCGAGGGCGCGCTGTTCTTATCGGACAAGGGCGACGTTTTCGGACGCCTCGAAGGCTATTACGATCAGCGCATCACGCAGCGTTTTGTGCTGCAGCCGCGGGTCGAATTGAACCTGTCCGCACAGGACGTACCGTCCAGCGGGCTCGGTTCCGGCCTGACCGACGCCGAAGCGGGACTGCGCCTGCGTTACGAGATCAAGCGGGAGTTCGCGCCCTATGTGGGCGTTTCCTGGGAACGCAGGTTCGGCGACACCGCGCGCTACAGCCGCGCGGCGGGCGAAGGCACAGGGGGGGTCAGCGTCGTCGCAGGTATCCGCGCCTGGTTCTGACGACGGGCGCAATTCGGGCACCTGAAACATCATCCGCTCGAGGAAGCGGTAAAACACCAGATGAAGGCCATGCTCGCGCGCCGTTAAGGCGCGTTTGGGATCAGGGGGGCGAATGCGAAGCAAGAAGATGCAGCTCCACATTGGCGCGAGCCGGCTTCACCGATGGTTGGCGCTGATAATCGGCGTACAACTGCTGCTGTGGTTCACAAGTGGGCTGGTCATGAGCCTGCTGCCGATCGATCGCGTGCGTGGCGAGCATCTGGTTGAGCGCGATGCGGGGGGCCTGCTGCCCGTGCAGGCCTATGCGCCCCTGGACCGAATCGCGGGAGGCACGCCGCTGCGGAGCGCAAGGTATCGCCTGCTGCTTGGCCGGCCGGTCGTCGAGGTCGAAAGCGCGTCAGGCGAATTGCGGCTCCATGACGCGGCGACGGGCGCTGCGCTTCCCGCGGTCGATGCGGTCACGGCGGGCCGGATCGCGTCGACCGCTTACAAGGGACAGCCCCGGCCAGAGGCCCAGGTCACTCGGATCACCGCCGCCAGCACCGAATACAAGGGGAGACTGCCGGCGTGGCAGGTCGCCTTCGCCGATGGAGAGGCTACACGGGTCTATATCGACGACGCTGGGCGTATCGCCGCCGTCCGCACCGGAACCTGGCGGTTCTACGACTTTTTCTGGGCGCTCCACATAATGGACTGGAGCGAGCATGAGGACTTCAACACGCCATGGCTCAAGGCGTTCGCGATCGGCGGGCTTCTGCTCGCGATCGCCGGAACGATCCTCCTCTATCTCCGCTGGCCAAGAAAGAGACGTGGCAGGGCGAAGAGTTAGCCCGCGCTCCTGCCTATGATGGGCGAGCGGGGCAAGCTGCAAGTCCGGCGGCTTGTCGGTCCAAGGTCTCGCGTTGATCGCCCTCATACCCACGGTAACCGGCCTCGCTCGCGCTGCTTCTGCCGATGCGAGTTGGGATAGCGTGAAACCAAACGCGCGGACGGAGCCTCAGAGAACTGAAAGCCGCTACCAGCACTGATGGAATCAGGAGGACGACTATCGGCTGACCGCCGGCCGCCTTCAACAGCAGGTGTCAAAAGGGTGTAAGATGCCTGTGACACCTGCTCTGTTGTCGAGCAGCGGACATTACGTCTGATTTCGTCAAGTTCTACGTTGGTTGGCCATCCAGTCGACCTTCATTCACGCGGACCTTAACTCTCCCGGAACAAGCGCCGCATAACACCCAGTAAGTCCTGCTCACGATAGGGTTTTTGCAGATAGGCATCGTACTGCGGCCTGATCGGCAGGTTCGCCTCGGGAATCGCACTTGCCAGAACGATCGGACCTTCGAACCCCTCTTCCCGCAACTTTTCGATCATCTCCAAGCCGTTCATACGGGGCATCATGTAGTCAGTAATGATAAGTTCCGGCTGCTCTTGGCGGGCGATCTTCAGCCCCTCTTCGCCGTTGATTGCTTCCATTACATGATGGCCAGCCTCTTCCAGTGCCAGGCTGGTAACGAGGGCGACGAGCGCTTCGTCCTCGACGATGAGAATGCGGAGCATGAAATTATTGTCCCTCCGCTATAGCTTCCCTCAGTTCTGGATCCGGCGCGAACGCCACCCCCGTTCCACTTAAGTGAAACTCCGTTGCGCGCGCGTCGAAACGGCTTTCGCGAAGCTTGATAATGGACAGGCTGCGGCGCAGTGCCTGCTCGCGGCGCAGATAGGTCAGAAGAAACACATTATCCACTATGACGGAAACTTCGTCAGTCGGGAGAACGTCCGGCATGTGCATGTCTCGGATCTCCGACGTATAGAGTACAGTCGCGCCTATCTCACGAAGATAGGCATTCATGGCATTCAATATGTATGGCAGTCTTTCGGGGTAAATGAGATTGTCCTTCAGCGCGGCAACGCCATCGACAAATACTCTCTTTGCATTGATTGACTTGGCCTTCTCCACAACATCCCAGGCAATTTCGTCCACCAGATTTTCCGATGGCGGGCGCCAGAGGATTGTGAGAGCGCCGCTTTTGCAGGCAGCTTCGATGTCGAGCCCGATCGCGCGAGCCTTCGACTGGAGTAACCCTGGGCTCTCGTACAATCCCAGCATCACCGCAGGTTCTTGGGGTGTGGCCTCCGAAAGGAAATGTAACCCGAATGTGGTCTTGCCGACGCCGGTCGGCCCCAGAATCAACGCTGCCGTGGAGCAGGGAAGACCGCCTCCGGTAAGTTCATCGAGCTGCTTCAGGCCCGTTGACACCCGGCCCTCAACCCGGCTGTTCGAAGGTGCTCCGGTCAGGGTGCTCTCAATGCGAGGAAAGACTCTCAGGCCGCACCCCGTGATCCTGAACGGGTGCTTCCCGCGAAGGATTTCCGAGCCGCGATGTTTCTTGACCTCAATGGTTCGATAAGATCTGAACCCCTTCACTTCGTCGCTCAGCTCGATCCAGCCGTCGACCATCGTGTGCTCGGGGCTACCGCTTGGCCGGGACTGATGCGTAAGCATCACGAGCGTCGCGTTCGAGAAATTGGCAATGCCTTGCAGCTCGTGAACGAATTTTCGGAACTCGCCTTCGGACGTGTTGGATTGAGCCACGAATACCCCATCCAGAACCACCGCGGTGGCCTGATGGCGTTTGATTTCATGCCGCATCAGTTTGATGAGGCCCGGCAGCCCGTCGCGCTCCAGTGTTCCGTAGCCACTTACATATTGCAGCGCCTGAGGAATGACGCTCTCGTTGTAGAAGGACAGGGCTGAGAGATATGCGAGCATCCGCTCATGGCTCTCCGCGAGAAGGCTCACGTAAAGCGCCCGCCCCCCGCTGCGCACATGGGAAAAGCAGAACTGGTTGGCGAGGATCGTCTTTCCGGCTCCCGGCGGTCCCTGAACGATATAGGCCGAACCTTGAAGCAAGCCGCCACGCAATATCTGATCGAGACCATCAACGCCGGTCAAAAAACGTTCGATCAAGTCCAAACCCCTTTGCTCGCAGCGCATCGTCGCCGGTCATGCTGGCGCGGAGGCATCCAACCACACCTTGTTACACTAGGCGGTCTTTCTGTCATTCATTCAAAGCATTTTTTCGTAACGGCTTAAGGTGTGATGAAACGGTTGGGAGCCCGCTTCGGCCAATCGGCAGGTCGAGATGCTGCTCGCTCACCGCCAGCGCATCGTGAAGTTGGATCGCTTGCGACTGCCCGGATCCATTGACGCTGGAGACAAGTCCACCTCGCGGCGGCAGATCAAAAACCTGCGGAAGATGGCCAAGATCATCCCGCTGGAAAGGCGCGCCAGCCTGACCCACACAAGAAGCTGATTGCAGACATGGCGAAGCACCCAAATCATCCTGCAGCCGGGGTTTCGATGTAATAAGGGCGCGAAGCTGCCGCCGCAGAGCGGCAGGCTTGGAAGGCACCTATCGTTTCTCGCCGTCTAAAACCGGCCAGCCCGCAAGCGGCTCAAAACTCGCCATGCGTTCGCATCTTCACACTGTCGGGTGAATGCGGATACCGCTGCTTTCTGCGTCTTTAAGGGGATGGCGCACCCGACAGGATTCGAACCTGTGGCCTCTGCCTTCGGAGGGCAGCGCTCTATCCAGCTGAGCTACGGGTGCGTGGTGGCGCTGCCTAGCAAAGCGGGCGAGCGGGCGCCAGTGGGTTTGTTGCGGATCGTTGTGAATGCGTCAACCGGTCGCCGCTCCTGCCGGACATGGGTTCGGCAAGGGGTCTGCATGATGAAGCACGTAGCAGCGCGGCGACCGCAGATCCGCTGCACATGCGTCAAGGAGGCCGGTTCGACCTGCTGCGCAAACAGCGGCGTCACAGGCTCCGCGTCATGAACCGGTTGAACGGCGTGACTTCATAATCGGCAAAGGGCGGGCAGGCTTCGAACCCGTGGCGGCGATACAGGGCGGTCGCGGCGGCAAAGGGGGCACCCGACCCGGTTTCAAGGCTGAGGCGCGTCATCCCCTGCCCGCGCGCATGTTCGATCAGGGCGTTCAGGATCGCGGTCGCGACGCCACGGCGCAGGGCGTGGGCGGCAGTGCGCATCGACTTCAGCTCGCCATGTCCGGCATCCAGCCGCTTCAGCGCGCCGCAGCCCAGCAGCGTGTCGCCGTCCCATGCCGTCACGAACCGGACATCAGGCGCCGCTAGCCCCGACAGGTCGAGGAAATGGCACGCCCCCGGCGGGGAGTGCGTCAGCATCGCCGCGAAATGTTCGTGGAGCAGCGCGACGACCGCCGGATGCTCCAGCCCGCCGTCGCGCAGTTCCATGTCAGATCAGCTCGGCCAGCGTGTCGAGACAGGCGTGGGCCAGCGCCTTTGACCGTTCGGGCGACCAGCCGAACACCGCGTCGGGCGACGCGTCGTGATCCTTGAACGGCATTTCCAGCGTCATCGACACCGCGCCGAACCGTTCGGCCAGCTGATTGGTCGACATCGACAGATTGGCCCGGCCCGGCGCCGATTTCTCGTATCCCAGCGCCGTCTGGAACAGCGGCGTGTTCGCGGCCAACTGCTGCTGGTAGTGATAGAAACGCTCGCCCTGCGCGTCGGTCCAGCCGGGAATCCCCTCGAACCCGGCAAGGAAATTGGCAGGAATCGCCTCATCCCCATGCACGTCCATTGCCCAGTCGACACCGGTCGCGTCCATCGCATTGCGCACGCACAACACTTCGGGCGAGCGTTCGGGTGTTGGCGCATGCCATTCGCGGTTCAGGTTCACACCCGCCGCGTTGGTGCGCAGGTGCCCACGACACGAACCATCGGGGTTCATGTTGGGCACCAGATGCAGCGTCGCCTTCTCCCGCAGCAGCGCGGCGGTGGCATCGCCGGGGCTGGTGAGTTTTTCGAGGGCGCCTTCCATGAACCATTCGGCCATAGATTCGCCAGGATGCTGGCGGGCATAGATCCACACCTGTCGCGGGCCCGTGCCCAGGTCCAGGCAATCGATCGACTGTCCCTCCAGCGACTGGCCCAGCGCGCGGTGCGACACGCCCGGCATCGCCGCCATGCGCGCGATCAGGTCGTTATGCCGCTCCATCGAATAGGGCGCGAAATAGGCGAACCATGCCACATCGCCGTCGAATCGGTGCGTGAAGCTCAGCACCCCGTCCTCATACGCGCTGGCTTCGACCATCGCCCATTGCTGGCGATCGGTGGACACGCGCGGGCGATAGCCGGGCCAGCCAAAGGCGTAAGCAGCCCCGCCCGCGTTCATCAGGCGAAAGGTCAGCGTGCGCCCCTTCAACCCGGCGACACGAAAATGGAACCACTGATAGAAATCCGAATGGGCATCGCGCCGGATGTTCAGATCCACCCGGTCGCCGTCGATGCCCACCAGTTCGATATTGCCACTGTCAAAGGCGGCGTTCACGTCGATCGTCATGGCACCGTGGTAGTGAATCCCGACTGGCCCGGAAAGTCCCTGAACAATGCGTCGGCCAGCCGCCCGGCCTGAACCTCTGCCGCGCGCGCATCGGCAGGCGCCGTGCCAGCGGTGCGGGCATTGCCCTCCCACAACACCGTCTGGTCGGTGCGGCGGCGCAGCTTCACCGTCAGTTCGTTGCCGATCAGCGCGCGCGTCGATCCGCCGAGCTGGGTCGACACGCCGCCACCGACGCCGCCGCCCATGCCGCCCGACACGCCGCCCAGCCCGATACCGAATCGGGGGCCGACGCGGGTGGTGCCCACCTGCTGACGGTCCATCGTCACTTCCAGCAGATAGAGCGACCCCGCCCCCTGAGGCACGCGCGTATAGCCAAGCCGCGTCAGTTGATCGGCCACCGCATCCACCTGCATTCCGTAATCGCTGGACAATGTGCCCGGCCCCGCGGCGTTTCGATCGACCATAAAGGTTCCCGGCGCGATGGGTGTGCCCAGATTGTACCGAATCACCTCGACCGGCCCGGTTCGTGCACCGCCCGTCGTGCAGGCGCTGGCAAGCGTGGCGGTGGCAGCTAGAACGGCGATCAACGCGATACGCATGGCGGTTTCCTTCATCCCCGCCGGGTATTATCAAGGCCCGGCGCGATATCGTAACGCGCGAGCAACGCTTTGGCTTCCCCGCTTTCGCCTTGACGCAGGGCCGGGGTGCAGCTAGGCGAGCGCCTCACTTTTTCCCGCGAAATATTTGGACAGCGAGCCGGTCATGAAGATCGTCAATTCTCTCAAGTCGCTCAAGGGGCGTCACCGCGACAACCGCGTGATCCGTCGCCGTGGCCGCGTTTACGTCATCAACAAGACGCAGCGTCGCTTCAAGGCACGCCAGGGCTGATTCGGTCCGGGACCGGGGCCTTGCAATCCGCGCCTGCCCCGCATGCCGTTATCTTTGATATCGGCAATGTCCTGTTCCATTGGCATCCACGCTTCCTTTACGAGCGCCTGATCACCGATGATCGGGCGCTCGAAGCGTTCCTGCGCGACGTCCTGTCGCTCGATTGGCATTTTCAGCATGACGAGGGGCGAGATTTCGCCGACACCTCGGCAGAGCTGGCCGCGCGCCATCCGCAGCATGCCGAACTGATCCGGCTTTGGGGTCCGCGCTTCAACGAAAGCATCGGCGGCCCGGTCGAAGGCATGCACGAGATCGTCGAATCGCTGGATTCGGCGGGCGTACCGCTGTTCGCCATCACCAACTTCAGCCATGAATTCTGGCCGCCCTTCCGCGCCGAATGGCCGGGACTGTTCGACCGCTTTCGCCAGATCGTGGTGTCGGGGGAAGAACGGCTGGTAAAGCCCGATCCGGCAATTTACGCGCTCGCGCTGGACCGCTTCGGCCTTAGCGCCGAACAGGCGGTGTTCGTCGACGACAACCCCGCCAATATCGACGCCGCCGCCGCGATGGGCATCCATGCCCATCTGTTTCGCGACTCGGCCGCTTTCCGGAATTTCCTGGTCGACAAGAGCCTCTTGCCGGCCTGATCGCCACGAAATCGTCATGGTCGGGCGCGATGGAGGCGTCGACCGTTCCAACGAAAGCCGTGCCATGTCCATGTCCCGCACCCTTGCCCGCGCGACCGCACTCCTGTCGCTGTCGAGCGCGCCCGCCCTGGCACAGGACGCGCCCCCGGCCACGCCGCCGCGGCTGATCGTGATGGTGTCGGCGGACCAGTTTTCGACCGACATTTTCCAGGAACATCGCCCTTATTATCGCGCCGGGTTGCAGCGGCTGTCGAACGGCGCGGTGTTTCCCAACGGCTTTCAAAGCCATGCCGCGACTGAAACCTGCCCTGGTCATGCCACGCTGATGACCGGCAGCCGCCCGGCGCGCACCGGCATCATCGCCAATAACTGGTTCGATTTCAAAGGTCCGCGTCCCGGCTCCGTCTATTGCGCGGAGGATGAGCGGCGCGGCACAGCCCGCGATTATGTGCCCAGCGACGTGCATTTGCGCGTGCCAACGCTTGGCGAACGGATGAAGGCGCGCGACCCGCGCGTCCGCACCGTATCGGTTGCGGGCAAGGACCGTGCCGCGATCATGATGGGCGGCCATGCGATGGACCAGATCTGGTTCTGGCGCGATGGTACTGGCTTTGTCACCACCACGACGCCCACCGCGCCCAAGTCGGTGACCCGCATCAACGCAGCGATGCGTTCCGAAATCGCCGCGCCTGGCGCCGCGTTCGACCTGCCCGATTGGTGCCGCCCGGTCGCACGGCCCGTGACCGTCGGCAAAGTGCAGATGGGCGCCGGCCGTTTCGAGCGCAGCGCCGGGGACGAGGGCCGGTGGAAGGCATCGCCCGCATTTGACGGCGCGGTGACCAAGCTGGCGGTCGCGCTGATCGACGAGATGAAGCTGGGTCGCGGCCCGTCCACCGACGTGCTGACCGTCAGCCTGTCCGCCACCGATTATGTCGGCCACCGTTATGGCACTGAAGGGTCGGAAATGTGCATCCAGGTCGCCGCCGTCGACCGGGCGGTGGGTGAGTTGATGAGCGCGCTGGACGCAACCGGCGTCGATTATGTCATCGGCTTCTCAGCCGATCATGGCGGCAACGACCTGCCTGAGCGTGAGCGCGAGCGCGGTGTCCCCGCCGCGGCACGGGCCGACGTCGCGCTGGCGCCCGAAACACTGGGCCAGACGCTGGCCCCGGCGCTTGGCTGGAACGGCGGGCAGCTGCTTTACGGGTCGATGAACGGTGATGTCTGGGTCACGCCCGAAATGACCGACCCCGCCATGCGTTCACGCGCGATCGACGCGGCCGCGGCGGCATATCGCCAGCATCCGCAAGTGGCCGCGGTCCTGACCGCCGCCGAAGTGCGCGATGCGCCGCAGCCGACCGGCTCGCCCGACAGCTGGACCCTGCTGGAGCGCCAGCGCGCGGCCTATGACGCGGAACGCTCTGGCGATTTCGTCGTGTTCCTGAAACCCGGCATCACGCCCAGCCAGGGCGGCGCGACGCATGGCAGCCCATGGGATTATGACCGCCGCGTGCCGATGCTGTTCTGGCGCAAGGGGATGACGCGCTTCGAACAGCCGCTGGCAGTGGAAACGGTCGACATCATGCCCAGCTTTGCTGCGCTGGTGGACCTGCCGCTGAAGCCGGGCGAGGTCGATGGCCGCTGCCTCGATCTGGACGGCGGGCCGGGCGACAGCTGCGCGGGGAAATAATCCCCGCGCAGCCGCGCAATCAGGCTTCGTGGTTCTTCAGCTCGTCACCGATGATCTGGGTGACGTGCAGCACGTTGGTCGAACCCGGCACGCCGAACGGTACGCCGGCGCATACGACCACGCGTTCCCCGCCCTTGGCCAGACCGTGACGCAGCGCCATGCGCTTGGCCTTGGCGACCATTTCCTCGAACGAGGCGACGTCGCGCGTCTGCACCGCGTGCGCGCCCCACAACAGGCCCAGCCGCCGCGCGGTCTGTGCGCGCGGGGTCAGCACCAGGATCGGCACCGACGGACGCTCACGCGCGATGCGGCGCGCGGTCGAGCCCGACAGGGTGAAGCAGATAATCGCCGATGCATTGGCGGTCCGGGCGATATCCTTGGCCGCTGCCGCCATCGCGTCCGCCGTGGTCGGGTCGGGCGTGGTGACGGTGAAATGCACGCGGTCGCCATGCGCGGGATCGCGTTCGACCGAATTGGCGATCGCGTCCATCATCGCAACCGATTCGGCTGGCCATGCGCCGGCCGCGCTTTCGGCCGACAGCATGATCGCGTCGGCGCCGTCGTAAACCGCGGTTGCGACGTCCGACACCTCGGCGCGGGTCGGCGTCGGGGCGGTGATCATCGATTCGAGCATCTGCGTCGCGACGATCACCGGGCGGCCCAGCCGACGCGAGGTTTCGACGATCCGCTTTTGCAGCGGCGGCACCGACTGGGGCGGCAGTTCGACGCCCAGATCGCCGCGCGCGACCATCACGCCGTCGCACTGCTCGACAATCTCGTCCAGCCGCGCGACCGCCGACGGCTTCTCGATCTTGGCCAGCAGCGCCGCCTTGCCCGCGATCAGCTTGCGCGCCTCGGCCAGATCCTCGGGCCGCTGGACGAAGGACAGGGCGATCCAGTCGACGCCCTGATCGACCGCAAAGGCCAGGTCGCTGATATCCTTTTCGGTCAGCGCCGCCATGGGCAGCACCACGTCGGGGACGTTCAGCCCCTTTGAGTTGGACAGCGCGCCGCCTACTTCGACCACGGTTTCGATGCGGTCGTCGTCATGATCGGTAACACGCAGCACCAGCTTGCCGTCGTCCAGCAACAACCGCGCATCGCGGGCGATGGCGGCAAAGATCTCGCGGTGCGGCAGCTCGACGCGCGTCTCGTCGCCTGGTTCGGGCGAGCGATCGAGCGTGAAGGTCTGTCCGGGCTGAAGGATCACGCGGCCGTCGGCGAACTTGCCGACGCGCAGCTTCGGGCCCTGAAGATCGGCAAGGATCGTCGTCGGGCGGCGATATTCCGTCTCCAACGCGCGGATCGCCTGGATCACGGGCACTTTCGATGCCTGATCGCCGTGGCTCATGTTGATACGAAACGCATCGGCGCCGCGTTCGAACAGCCGGGCGATCATTTCGGGGCTGCTGCTGGCGGGACCCAGCGTCGCCAGAACGCGCACCTTGCGCGTACGGGGCGGCATGGCCTTGTTCATTGGGGATTTGCTCCTCGGCTTGTCCGGGCCGGTTGGTAGCCGATATTGGCGACGGATCAACCTTGCATAGGATTGCGGACATGTCAGACATCGACAAACTGGACGACAAGGTCGCCGCGGCGGCGTTTCGGCGACTGGTCAGGCACCTTCGCCACCGCACCGACGCGCAGAATGTGGACTTGATGGGTCTGGCCGGTTTTTGCCGCAACTGCCTGGGCGACTGGGTGGCGGAAGCGGGCGGCCTGTCCAGGGACGAGGGCCGCGAGCTGGTCTATGGCATGCCCTATGCCGAGTGGAAGGCGAACCACCAGCAGCCCGCCACCCCCGAACAGATTGCGCGCATGAACGAAAGCGTCGCCCGCAACGCGAAGGAAGAGGCGCTGGACGAGGCGCTGGACGAAAGTTTCCCCGCCAGCGACCCGCCCGCCATGACCGAACCGCGATAAGCCGCGCGGTCAAGCCGCGGCGCGCACCGCGTCACAGATGCGGTCGACCACTTCCGTCACCTGTCCCGCGTCATCGCCCTCGGCCATGACGCGGATGACGGGCTCGGTCCCCGATGGCCGGATCACCAGCCGCCCCCGGCCTGCCAGTTCGCGCTCCGCCACCGCGATCGTGTTGATCACGCTTGTGGCCTCCAACGGCTTGGCGGGACGTTCGTAGCGTACATTCTTCAGCACCTGAGGCACGCGGTCGAAACGGTGCAGAACCTGGCTTGCGGGCGAGCCGTCTCGCACGACCTCTGCCAGCACTTGCAGCGCGGCGACCAGTCCGTCGCCGGTCGTGCCATAATCCGACAGGATCATGTGGCCCGACTGTTCGCCGCCGACATTATAGCCGCGTGAGCGCATTGCCTCCAGAACGTAGCGGTCGCCGACCTTGGTGCGGATCAGCTCCAGCCCCTCTGCCGCCAGATAGCGCTCAAGGCCCAGATTCGACATGACCGTCGCAACCAGCCCGCCGCCGTTCAGCCGCCCGCGCCGCGCCCAGCCGGTGGCGATGGTCGCCATCAACTGATCGCCGTCCACCACGCGGCCCTGTTCGTCGACCACGATCAAGCGGTCGGCATCGCCGTCCAGCGCGATGCCGATGTCGGCGCCGGTCGCCACCACGGTTTCCTGCAATTTGCCCGGTGCGGTCGAACCCACGCCGTCGTTGATGTTGCGGCCATCGGGCGCAATGCCCACCGCGACCACCTCTGCCCCCAATTCCCACAGCGCGGCGGGTGCGACCTGATAAGCGGCGCCGTTCGCGCAATCGATCACGACCTTCAGCCCCTCTAGGCTGAGATCGTCGGGAAAGGTCGATTTGACGAAGTGGATGTACCGCCCGCGCGCATCCTCGATCCGCTTGGCCCGGCCGATTTCCGCCGCCGGAACCAGCGAAACCCCCGATTCGATCAACGCCTCGATCGCTTCCTCATCGGCATCGGACAGCTTGTAGCCGTCCGGCCCGAACAGCTTGATGCCGTTATCGGCATAGGGATTGTGGCTGGCGGAAATCATCACGCCCATGTCGGCGCGCATCGAACGGGTCAGCATCGCGACCGCAGGGGTCGGCATCGGGCCGACCAGCACAACGTCCATCCCGACCGAGGTGAAGCCCGCCGTCATCGCATTTTCCAGCATGTACCCCGACAGCCGGGTGTCCTTGCCGATCACGACACGATGGCGGTGATCCCCGCGCAGAAAGTGCGCGCCCGCCGCCATGCCGACACGCATCGCCATCTCTGCCGTCATGGGCGCGGTATTGGTCGCGCCGCGAATTCCATCGGTACCGAAATATTTTCTTGCCATCGGGCATAGCCCCTTCAACTTGCAACCTTGCTATGCGTCGCCTGATAGCGCGCGTTTTTTGGAAGGGCGAGCATGTCGCAGCCGATGCGAATCCTGTTGGCGCTGATTGTCGGGATTACCGCGGGTATCCTGCTGGCAGCCACCCGGCCCGATGCGGCCCTGGCCGGAACGGCCGTTGCACAGCCCATCGGAACGATGTGGCTGAACGCGCTGCGCATGACGATCGTGCCGCTGGTGGTTGCGCTGCTGGTCACGGGCGTTGCCGCAACGGCACGCGCGGCGCGTGCCAGCCGGCTGGCGGGGCGGGCGATCCTGGTCTTCATGATCTGTCTGTGGACATCGTCTGCGCTGGGCGCGCTGTTCACGCTGACGCTGCTGGACCTGTTCCCGCTGGGCGCACAGGCCGGGGCGGCGCTGAAGGCCAGCTTCGCCAGCGCGGCACCGGCGGGCGAAGTGCCGCCCTTTTCCGAATTCCTGGTCGCGATGGTGCCGACCAACCCGGTATCGGCAGCGGCGGAGGACGCGTTTCTGCCGCTGATCGTGTTCACCACCACCTTTGCCTTTGCCCTGACCCGCCTGCCCGCCGAGCCGCGCGAATTGCTGACCCGCTTTTTCCAGGCCGTGGCCGACGCAATGCTGGTGATGATCGGCTGGGTGCTGTGGCTGGCGCCGCTGGGCGTGTTTGCGCTGGCCTATGTCGTCGGGGCAAAGGCGGGGACGGCGGCGTTCGGGGCGCTGCTGCACTATGTCGCGGTGGTGGCTGGCACCGGCATCCTGATCTGGTTGCTGGCCTATCCGACCGCGCGCTTTGCCGGTCGCGTCAGCCTGTCCCATTTCCTGCGCGCCACGTCACCGGCACAGGCGGTGGCGATCAGCACCCAGTCCAGCCTCGCTTCCCTGCCCGCCATGCTGCGCGGCGCAGAGGCGCTGAAGCTGCCGATCGCCGCGTCGGGCGTCGTGTTGCCGCTGGCGGTCGCGATCTTTCGCTTTACCGGCCCGGCGATGAATATCTCGGTCGCGCTGTATGTCGCGCATGTGTTCGGGATGCAGCTCGGCCCGGAACAGGTGGCGATCGGCATCGCCGCCGCCGCCATCACGACGCTGGGCGCGGTCAGCCTGCCGGGCACGATCAGCTTCGTCTCCTCGATCGCGCCGATCGCGCTGGCAATGGGCGTGCCGATCGAGCCGCTGGCGCTGCTGGTGGCGGTGGAAACGCTGCCCGACATCATCCGCACGCTTGGCAATGTCACCATGGACGTCGCCGTGACCAGCGTAGTGACGCGCGGCCAGACCGAGGGGCTGGGCGAGAACGAAGCAGACGCGCTGCTGCGCGACTGAGCGCGGCTCAGGCGGCGGCGCGCGCCAGCCGGTCGTTGATCGCTTCGCCCAGGCCGTCGATCGGCACGGGTGCGACGGCGATGGCGCGGGCGTCACCGGCATCGGCGCGGTGCAGCGCGTCGAACAGCCGCGCCGCCGCCTCTACCGGGTCGCCACTGGCGGACAGCGTGTCGTCGCCCGCCACTGGCCCGAAACCGATCAACCATTCGCCCGGATTGGCGGCAAGCGCGTTCAGGCGCACCGGCTTGCCCGGCGCATAATGGCTGGACAATTGCCCCGGCGCGGTGATCGTCCCGTCATCCACCGCGCGCGCCAGACCCAGCGCCGCCCGGTCGACCGGCCCCGGCCGCAACACCAGACCCCGCGCCACGTCGACGATCGTCGATTCAATGCCCGCCGGGGTCGCCCCGTCGTCGAGGATCAGCGGGATGCGCCCGCCAAGGCTTACCGCGACATGATCGGCGCGCGTCGGGCTGATCGACCCGCTGGTATTGGCCGACGGCGCCGCCAGCGGTCGCCCGCTGGCCGCCAACAGCGCCTGCATCGCGCGGTGAGCGGGCACGCGCACCGCAACCGTATCCAGCCCCGCCGTCACCAGTGCGGCAATCCCCGCATCGGCACGCAGCGGCAGCACCATGGTCAGCGGTCCCGGCCACCAGCGCGCGGCCAGCGCCTCCGCCGCCGCATCGACATGCGCGATGGCACGCGCGGCGGACAGGTCGGGGACATGCACGATCAGCGGATTGAAGCTGGGCCGACCCTTGGCCGCATAGATGCCCGCCACTGCGCGCGAATCGGTCGCGTCGGCGGCAAGGCCGTAAACCGTCTCCGTCGGCACCGCGACGCAACCGCCGCCGGCGATCACGCGCGCGGCTTCGTCCAGCGCGCCCGCATCGCCGTAGCGTAAGGTGCGGGTGACCAGGGGCGGGTTTGGATGCGACACCCGAAACCCGCTATATTGCGCGCAAAAGCACGACAAGAGAGGAACGATGAGCTTCACCCCCGCCACCGCCGAACAGCGTTTCGTGCTGACCCATATCGCCGGCATCGACGCGCTGGCGGACAGCCAACGCTTTGCCCATGCCACCTCGGACATGGTGGAGGCGGTGCTGGACGGCGCGGGCGCCTTTGCCGCGGGCGAATGGGCGCCGCTGGACCGCGCGGGCGATACCGTCGGCGCGCGCTGGACCGACGGTGGCGTGGTGATGCCCGATGGCTTCCGCGCCGCCTATCAGGCCTATGTCGATGGCGGCTGGGGCACGATCGGCGCGCCTGCGGATCATGGCGGACAGGCGATGCCCTTTGCCATTGCCAGCGCGGTGCTGGAAACGTTGGGCACCGCCAATATGGGGCTGGCGCTGTGCCCGACGCTGACCGTCGGCGCGATCGAGGCGCTGATGCATCACGGCTCCCCCGAACAGCAGGCGACGTGGCTGCCGCATCTGTCGAGCGGTGCGTGGACGGGCACGATGAACCTGACCGAACCGCAGGCGGGCAGCGACGTGGGCGCACTTCGCACCCGCGCCGAACCGCTGGGCGACGGTCAGTGGTCGATCACCGGTACCAAGATCTATATCAGCTTTGGTGACCATGACCTGACCGACCAGATCGTGCATCTGGTGCTGGCCCGCACGCCCGGCGCGCCCTCGGGCACCCGGGGTCTGAGCCTGTTCCTTGTCCCGAAATATCGCCTGTCGGGCGATGGCACGCCGGGTGCGGCCAACGATATTCGCGTCGTGTCGATCGAACACAAGATGGGACTGCATGCCTCCCCCACCTGTGTCCTGTCGTTCGGGGACGAGGGGCAGTGCCGGGGCGAGCTGATCGGGCATGAGGGCGGCGGCATCGCTGCGATGTTCACGATGATGAACAATGCGCGCCTGAATGTCGGGCTTCAGGGCGTACAGGTGGCCGAACGCGCGACGCAGCGCGCCGTCGCCTATGCCCGCGAACGCGTGCAGGGCGCGCGCGGCGGACAGCCTGTGGCGATCATCGAGCATGCCGATGTGCGCCGCATGTTGATGCGGATGAAGGCGCAGACCCAGGCCGCGCGCGCGCTGGTCTATCTGGCGGCGGGCAATGTCGACCGGGCGGCGCTGGGCGACGGCGATGCGCGCAAGCGGGTCGACCTGCTGACCCCGCTGGCCAAGGCGCATGGCACCGACCTTGGCAACGAAGTCGCCAGCCTGGGCATCCAGGTGCATGGCGGCATGGGCTATATCGAGGAAACCGGCGCCGCCCAGCATTTCCGCGACGCGCGCATCACCCCGATTTACGAGGGCACCAACGGCATTCAGGCCGCCGATCTGGTCGGCCGCAAGCTGGGCCTCGACAATGGCGGTGTGTTCCTGTCGCACATCGCCGACATCCGCGCCGACGCCCGCGACGCCGGGCTGGTCGCGCTGATCGACACGTGCGAGGATGTCGGGCGGCAGCTGATGACCGCCGATGCCGACGATCGGCTGGCGGCGTCCTATCCCTTCCTCACCATGTTGTCGGTCGCGACCTGTGGCTGGCTGATGGAGCGACAGGGCCGCATCGCGGCTGAGGCCGATGGCGATGCCGATTTCCTGGCCCAGAAACAGGCGGTCGCCCGCTTCTATGTCGAACAGATCGTGCCGGAGGCGATGGGGCTCAAAGCTGCGGCGACGGCGCGCGCGGACGCGCTTTACGCAATTCCGGCAGCGGCGTTCGCGGCCTGATCGTTCAGGCGCGCTCGCGTTCGAACAATTCGTCCGGGGTCAGCCCAAGGAGTGCGATATGGTCGCGCACCTTGGGCCAATAACCGTTCAGGAAACGGTCGCGCTCCGCCACGCGCAGCGCCTCTGCCGCCCCGGGCAGCACGAACATGCCCACCCCGCGCCGCACCTCGACATAGCCGTCGTCCTGAAACGTCTGATACGCCTTGGCGACGGTCAGCGGGTTTGCGCCCACATCGGCCGCAAGCGCGCGGACCGACGGCAACTGGTCGCCCGCACGATACTCGCCGCGCAGGATCGCCGCCGCGATCGTGGCGCGAAGGCGCATGTAAACGGGCGAATCCTCATGCTCGATCGCTGTCATGCCGCCTTAATACGGCAACTGGGTGGCAAAGGCCAATCCCTTATCCCGCCCAGTCGGACAGGATCGCGTCCAGCGACGGGCGCGGTCGTTCGTCCAGTGCGCGCGACGGCGTGCCGATGAACACGAACCCGGCGATCCGCTCCCCCGCGCGGCCGCCCAACCCCGCCAGCACAGCGGGCGAAAATGCCGCCCAGCCCGTCAGCCATCCGCCGACGAAACCATGGGCATTGGCCGCGTGCAGCAGGTTCATCACCGCCGCGCCCGCTGACAATTCCTGTTCCCACAAGGGGATATGGCTTTCGCGCGGCGATGACAGCACGGCGACCAGCGTCGGCGCCTGATGCGCGAATTGCTGCACCGCCTCGATCTCCAGCCGCCCGGCTTCGGGCCGGTCGATGCGATAGGCGGCCCCCAGCATGTCGGAAAAGGCGGCGCGCTGTTCGGCGCCGATGACGATGAAGCGCCACGGCGCCAGCTTGCCATGATCGGGCGTGCGCGCGGCGATTTCGACCATCCTGGCCAATGTGGCCCGGTGGGGACCCGGCGCCACCATGTCGCGCGGCTTGCCCGAACGGCGGGTGGCAAGGTAGGTCGAAAGGCTTGCGGTGTCGTTGAACATGACCCATCGCTAACGCGCTGGCACGCTCATGCAAGGGGCCGCGCACGCCGTCGACAAGTCACAATTGTGACATTGCCGCTTGGCTTTACGCGATTCGGGGTTAGGGTTCGGCCAAATGCCGGCCGCCGACCGGCCCAATTGTTCAGAGAGGCTTGCCCTTGACCACTGCCGACACGATCGCCGCGATCGCGGGCGCGTTCCTTGTCCTGCTGCTGATCGGCGGCGGCGTCGTTGCCGCCAGCAAGCAGCCGGAATTCGCCGGCCATCCGCGCGGCCTGTACGTCCTGTTCTTTGCCGAGATGTGGGAGCGTTTTTCCTATTACGGGATGCGCGCGCTGCTGATCTTCTATCTGACCAAACACTGGCTGTTCGACGACGGCAAGGCGAACCTGATCTACGGCGCCTATACCAGCCTGGTCTACATCACGCCGGTGCTGGGCGGCTATCTGGCCGACCGTTATCTGGGTCAGCGAAAGGCGGTGCTGTTCGGCGGCGTCATGCTGACGCTGGGCCATTTCCTGATGGGGATCGAGGGCGACGGCGGACAGCAATCGGCCGCGATCAACATCTTCTGGCTGGCGCTGGCCTTCATCATCGTCGGCACCGGCTTTCTGAAGGCGAATATCTCGGTCATTGTCGGCCAGCTTTATTCGCGCACCGATACCCGCCGCGACGGCGCCTATACGATCTTCTATGTCGGCATCAACGTGGGTGCGGCGCTGGGCACGATCATGGCGGGCTGGCTGGGCGAAACCTATGGCTGGGGCTGGGGTTTCGGCGCGGCGGGCGTCGGCATGCTGCTGGGCCTAATCGTGTTCGCGCTGGGCAAGCCGCTGCTGCTGGGCCGGGCAGAGCCGCCCGCGCCGCTCAGCCGCCAGCGCGAATGGTCGCTCTATGGCATCGGCGTCGCGTCGATCGCGGTGATCTGGGCGCTGGTCCAGTATCAGGACGTGATTCAGACGCTGCTGATCATCTCCGGCGTGGGGCTGCTGGGCTATGTGCTGTTCGAATCGTTCAAGCTGGAGCCGCACGCCCGCGACCGGATGTTCGCCATCCTGTTCCTGATCGCGCTCAACCCCGTCTTCTGGGGCCTGTTCGAACAGGCGGGCGGGTCGCTGAACCTGTATACCGACCGTTATGTCGATCGCGGCGGGGTGCCGGCGTCGCTGTTCCAGTCGATCAACCCGATCTACATCGTGCTGCTCGGCCCCATTTTCGCCGCGGCATGGGTGGGTCTGGGCAAGCGGCGGATCGAACCGTCGGCGCCCGCCAAGTTCGGCATCGCGCTGGTGCTGGTGGCGCTCAGCTTCCTCGTTTTCGTCTGGGGCGCGCGTGCGGTCGGCCCGGCGGTCGCGACGCCGGTGCTGTTCGTTTTCCTGATCTATTTCTTCCAGACCGCGGGCGAGCTTTGCCTGTCCCCGGTCGGGCTGTCGGCGATGAACCGGCTGGCGCCAAAGCATCTGGCCAGCCTGATCATGGGTGCCTGGTTCTACATGACCGCCGTCGGCAATTTCGTGGCCGGCAAGATCGGTGAGGCGACCGGCGGCCATGGCGGCGAAATGACCAAGGAAGGCACGCTTCAGGTGTATTCGACCATCGGCTGGTGGACGCTGGGCATCGCCGCCGTCGTGCTGCTGCTGTCGCCCATCGTCACGCGCTGGATGCACCTCGACACGCTGCGCGATGACGAGGATCACGCGATGGCGGGCGAAGGCGAGCTTGCCGAACCGGCGGCAGCGGGCACGCGCACCGCTGGTGAGACCAAGGCCTGATCCAAGGCGGGCGGGGGCGCGTGGCCCCCGCCCCGCTTAACGGCCCGGTTCGATATAGGGCTTGACCGGCGCGGCGCCGCCTTCGGGCACGTCGATCGCCCTCTGCCCGCGCTCCCACACCTTTTCGCCATTGACCCAGGTTTCGAAGACCTGCGTCTGGCGCAGCTCGGTCGGGCTGACCATGCTGGGGTCACGGTCGACCACGACGAAATCGGCGCGCATCCCCTCTGCAATGCGGCCCAGCTTGCGCTCGGCAAAGCCGGCATAGGCGGCGTCGGTGGTAAAGGCGCGCCATGCCCCCTCCCGGCTCAGCGCCTCTTCGGGCCGCCACCCGCCAAAGGGCTGGCCGTCGGCGTCCTGCCGGGTAAAGCCCGCCGCCCAGCCGACGAACGGATTGGGCTTTTCCACCGGATAGTCGGACCCGAACACCACCCGCGCACCCGTCGCGGTGATGGATTTCCACGCATAGGCACCGCCCAGCCGCTGCGGCCCCAGCCGCGTCTCCGCCATCACGCGGTCGCTGGTCTGATGCACCGGCTGCATCGATGCGATCACGCCGTTGCGGCCAAAGCCGGGCAGGTCGGCGGGGTCGACAATCTGGGCATGTTCGATGCGCCAGCGCCGGTCGCCGGTATAGCTGGACGATAATTCCTCGATCGCGAACAACACCTCCGCATTGGCGCGGTCGCCAATGGCGTGGACGGCCAGCTGGAACCCGTCCATCGCGCCCCGGCTCATCTGATTGAGCAATTGCGTATCGTTTTGCAGCGGCAGGCCGGTTTGTCCCGGCGCATCGGCATAGGGCGCCTTCAGCCACGCCCCGCGCGACCCCAGCGCGCCGTCGAGATACAGCTTGATCCCGCCCATGCGCAGCCGGTCGTTGTACAGCCACGGCGTCGGCCCGCTGACGCCGACGCGCACCGCCGTCTCGACCGAGTTGGCATAGCTCATGATATGGATACGCAGCAGGTTGCGGTCGCCCATGTAGCGATAGGTCAGCCAGTCATCCAGACTGGTGCCCATGTCGGCCGTCGCGGTGATGCCGCTGGACAGCAGGATCTTCTGCGCTTCCAGAAAGGCGGCGTTGCGGTCGCGGGGAGCAGGCGGGGGCACCGCCTTTGCCACCAATTGCATCGCGGCATCGACGAACACGCCCGACGGCGCGCCGCCCGCGCCCTTTTCGATACGCCCGCCTGTGGGTGCGGCGGTCTTGGCCGTCACGCCCGCCGCCTTCATCGCCGCCGAATTGGCCCAGGCGGCGTGGCCGTCCACGCGCTCCAGCCACACCGGCTTGCCCGGCACGATGGCGTCGAGTTCAGCGGCGGTCGGGAAGCGGCCAAGGCCCCAGCGTTCCTGATTCCACCCGCCGCCGGTAATCCACGGGCGGTTGGGATTGGCGGCGGCATAGGCGGCGATCTTCGCCTTCGCCTCCTCGAAACTGGTCGTGTCCGACAGGTCGAGCGACAGCGCCTTGAACCCCAGTTCCATGAAATGACCATGCGCGTCGATCATGCCGGGGATGACCACCCGCCCCTTCATGTCGGTGCGCCAGTCGAGTCTTTCCGGCCGCTTGTCCTTTCGCCCCAGCACGCGGGTGATGGTGCCGTTCTTGTCGATCAGGATGCCGGTGAACCGCGTCACCCGCCCCTTTTCGTCCAGCGTCACGCCGTCGACATTGTCGATCAGCCCGTCGGCCCATGCCGGGGCGGCCATTGCCAGCGTCGAAAGGGACAGGAGGGCGGCAAGGCGCACCCGCATCGTGCGCGTGTTGAGAAGCTGCATGGCCGTGCCATAAGATGCCCACGGGTTTTTGGCGAGGGTGCGATGCGGACCGTGGCAATTCTGGGGCTGTCGGCAATGCTGGCAGCGTGCGGCGATCCGACGGCGTCGCCAGAGGAAGCAGTGGCGAACACCACCGCCGCCCCGCCCGCGCCTGCGCCCGCCCCCTCACCCCCGCCCGCCGCCCCCAGCCGCGTCAAGCTGGAGACGGACGACTATAGCTTTGCCTATGCCTATCCGGCGGAGGCGGCGGCGATCGCGCCGCTTGCCCGCGCGCTGGATGCGGAGCGGGAGACGGCGCTTGCCGGGTTGAAGCGCGACACCGGCGAATGGCGGCGAGAAACGGAAAAGGGCGGCTTTCCCTATCGCCCCTATGCGCTGAACATCGAGTGGAAAGTGGTGACCGAAACGCCGCGCCTGCTCAGCCTGTCGGCGGAAACCTATGCCTATACCGGCGGCGCGCATGGCAGTCCGGGTTTCGACGCGCTGTTGTGGGACAAGGCGGCGGGCAAGCGGCTGGCCCCGACCGAGCTGTTCGCGTCCGCGCAAGCCATCCAGTCGGCGATGGGCGATGCCTTTTGCCAGCGGCTGGACCGCGCGCGACAGGGGCGGCGCGGCGTGCCCGTCGGACGATCGGACGATCCCTTCAACGATTGCCCCAAGGTGGCGGAGACGACGCTGATCCTGGGCTCAAGCGATGGCGAGCGGATCGACCGGGTCGGCCTGCTCGTCGGCCCCTATGTCGCCGGGCCGTATGCGGAGGGGACGTATGACCTGACGCTGCCGGTCACGCCCGCCATTGTCGCGGCGGTACGGCCCGAATGGCGCGAGGCGTTCGCCCCGCGCTGACCGGCGTCAGCGCGGCAGGCGTGTGACCAGCGAACTGGTGTCCATCCGCCCGCCACCGGCCTTTTGCACCTCGGCATAGAATTGATCGACCAGCGCCGTCATCGGCAACGTCGCGCCATTGCGCTTGGCCTCGTCCAGCGTCAGGCCCAGATCCTTTCGCATCCAGTCGACGGCAAAGCCGAAATCGAACTCGTCCTTCGCCATGGTGGGCCAGCGATTGACCATCTGCCAGCTTTGCGCAGCCCCGCCGGAAATTGCCTCCAGCACCTTGTCCAGATCGAGGTCGGATGCCTGGGCAAAGCGCAGCGCCTCTGCCACCCCCTGCAACACGCCCGCGATGCAGATCTGGTTGACCATCTTGGTCGTCTGGCCAGCGCCCGCCGCGCCGACATGGACGATCCGCGCGGCATAGGCCGCCATGAACGGATGCGCCGCCGCGACCGCGTCGTCGCTGCCGCCGCACATTACCGAAAGGGCACCCTTCTCGGCCCCGGCCTGCCCGCCGGACACCGGGGCATCCACCACCAGCGAGCGCGCGCCCGCCAGCTCGCGCGCGATCGCCGCCGATACCGTGGTGTGGTCGATGAACACCGCCCCCGGCGCCATCGCCGCGAAACAGCCGCGTTCGCCCAGCGTCACTTCGCGCAGATCGTCGTCATTGCCGACGCACGCGATCACCGCATCGGCGCCTTCGGCCGCTTGCGCCGGGCTGTCGGCGACATGGCCGCCATGCTGTGCGGCCCACGCCTCCGCCTTGGCGCGCGTGCGGTTATAGCCCGTGACGTCGTGCCCCGCCGCGATCAGATGCCGCGCCATCGGCGCACCCATCACGCCCAGCCCCAGATATGCGATCCTTGCCATGGCCTCGATCCTTATGCGCCGCCGCGCGCGCGGGCAACGGTGCAGGCATCGGCTTTGACCGTCAGCCGCACGATCCGGCCCGGCGCCACATCCTGTCCCGGCACTTCGGCACCATTGACGCACGTCAGCACGACGCGGCCGGCGCGTTGCGGACGGATTGCCCAGAAACCATCGGCAATGGCCCGCATCGCCACATCGCCATCGACATGACGAACCGTCGCGCGCGCAATCTGCCGGTCAGGATCGGCGACCACGACGAAACCGTGCAGCCACAGGTCGATAGTGCCCACCGCAATCGCCGCCAGAACGACAAAGGCAGCGATGCGGAGCGAAAAGAAATGCCGGTGCATCCGCCCGATTGTTGTTGCCCAGCGTGCAAATCGCAACCCGGTTCCCCCCTGGGTTCCGATCGGCTAGGGGGACGGCATGGCCACGCAACCTGTCCCCACCGCCCCGGCTTCGACCCATGTGCCGGTCACGCTTGACGATGTGCTGGCGGCACGCGCGCGAATCGCCGGATCGGTCGTCCGCACGCCCACACTGGTCAGCAAGACGCTGTCGGCGATGGTCGGTGCGACGGTTTACCTGAAGTTCGAAAATCTTCAGTTCACCGCTGCGTACAAGGAACGTGGCGCGCTCAACACGCTGCTGCAACTGCCGGTGGAGCAGCGCGAACGCGGCGTGATCGCGGCGTCGGCGGGCAATCACGCACAGGGACTTGCCTATCACGGCATCCGCCTGGGCATCCCCGTCACCATCGTCATGCCGCGCCCGACGCCGACGGTGAAGGTGATGCAGACCGAAGGGCACGGCGCGACCGTGATCCTAGAGGGCGAAACCTTTGACGAGGCCTATGCCCATGCCCGCGCGCTTGAGGCGTCGAACGGCTATACCTTTGTCCATCCGTTCGACGATCCGCGCATCGTTGCCGGACAGGGAACGATGGCGCTGGAAATGCTGGAAGACGCGCCCGGCATCGACTGCTTCGTCGTGCCGATCGGCGGCGGCGGGCTGATTTCGGGCATCGCCAGCGTGGCAAAGGCCCAGCCGCGCCCGATCGAAGTGGTTGGCGTGCAGGCCGAACTTTATCCGTCGATGTACAACCGGGTGCGCGGCGCCGACCTGCCGATCGGCGGCGATACGCTGGCAGAGGGGATCGCGGTCAAGGAACCCGGCGGCCTGACCGCCCAGATCGTCCGCGCGCTGGTCGACGACATCGTGCTGGTCAGCGAACGCAATCTGGAGGAATCGGTCAGCCTGCTGCTCCAGATCGAAAAGACCGTGGTCGAGGGTGCGGGCGCGGCGGGCCTCGCGGCGCTGCTCGCGCATCGCGAACGCTTTGCCGGGCGCCACATCGGCATCGTGCTGTGCGGCGGCAATATCGACACGCGGCTGCTGGCCAATGTGCTGCTGCGCGACCTGGCGCGGTCGGGCCGTCTGGCGCGCCTTCGCATCCGGCTTCAGGATCGCCCCGGCGCGCTGTTTCAGGTGTCGCGCATCTTCGATCAGGTCGGGGTCAACATCCTCGAACTCTATCACCAGCGCATCTTCACCACCCTGCCGGTCAAGGGGCTGACGCTGGACGTCGAATGCGAAACGCGCGACCGCGCGCATCTCGACCGCCTGGTGAATGCGCTGCGCGATGCCAGTTACGAAGTCAGCATGGTGGAGCTCGCCTGACGCCCCGCCGGGCCTGCCGGTTATCCCTATTAGGAATCTTTCCTGGTAAACGCGCTTTTCATCGTTTTGCGTCAGGGTCATATTCATTCGACGCAGCATGTCGCCGCGCGCCATGAAGGACCCGAGCAAGCGTGACCGCGCCGTTTCGTTTTCCGCGCTTCTTCGTGACCAGCCCGTCGCCGTGCCCGTACCTGCCCGATCGGCAGGAGCGAAAGGTCTTCACCGAGCTGAGCGGCCCGTATGCAGGGGAAATGAACGATGCGCTGGGCCGCATCGGGTTTCGCCGCAGCCAGTCGGTCGCCTATCGGCCCAGTTGCCCGTCGTGCAACGCGTGCCAGTCGGTGCGCGTCGTCGCCAGCGGCTTCACCCCCGGCGCGACGCAGCGCAAGCTGGTGCG
This sequence comes from Sphingomonas sp. IW22, assembly GCF_041321155.1. Taxonomy (GTDB): domain Bacteria; phylum Pseudomonadota; class Alphaproteobacteria; order Sphingomonadales; family Sphingomonadaceae; genus Sphingomonas. The sequence goes on along the minus strand of NZ_JBGGWB010000002.1, from coordinate 117,084 downwards.
GCGCATGGCGGATCTTGAGGTTCATGCCTGTCGGCCTTGGGCCACGGACGAGCAATATCAGCTGCTGCGCCATTATCTGGACACCCGCCACCCCGGCGGCGGCATGGCGGGCATGGACGAACAGGATTATGCCGACATGGTCGAGCATAGCCCGGTACGATCCTACATCGTCGAATATCGCGAGCCCAGGGTCGACGGACGTCCCGGCCGGCTGATCGGCGCATGCATCACCGATCAGCAAAGCGACGGGTTGTCGATGATCTACAGCTTCTACGACCCCGACGAATCGGCGCGCCCCGGTCTGGGCACCTTCATCATCCTCGACCATATCGCGCGCGCCCGCACCATCGGCCTGCCCTATGTCTATCTGGGCTATTGGGTGCGGGGATCGGCGCGCATGGCCTATAAAGCGCGGTTCAAACCCGTAGAGGTGCTGAACGCCAATGGCTGGCAGTTATTGTCTGACGAAGCGGCGCCGGTGACCGCATCCGCGACAGTTTGAGGCGGGCGCGTCAGTTCCCGCCCGGACCGCCGGGCCAGCTTACCTTGTCGCCCTCTTCAATTCCCAACGCCTCGGCGCGACCCGCCTTCAGCTCCAGCACCGCGCCTACCGGTTCACCCGACGACACCGGGCTTTCGTCAAACGGCTCACCGCGTCCGATCCGGGCAATGGTGCCGTCAGCGCGGATGAAGATGATGTCCAGCGCCGTCGGCGTGTTCTTCATCCAAAAGCTGGCTTCGCGCGGCGCCTCGCCACCGGGCGGATAGGGAAAGAACAGCATCGCCGATTCGTCAGTCAGGTCGGTGCGGAACATCAACCCGCGCTGCTGCGCGTCCGGGGTGCGTGCCGGTTCGGCCTCGAACTGGCGCTGTCCGTCGTCGGTCGTGATCGTCACCGAAACGACGTCGCGTTCCGGTTCCTGCGAGCAGGCGGTCGAAAGCATGAACATCCCGGCGACCAGCGCCAGGCGGATGGGACGCATAACCATGGCGTCTATTCCGGCCTTTCGACCGCAACCGCAAGCGGCCCCTTGTCACCGTCGACAATCCGCGCGCGCAGCGGCTGGTCCGGCTCGACCTCCTCGATCCCGGCGCGGCGCAGCGTTTCCATATGAACGAACACGTCACCAACCAGGCCGTGCCGGATCAGAAAGCCATAGCCCTTCAGCCGGTTGAACCATTTGACCGATACCGGTTCGAACGGTCCCGCTTCGTCGACCATGCGCAACCGTTCGATGCGGTCGCCGGTGGCGCGCGTTGCCGGCACCTCGACTGCCATGGACAGGTCGATCGACAGGATCGATCGCGCCTGAAGCCCCCGCGGACGCGCCATCGTCTGGCACACCACGCGCGCCCCTTCGGGCAGGCTGCGGCGGCCATGTTCCTGCAACACCGAAAAATGCACAAGAATGTCCCCGGCGGTCGAATCATCGGCCACGACGAACCCGAATCCACGAGTCACATCGAACCATTTGACCGTTCCGACATGAACGCAATCTTCAGACGGTTCGCCGCTCACGCCCCCCCCTTCCGACAAGATCGGCGCGCCAAGTTCGTCCGGCCTACGCAGCGGATCGTTACGCATCATTATTCCAGCCCCCGAAGGTTAGCTTAACACAGTGTTTCAGGAAAGCGAACGGATCAGTTCTTCATCTATCCCAGACACTTGCTCGGATCGGGACAGTTGACTCAAGTCGTCGGGCGTTATCCGCGCGATGCGCCGCGCCAGATCGGGGGCGTGGCCCGCGCGGACCATTTGCCCGACTTGGCGTTCGATCAATTCGCGGTCCGCCGTTTCGCGGGCATAGGGGCCGATACGGCGGCGGCGGGCAAAGGCGACCGCGCTTTCGATGCGCCCGGCGTCGAGCAGCGGGTCAATCGCCTCTGCATCGTCGCCCGCCACGCCCGCCGCGCCCAGTGCCTGCCGCACGCGCCGCGCGCCCAGGCCCCGGCGCGCCATCGCCGCCGCCTTTGCCTCGCCCCACGCGCGGTCGTCGACATAACCAAGCTCGGCGATGCGCTCCACCAGCGCCTCCACCGGGGGCGGGCCGTCCCCCGCCCAGCCCCGTTCGCGCAGTTTTCGCACGAGATAGGCGGTCAGCTTGCCCCGCGTCGTCGCAAAGCGTTCGACATAGCGCAGCGCCATTCTTTCGAGTGTGCGACCATCCAAAGGTGTCGAAGGGGGGTTGCGTCGAGCCATGCGCCATGATTGTGCCACAGTGGCGGTCGATTTTGAACGCGACGTCGTGCGATCGGTGCCAGCTTGCGCTTTTGCTGCGCGGGTGAGAGCTCGACGAGTAAGGGTATAGCGCCGAGATATGACAACAATTCGGGATCGCCATTCGTGACCAGTGCTGCCGTCGAAACCCTGAACGCCACGCCCAGCGCCTGTGCGCTGAGCCGCCGCTTCTCTGATTTCGAGACGCTGGGCGACGCACTCGATTATGCCGCGGGCGGTGCGCGCGGCCTGAATTTCCATGACGCGCGCGGAACGCTGACGCGCGCCTATCCCTTTGCCGAACTGCGCCGCGACGCGCTGGCACAGGCAAGGCGCCTGATCGCGATGGGCGTGCGTCCGGGTGAGCGCGTGGCGCTGGTCGCGGAAACGGGGCCGGAATTCGCCTCACTGTTCTTTGGCGCGGTCTATGCCGGTGCCTGGCCGGTGCCGCTGCCCCTGCCGACCAGCTTTGGCGGGCGCGAAAGCTATATCGACCAGCTGTCGGTCCAGCTGAAAAGCTGTGATCCGCGCCTGCTGCTCTATCCCGCCGAACTGGCGACGATGGCCGGTGCCGCTGCCGAACGCATCGGGACCGAGGGGATTGCGTGGGAGGATTTCACCGCCCGCGACGCGCCCGCCGCCGATCTGCCGCCGGCTAAGGGCGACGATATCGCCTATTTGCAATATTCCAGCGGCTCGACCCGCTTTCCGCACGGCGTGGTCATTACCCACCATGCGCTGCTGAACAATCTGGCCGCGCACGGTCATGGCATGGCGCTGGTCGAAAGCGACCGCTGCGTGTCGTGGCTGCCCTGGTATCACGATATGGGACTGGTCGGCTGCTTCCTGTCGCCGATCGCCAATCAGGTTTCGGTCGATTATCTGAAGACCGAGGATTTCGCCCGCCGTCCGCTGGCGTGGCTGGACCTGATCAGCCGCAATCCGGGCACGACGCTCAGCTATTCGCCGACCTTCGGCTATGACATCTGCGCGCGCCGCATGTCGTCGCAGACCAAGGCGAGCGAGCGGTTCGACCTGTCGCGCTGGCGCGTGGCGGGCAATGGCGCCGACATGATCCGCCCCGACGTGATGCAGAAGTTCGTCGACGCCTTTGCCGATGCGGGTTTCCAGGCTTCCGCCTTCCTGCCCAGCTATGGCCTGGCCGAAGCGACGCTGGCGGTGTCGATCATGCCGCCGGGCGAGGGCATCGTCGTCGAACTGGTCGAGGAAACGCAGCTTTCGGGCATTTCGGCCGAGGGTGACCGTCCCCAGCGTTATCGTGCGATCGTCAATTGCGGCCGCCCGGTGCGCGACATGGAAGTCGAAATCCGGGAAGAAGACGGCGCCCCGCTGCCCGACAAGGCGATCGGCAAGGTATGGTGTCGTGGCCCCTCGATCATGGAGGGCTATTTCCGTGACGAGGCATCGACGGCGGCCTGCATGAAGGATGGCTGGCTCGACACCGGCGACATGGGATATCTGTCCGACGGCTATGTCTATATCGTCGGCCGGGCGAAGGACATGATCATCATCAACGGCCGCAATCACTGGCCGCAGGATATCGAATGGGCGGTCGAACAGCTGCCGGGCTTCAAGGCGGGCGACATCGCCGCCTTTGCCATCACCACCCCCGGTGGTGAGGAGACGCCCGCCGTACTGGTCCAGTGCCGCACGTCCGACGACATGGAGCGCAGCCGTCTGCGCGATGAGATTCGTGAGCGGGTGCGCTCGGTCACGGGCATGAACTGCGTTGTCGAACTGGTGCCGCCGCGCACGCTGCCGCGCACCAGCTCGGGCAAGCTGAGCCGTGCCAAGGCGCGCAACCTGTATCTGGCGGGTGAGATCAAGCCTTACGACATCGCCGCCTGATCCCTAACCGGCGTCCGCCCCGGCAACTGGCCGGGGCGGGGCGTCCGCCCCGGCAACTGGCCGGGGCGGCGCCCGAGATCAGCGTTCGACCTGACTCACATCGCGCACCGCGCCGCGCGACGCGTTGGTCGTCATTGCGGCATAGGCACGCAGCGCCGCCGAGACATGGCGCTTGCGGCCCACCGGCTTCCACGCCTTTGCCCCGCGCGATTCCATTTCGGCCCGGCGTTCGGCCAGCACCGCATCATCCAGATCCAGCGCGATCAGCCGGTTGGGAATGTCGATCACGATCGGATCGCCCGTCTCCACCAGCGCGATCAGCCCGCCCTCTGCCGCTTCGGGCGAGACATGGCCGATCGACAGGCCTGAGCTGCCGCCCGAAAAACGACCGTCGGTGACGAGCGCGCACTGTTTGCCCAGCCCCTTCGATTTCAGATAGCTGGTCGGATACAGCATTTCCTGCATCCCCGGCCCGCCCTTTGGCCCCTCATAGCGGATCAGCACGACCTCGCCCGGCTTCATCATGTTGCCCAGGATACCGGCCACCGCCGCGTCCTGGCTTTCGAACACGCGCGCCGTGCCGCGGAAGGTCAGGATCGATTCGTCGACCCCGGCAGTCTTCACGATGCACCCCTCCGGCGCCAGATTGCCGAACAGCACCGCCAGACCCCCATCCTTGGAAAAGGCATTGTCGACCGAACGGATCACCCCGCCCGCGCGGTCGATGTCCAGTTCGTCCCAACGCTGCGACTGGCTGAACGCCACCTGTGTGGGGACGCCGCCGGGGGCCGCGCGGAAAAAGGTGCGGACCTCTTCCGAATTGGTGCGGCCAATGTCCCAGCGCGCCAGCGCGTCGCCCAGCGTCGGCGAATGCACCGTGGGCAGCGAAGGATCGACCAGCCCGCCGCGTTCCAGCTCACCCAGGATCGCCATGATCCCGCCCGCGCGGTGGACATCCTCCATATGGACCGTCGAATTGGCAGGCGCGACCTTGCACAGCACCGGCACCCGGCGGCTGAGCCGGTCGATATCGGCCATGGTGAAATCCACGCCGCCTTCCTGCGCGGCGGCCAGCAGGTGCAGCACCGTGTTGGTCGACCCGCCCATCGCGATGTCAAGGCTCATGGCGTTTTCGAACGCCTCGCGCGTAGCGATGCTGCGCGGCAGGGCGGTTTCGTCGTCCTGCTCGTAATAACGCTTGGCCAGATCGACGATCAGGTGCCCGGCTTCGCGGAACAGCTTTTCACGATCGGCATGCGTGGCCAGCACCGAACCATTGCCCGGCAGTGCCAGGCCCAGCGCTTCGGTCAGGCAGTTCATCGAATTGGCGGTGAACATGCCCGAGCATGAGCCACAGGTGGGGCAGGCCGACCGTTCGATCGCCTTCACTTCCTCGTCGGTATAGCTGTCGTCGGCGGCGACCACCATCGCATCGACCAGGTCGAGCGCGCGTTCCTTGCCACGCATCACAACCTTGCCGGCTTCCATCGGGCCGCCCGACACGAACACGACGGGCACGTTCAGCCGCATCGCCGCCATCAACATGCCCGGCGTGATCTTGTCGCAGTTCGAGATGCAGACCAGCGCGTCGGCGCAGTGGGCGTTGACCATATATTCGACCGCATCGGCGATCAGTTCGCGGCTGGGCAGCGAATAGAGCATGCCGTCATGGCCCATCGCGATCCCGTCATCGACGGCGATGGTATTGAATTCCTTGGCAACGCCGCCCGCCGCCTCGATCTCACGCGCGACCAGCTGGCCCAGATCCTTCAGATGGACGTGGCCGGGCACGAATTGGGTAAAGCTGTTGGCGATGGCGATGATCGGCTTGCCGAAATCCTCGTCCTTCATCCCCGTCGCGCGCCACAGGCCGCGAGCGCCGGCCATGTTGCGGCCATGAGTGGTGGTGCGGGAACGATAGGCAGGCATGACGCAATTTCCTGAAACTTCAGACTGGCGTGGCGCTATGCATGTTTCACGGCCAAAAGGCCAGCGCACTAAATCTGTCGTGCGACCATGCAAAAAGCGTCGATGTCGCGCGCATCGTGATACAGGCCCAGGCCGATCCGCAAAACGTCGCCGCGCAGGTCGGTGATCACATCGTGCGACAGCAGCGTGGCTTGCCATTCGGCGGCACGCGGGCTGCGTAGCGCCAGAAAGCGGGCCTGTGGGCCGATGCCGGGGGCGTTCACCAGCTCGGCATCGCCCAGCGGCGATCCGTCCAGCCCGATGATCAGCTGTTCGCGCAGCGTCGCGACATGTGCCGATATGACCGCCGTCGACAGTCCCTCGCGCGCCAGCATGTCGCGCACCGCCACGAACCGGTACAGGCCCGACGGGTCAAAGGTCGCGCCCAGAAAGCGGCGGGCATCGGGGGCATAGCCGACCCCGCCGGGCGGGGCACTCAAATCGTCGAACGCGGCATACCAGCCGGTCAGCACCGGGCGCGACGCAAATCCCGGCGGCGCATGGAGCAAGCCGATCCCCTCCCCCGACATCGCATATTTATAACCGCCCGCAGTATAGAAGGCGTGCGGCGCGATGGCCGACAGGTCCGTCTCGACCGCCATGAAGCCGTGATAGCCATCGACCACCACCCATGGCCCGTCGGGCCGCGCGACCGCCGCCACCTGATCCAGTGCCCCAAACACGCGGCCCGTGCCAAAGGCGACGTGGCTGACGACGATCAGGTCATGTTCGCCCGACAGCGCCCGTTCGATCATCTGCGCTTCCAGTGCGTCGTCGCACGGAACCGTCTCCAGCACCGCTTCCCCCGCCTCTACCCAACGGGCGACTTGCCGGGTGAAGCTGTGAAATTCGCCGTCGGTGGCCAGGATGCGGATCGGCCGCCGGTCCACGGCAGAGGCGATGCGGATCAGGAAATCATGCGTATTGCCCGAAAAGCAGACCGTATCCGGATCGGGCAGCCCCAGTTCGCGCGCGACATGCGCCTGCGCGGCGGGCCATATTTCGTCCATCACGCGGCGCCATTTGGTGTCAGCCAGCCGCGCGGCATCCTCCCAGGCGGCCTGCTGGCCCAGCCAGCTGGCATCGGGCCACAGATGATGGCTGTGCGCGGCCATGTGCAGCCGGTCGGGCGCGGCGGCCAGCGCGCGCTGGAACAGGTGCTTCCAGCTGTTCACAGCATCGTCCTCAACGACCAGAGTTCGGGAAAGGCGCGCCGCGACAGCGTCGATTCCAGATAATGTACGCCGGTGCCGCCGGTGCCGGGCTTGTGCCCGATGATGCGGCTGACGGTCAGCACATGCTTGTGCCGCCATGTGGCAAAGGCTTCGTCCAGATCGACCAGCTTTTCCGCCAGTTGATAAAGCGGCCACCAGCGCCGTTCGTCGCGATAGACGGCGGCCCATGCCGCCTCCACCCCCGGATCGGGAACATAGGGCCTGGACCAGTCACGCGCCAACGCACTTGCCGGCACCACAAGGCCCGCCCGTGCCAGCGCGCCGTTCGCTTCGTCCCACAAGCTGGGCTTTGCGGCGGCGGCATGGGTCATCGGCCCGTGACGGGGGCCGTCGCGAAAGCCCATCATCACCTCGATCGTGCGGAACTGGTCCGACTGAAAGCCCGAACTGGTGCCCAGCACAGTGCGAAAGCGCGTATAATCGATCGCTGTCATGGTGGTCAGCACATCCCATGACGCGGTCATCACCGACTGGATGCGGCTGACGCGGGCCAGCACCTTGTACACCTGTGCCAGCCGGTCGGCGCGGATCATGGCCAGCGCCTGTTCCAGTTCGTGGATGGTCTGTTTCATCCACAATTCCTGTGTCTGGTGCATCGCGATGAACAGCGGTTCGTCGGGATGGTCCGAAATCGGATGCTGGGCACCCAACAGCGTGTCGAGCGCCAGATAGTCGCCATAGGTCATCGAACGAGCCATGACCGATGGGGTAGCGTGCTAAGCCGCCGGCGGGAAGTCGGGCACGCCGGGCGGGATCGCGGCGTTGCGCCAGCGTTCGACCACCACCGTCTCGCGCGATCCGTCCTTAAGTGCGCGGCGTTCGATCAGGGCAGCAGCCTGTTGGGCCGTACCGCCGATGGTGGCGCGGGTGCGGACCCAAAAATGATCCGAAGAAAACCGCGTGCCCGGCGGCGTCGACAGATTTTCATTCGTCAGGTCCTCACGCGTCAGGAACCCCTGCCGCTCGCGAATCGCCAGCAGCCGCTCGACCGCAACGGGATCGCGCAGCATCAGCGTCAGCAGCTCACGCCCCGCGGCGTTCAAATTGATCTGGGTCGGGCTGGGCAGCGCGGTCACCATCGATTCCAGCCGCGCCGCCGCCGCCGGGTCCAGCCCGGCCAGCCGAATGGGGCGCAGGTCGGTCACCGGTCCCGCACCCCGGACATAGGCGATCGCCTGAAGTATCTGTTCATCGTCCAGCCCCGCATCGCGTGCGATCATCTGGAACAGGATCACCGCCGATGCTTCGCCGGTGCGCACATTGTTGATGTTGAAGCGCCCCTCGGCATCCGCGACCGTCAGGTCGAACGTGCCGCCGTTGATCGCAATGCCGCTTTCGGCAATCGTGGCCCATGGCTCACCCGCGTGATCGGCCTCTGGCGCTTCGGCCGCGTCAAGGCGCAGCGCGGTCACTGCCGACAATTCGCCACCGCGCACGATTGCCGCAGCGCGCGCGGCTTCGCGCTGCCGCAACGCGCCGTCGAGGGCCAGTTCCTCCCGGTTGACCATCAACAGCACCAGCCCGCTGGCAATCGCCACGAACAACAGCACGTTGATCAGGATCAGCCCCTCTTCGCCACGGGGCACCGCCCGGCGCGTCACGGGCCCGCCGTCGGTCGTGCCGGCAGTGCGACGACGCGCCGCACGCTGCCGCGCGATTCCAGCGCCACGGTCAGCTCGACCGCGCGGGGCCAGTCCTCACCCCGTTCCTGGCTGGGCGGCCAGCCGGTCTGCCACCCCTGGTCCCAGAAGCGAGCGGTGACGCCGGTGACGCCGGTCAGCGCGGTTTGCGATTGACCGTCGACCATGCGGATCAGGTCGTTGCCGGATCGCATCCAGCGCAGCTCCACCGGCGCGCCGCCCAGTCCCGGCGCGGCGCGGGTGAAGATCAACTCCTGTCCGTTCGACACGATGCGCCCGCGCGCGATCTGATCGACATCGCTGGTCAGGACATAGATTGCACGCGCCAGCGCGCCCTGTTCGTCCAGCCGGGCGGCGGTGCGCGTCTGTACGCCCAGCACCGAATCGACCAGCGCCAGCCCCGCCACCGCGATCAACGCGAACAGGCCCAGCGAGATCATCAGCTCGATCAGGGTAAAGCCCGCCTGCGCGCCGTGCGAATCGGCGTCGGCGGGCAATCCATCCGGCATGGCCGGACCGGTGCCGGACATGATCAGGCGCCCCGGCTCGTCGCCACCTTGGCATAGCCTTCGGGGCTGGCGACGACGATCGCCATGTCGCGTGCGACGCTGCCATCCTCGCGGAAGCGCAGCGGCCCGGTCGCGACCTCGAACCCCGGTTCGGCCAACAGGCCCGCGCGGTCCAGCGCATTCTTTTCGCGCAGCGTCCGGGTGATCGCCGCCGCATCATGCGCCAGCGCGGCGATAATCCCCGCATCACCGCCCATCCGCGACTGATAGGCCGAGGAAAAGGTCGCGAAGGATGCCGGATCGGGACTGGCCAGCCACGCGCCGTCCAGCACCGACAGGCTGGCGGGTCGGTGATCCAGCGCCTGCATCGTGCCCAGCAGCTGGATACCCGTTTCCTTCAGGTTGCGGGCAGCGGCCAGCATCGTGTCGCTACCGCCGGGGATCATCACCGCGTCGGGCGCCTGACCCGCCGCCGGCAAAGGCTGACCCGCTGCCACGTCGATGCGCCGGACGTCGAGGTTCAGCTCGCCCTGCAATCCCTCCGCCGCCTCTGCCGATGCCGATGCCCAGCGTGAGCCATCGCCCACCACCACGACACGGCGCACCCCGCGCGACCGGGCATAACGCAGCATCGCACCGGTCACCTGCGTCGCCGTGATGCCCATCGTAAATGCACCGCTGGCCCGCACGCCCGGATCGTTGGAGAAAGCGATGACCGGCACCCGGCCCGCCGCCACCGCAGCGACCGGCCCGACCTCTTCGGCCAGCAGCGGGCCGAGGATCATCGCGACCTTGCGCTTCATCGCCTGCATCGCCGCCGCCTGCGCGCCCGCTGCGGTGCCGCCGGTGTCAAACACCAGCAGCCGGCCAGGCGTGTTTTCGGCGAGCATCGCCGCGCGCTCCATGCTAACCCCCAATGCCGCGCGCGGTCCGCTGCGCGGGATCAGCAACGCGACCGGCCGCTTGTCGGCCTTGGCCGCCGCCAGCAATGGGGAAGCAAAGGATGCAGACGCTGCTGCGACGAGGGACGATCGCAGAAATGCTAACGCGGCCCGCCGATCCATCGGCGCGTCTCCCGGATGCGAATGATGGGGCACGGCGGCGTCTTATCGCGTTCGGAAGCCTGGGGATAGCCGCCTATGTGCTGACCATGCTCGCAACCGTGCCTGCCAGCGTTTTTGTGAAGAACCGACCTTGGCGCACCGGCGTCGCGGGCACGATCTGGTCGGGCGAAGTCGGCGTGGCGGGCGGCAGCATCGTCAAATGGGAATGGGCGCCGCTGCGTTCGCTCACGTCGTTCGGCTTTGCCGTCGACTGGCGCGCCAATGGCGAGGATACCGATCTGGGGGGGCAGGCATTGTTGTCGCCGGGCGGCGTCCGGCTGGACCGTGTCAGCGGCGCGGCGGACGGCGCGCTGCTGGGCGCGTTGCTGCCGGGCCTTGGCTTTACCTGCGACGTGACGATGCAGGCGGAGTTTCCGCGCCTGTCGATCGGGCCGGGACGCGGGCTGATCGAAGGGCGGGCGACCATCGACCCCGGTTCGTGTGCGAAATCGCCCGACGGCGCGCCCGTGCCGACCCCGGCGATGATCCTGACCGCGGAGCATGTCGGCACCGAAAGCCGCATCCGAATCGCCCCCATCGGCCAGCGCCGCCGCACGCTGATCGACGCGACGGTGGGTGAGGATGGCAGCTACCGCGTCACGCTGACGCCCGATGGTGCGGCATTGTTGCCCTTTACCGGCCTGCCCGCCGGGGTTTCGGTGGAGAGCAGTTTCTGAACCGGGCGGGCGGCACAAACGCCGCCACCTGATCGTTGCCCTGTCGAACCGATTGTCCGGACCGTCCATGCCCCGAATCCGCCTTGCCCCGATAATTCTTGCCGCGCTCGCCCTGGGTGCGTGCGAACGGCGGCCCGACGATGTGCCGGTGGTGGTCAGCACGATCGGCCCCGCCGACGCCCCCGCCCTGCCCGCGCGGCCGGGCAATGCCCTGAACCTGCCCGACGCGATGCTGACCGCCGCCACGGCCCAGGGCCTGGTCGGATTCGATGCGGCGGGACAGGTGGAGCCGGGGCTGGCCGAACGCTGGATCGTGATCGACGGCGGGCGCAGCTATATCTTTCGCCTTCGCGAGGCCGAATGGGCCAATGGCGAACGCGTGACGGCAAGGGCAGTGGTGCGGGGACTTCGCCGCGCGCTGGCCAACCCGCGCAATCCGCTGGCGCCGCACGTGTCGGCGATCGACGAAGTGGTCGAGATGACGCCGTTGGTCATCGAAGTGCGCCTGTCACGACCCCGCCCGGACCTGTTGCCGCTGTTCGCGCGCCCCGAACTGGCGGTGCCGGGGCCGGAGGGCGGCAGCGGCCCGTTCCGCATTGCCGAACGTGACGATGCCAGCCTGTTGCTGCGCCCCATCGGCGATCCCGCTGATCCCGACGCCGCCGTCGAGCCGCCCGACCCGGCGGAATTCGTGCGGCTGCGTGCCGAACGCGCGGCCAGTGCCGTCATTCGCTTTCGCCGGCGCGAATCGGACATGGTGACCGGCGGCACCATGGCGGACTGGCCACTGGTCGCACTGGCCGACATTCCCCGCCCCAATCGCCGCATCGACCCCGCACACGGCCTGTTCGGCCTGATCGTCGCCAATCGGCGGGGCTTTCTGGAAACCGCCGCCGGGCGTGAGGCGGTGGCGATGGCGTTCGACCGCGCGACGCTGACGCGCAGCTTTGCCGATGATTGGGCCGCCAGCGAGACGATCCTGCCGGGCCAGCTCGATGTGGCGGCGGCGCCGGCGCGTGCGCCTTGGCTGGCCTTCGACCTCGATTCGCGCCGCACGGCGGCGCAGGTGCGCGTGGCCGAATGGCGCGCCGCCAATGGCGGACAACCGCCCCGGCTGACCATCGCCATGCCCGACGGACCGGGGTCGATGCAGCTGGCGGCCTCGCTGGTGGCGGACCTGGCCAGCATCGGCGTGCTCGCCCGGCGCGTCGCCCCCGATGACGACGCCGACCTGCGGCTGGTCGACCGAGTGGCCCCGTATGACAGCGCGCGCTGGTATCTTCGCATGGCGTGCCAGCCCTGTGCCGGATCGATCGCCGCGCGCCTGGACCGCGCGCGCGAGACAGCCGACCTGACCGAACGCAGCCGGTTGCTGGCACAGGCGGATGCGATGCTGGTGCGCGACGTGGCGTTCATTCCGCTCGCCCATCCGCTGCGCTGGTCGCTGGTGGCGCTGCGCCTGCGCGAATGGCGGGGCAATGCGCGCGCGTGGCATCCATTGAATCACCTGCGCGGCGAAACCAATTAAGGGTCATCATGGCCCGCACCAACCGCATCGATCCCTCGGTCTTCGACCGCCTCCCCCTCAAGCGCGATGCCGCCGCAGTGCGGGCGCGGGTAGAGGGGCTGGAAAAGCTGATGGAGCGGATCGTCGTCATTCCGGGCATCAACCGTCCGGTCGGACTGGACGCGATGCTGGGCCTGCTGCCGGTTGGCGGCAGCTTCGTCGGCGCGGCGTTCGGCGCCTATATGATGTGGGAAGCGCGCAACCTGAACATGTCGCGCGCCACGCTGGCGCGGATGGCGGGCAATGTCGGCGTCGATTGGGCGCTGGGCCTGATCCCTGGTATCGGCATCGTGCCCGATTTCTTCTTTCGTTCGAACACCCGCAACCTGCGGCTGATCCGTCGCCATCTGGACAAGCATTATCCAGGCACCGTGACGCTGAACGGATAAGCCTCTGCCACGAGCCATGCCCAACTGTATTGCATGACCACAACACCGGTGTCATGCTCATGCAATACAGGAGGGAAGGCCATGTATAGCGAATCCGACCTTGATGCAGCGGTGACGGCGGGCGCGATCAGCCCTGCTGCGGCTGCGGCGTTGCGCGCGCATGTGGCCGCGCAGCGCCGCTCGCCGGCTGTCGATGAAGAACATTTCCGGCTGCTGACGGGCTTTAACGACATCTTTGTCGCCGTTGCGCTGGCGCTGCTGCTCGCCGCAATCGGTCCGATCGGCGCGGCGATCACCCCCGCAATGGCAGGCGTCGGCGTCGCGGGCGCAGCGTGGCTGCTTGCCGAATACTTCACCCGCCGCCGCCGGATGGCGTTGCCCAGCATCCTGTTGCTTATCGCGTTCGTGGGCGGCGTGGTGGCCGCCCCGTTCGCCGCGCTGGCGTCGATCGATCCGGATTACGGCGACCGCGTGAATGCCGCGATCGTTGCCGGTATCGCCCTGATGGGCGTGGCGGCGGCGTGGGTGCATTGGCGGCGCTTCATGGTACCGATCACCGTGGCGGCGGGCGCACTGGCGCTGACCGGTGCGGTCGTTGCCGTCTTCTTCATCATCTGGCCCGAAACGCGCGATGCCACCCTGCCGGTCGTACTGGCTGCAGGGCTGGCGACGTTCGCCCTGGCCATGCGTTGGGACATGTCGGATCGAACGCGCACGACGCGGGCAAGCGACGTGGCCTTCTGGCTGCACCTTGCGGCCGCACCGTTGATCGCGCACCCGGTCTTTCGCTTGCTCGGCGTATTCGACGGGCCGGTGGGGCCGGGAATCGCCGCCATCGTCCTTGCGCTCTACATGGCCTTTGCCGTCATCGCACTGGCGGTCGACCGGCGCGCGTTGCTTGTGTCGAGCCTCAGCTATGTGCTGTTCGCGCTTTACCAGCTGTTCAAGGGCGCTGGCGCGGTCGAGCTGGGTACTGCGTTTACCGGCCTGATCATCGGATCGGCGCTGCTGACGCTTTCGGCCTTCTGGCAGCCGATGCGGCGACGGGTGGTGGAATCGCTGGGCAACGGCATCGCCCTGCGCCTGCCGCCGGTGACCGCCTGATCAATCGACCAGTTTCATCAGCCGGCGTTCGAGGGGGGCCAGAACGCCGGCCAGTTCGTGGCCGCGTTTCAGCACCGCGCCCGATTCGTTGACCAGCGCCCACATGCCCTGTCGCTGTCGCAGCGCCGGGCGCTTCTCGATCCGCACTTCGGGACGCTCTGCGGCGCGTCGGAACGCGGCGAAGATCGCCGCCTCCCGGCCCAATTCGATCGCATAGTCGCGCCAATGACCCGCCGCGACCATCCGGCCATAAAGATCCAGGATGCGCGTCAGCTCAAGCCGCTCGAAACCGATCTGCGATTCGCGCCGGGTGGACAGGGGAACGACATCGCCGGTCACGCGCGGTTACGCCGCTCCGCTTCCTCGGCCAGCAGGCTGTCGAGCTGTTTGCGAATCGCCTCGATCTCACATCGCAGCGCCTCGACCTTTTGGGCGGCGGGGTCGGACAATTCGCTGCACGGCGTGCCATAGGGCACGAACCGCTTCTGATAGGTTTCGGCCTCCACCAGCGTCGATTTGGCGGGGATGCCGACCATGGTCGCGCCTTCGGGCACATCCTTGGTCACGACCGCATTGGCGCCGACGCGCGCCCGCGGGCCGATGGTGATCGGCCCCAGCACCTGCGCGCCCGAACCGATGATCGAGCCGTCCAGCAGGGTCGGATGCCGTTTGCCCGCGACGCCATTGTCCGGGCTGGTCCCGCCCAGCGTCACGCACTGGTAAATCGTCACGTCATTGCCGATCACGGCGGTTTCGCCGATCACGGTAAAGCCATGGTCGATGAAGAAATTGCGGCCAATGGTCGCGCCGGGATGGATGTCGATCGCCGTCATCCAGCGTGACCAGTGATTCACCGCACGCGCGGCAAAAAACCAGCCGCGCCGAAACAGCGCGTTGGCGATTCGATGATAGCCAAGCGCCCAAACCCCCGGATAAAGGAGGATTTCGGCGCGGGATCGCGGCGCTGGATCGCGCGCGCGAATGGAATCGAGATAGGCGTTGAGCGCCTTGAGCATGGCGTGTCCCCTGGCACGAAGCCGGTAATCTAGGGCGCAGACACAGCTATTCCAAGGATGGCCACCATCCGCGCTATCGTCGTTCAAACGCGAACTGTCTTGTCGATCGCGCCCCCGTCGGTAATTCCTATCGTACCACTATTGTAAGGACGGCGATGTTCCAGGGGATCGAACTGGCGGAAATGCTGCCTTATGTCGCGGTCGGCCTGCTGGCGCAGATTGTCGACGGCGCGTTGGGCATGGCATTTGGCGTCATTTCCAGCACCCTGCTGGTCAGCGTAATCGGCGTGCCCCCTGCGACCGCGTCTGCCGGCGTGCATTTGGTCGAATGCTTTACGACCGGCGTCTCGGGCATCAGTCACGCGATCCATCGAAACATCAACTGGCGTTTGTTCATGCGGCTGCTGGTCCCCGGCGTGATCGGCGGCGTAACCGGCGCCTATCTGCTGACATCGCTGGATGCATCGGTCACGCGACCGTTTGTCATGGCGTACCTGGCTTCGATCGGGCTTTATCTGTTGTGGCGTGGCTGGCGGCATCCGCCGAAGCGCCACCACGAACCCCGCATTGTCGAACCATTGGGCCTGATCGGCGGCTTTCTCGATTCGGCGGGCGGGGGCGGGTGGGGACCGGTCGTGACGTCGAACCTGTTGATACAGGGCGCGACGCCGCGAACGACGATCGGGACCGTCAATTCGGTCGAGTTCTTTCTGACCGTGACGATCTCAGCGACGTTCCTGTTCAGCATCGGCTCCAACGGCTTTGGTCCCGAATTCTGGCATCCGGTCCTGGGCCTGCTGATCGGCGGTGTGGCGGCAGCGCCATTCGGAGCGATGATGGCAAAGCGCATCCCGACCCGGTGGCTGCTGATCATGGTCGGGACCGTGTTGAGCGCGACCAGCCTGTTCAGCATTTACAAGGCGCTGACCTGATCCGACCGGCACCCGGCCCATCGGGACCAGGTGCCGTGCGAGCATCACAGCGTGGCGTGAACGGTTGCCAGCGCCTTCATCACCGAAGCGATGCGGACCGAATCCTGGATGTTGGATGCCGACATCTCGGCCTTTTTCAGCACCCGCTCATGCGCGTCGATGCACATGCCGCAGCCGTTCATGGCGCTGACCGCCAGGCTGAACAGCTCGAAATCGACCTTGTCGATGCCCGGCGCGCCGATGACGTTCATGCGCAGCTTGGCCGGCATGGTGCGATATTCCTCGTTCCCGGCGAGGTGCGTGAAGCGGTAATAGACGTTGTTCATCGCCATGACCGCTGCCGCCGCGCGCGCCGCCGTTGCGGCTTCAGCCGACAGCTTGGGCGTGCATTCGGCCTCAGCCGCTTCGACCAGCGGCTTGTATCCGGTGCCGTGGGCGCAGGCGAGGATGGTGCCGAACTTGCGCTGATCGTTCAGCCCGGCTTCGTTCAGCAGCGAGCCGACGTTCAGGCGGATGTCCTTTGCATAGTCGGGCAGCGACTGGGCGAAATCCTTGAGTGACATGGAAAACTCCTAAATCCTGGGAAACGGGCACGAAAAAGGGCGCGCGGGTTGCCCACGCGCCCTTCCTCGGTTCGATAAATCAGGCCGCGACCTGGAGGACGTCGTCGCCCTTGTTCCAGTTGCACGGGCACAGTTCGTCGGTTTGCAGCGCGTCGAGCACGCGCAGCGTTTCGGCCGGGTTACGGCCGACGTTCAGGCCGTTGACCTGAACCGCCTGGATGACATTGTCGGGGTCGATGATGAACGTGGCGCGATATGCGACATGCTCATTCTTGTCGACGATGCCCAGCGCGTCGGCCAGCACGCGGCCATTGTCCGCGATCCAGGGGAAATCGGCCTTGGCCAGATCCGGGTCCGACTTGCGCCACGCGAGGTGGACGTGCGCGGTGTCGGTCGACGCGCCGATCAGGACGGCGTCGCGATCTTCAAAATCGCCCTTCAGCTCGCTGTAGCCGACGATTTCGGTCGGGCAGACAAAGGTGAAGTCCTTGGGCCAGTAGAACAGGACCTTCCACTTGCCAGGGAACGCATCGTGGCTGAGCGTTTCGCCTGCGGGCAGGGCGTCGGTGCCCTGCTGGACGGGAACGGTGAATTCGGGGAGCTTGTCGCCGACGGTCAGCATATATGCCTCCTGTTAAATGAATAAGGGCGCATGATGCGTCGCAGCACCGTTGCGTTGCACTGCACATAAGCATTGCCCCCTGTCTGTTCCAACCGATGATTCCGCGCCTATTGATCGACGCAGCCGATCAACGCACATATTGGGCATGACCACATACCTGCCCACGCTAAAGCAGCTTCAATATCTGGTCGCCCTTCGCGAAGCGGGGCATTTCGGGCGCGCGGCAGAGGCGTGTTTCGTCACGCAATCCACACTTTCCGCGGGTATCCGGGAGCTTGAGACGCTGATCGGCGTGACACTGGTCGAACGCACCCGCCGCGTTGTTCGCTTCACCCCGTTGGGTGAACGCATCGCCGACAAGGCGCGACAGGTGCTGCGCGAAGCCGATGAGTTGGGCGAACTGGCCCGCGCGGCGGGTCGTCCGCTGACCGGGGAGATGCGGATGAGCGTCATCCCGACGATCGCGCCTTTCCTGTTGCCGCGAATCCTGCCGCAATTGCGAAAGGAATATCCCGAGCTGAAACTCTATCTGCGCGAGGAGCCGACCGGCCCCGCGTGCGAGGCGCTTCACAACGGGCGCACCGATTGCGTGCTGCTGGCGCTGCCCTATGCCTGTGGCGACGTCGAGATCGAGCCGTTGTTCGAAGACCGGCTGTTCGTCGCCTTTCCCGACGGCGACACGCTGCCCGGCAGCGGCCCGGTCATGGCGGAAGATATCGACGAGACGCGGCTGTTGCTGCTGGAGGACGGCCATTGCCTGCGCGACCATGCGCTGGCGGTGTGCGCCAGCCCCGAATTGCGCGGGCAGGCGGCCATGCTGGGCACGTCGCTGCATACCATCGTGCAGATGGTCGAAAACGGGCTGGGCGTGACGATGCTGCCCGAAATGGCGATCGGCGCGGGCATCCTGCGCGGCACGCATATCGACGTGCGCCCGATCGACGCCGCGCGCGCGGCACGGCGCATCGCGCTGGTCTGGCGGCGGGCCTCCCCGCGGGAGCGCGACTTCCGCCTGCTGGCCGAAGTATTGCGCGTTGCGGCCAGCGCGGTTGAGCCCCCGGCCCAAGGGCGGTAGGAACCGGGGGAGCGCTGGGGCGTAATTCCTTTTGCGCGTCGTGTCGCTCCCCCCTCCCCCGCCGCGACGCGCACCCCGGTTTTCCTGTTCTGCGTATTCATATGTCCTGTAAGTTTTGATTGGAGAAGCTGATGCTCAATCTGTCCATCCTCGCACTGGCTGGTCTCGCCGCCACTTCGAGCCTGGCGATCGCTCAGACCACCCCTGCGCCCGCGACGCAGCCCGGCACGACCGCGACGACCCCGCAGTCGACCACTGCCACCCCCAGCGGCACCGCGCCTGGCGTTTCGCCCGGCACGACCCGCGCAGCGCCCGGCACCACCGACACGCCCGGCACTTCAGGCACCACTGGCACGGCAGGCACCACTGGCACCCCCAGCACTGCGGCCGATCCCGCTGGCCAGACCATCACGGACGCCACGACGAACAACCCCAAGCTGTCGACGCTGGCCACCGCCGTGAAGGCCGCCGACCTTGGCGCCACGCTGTCCGGCCCTGGCCCGTTCACCGTCTTCGCGCCTGAAAACGAGGCGTTTACGCGCCTTGCCCCCGGCACGCTCGACACGCTGCTGAAGCCCGAAAACAAGCCGACCCTGACCAAGGTGCTGACCTATCATGTCGTGCCGGGCAAGGTTTCGCTGGAACAGCTGCGTGAGCAGATCAAGGCCGGCGGCGGCAAGGCCACGCTGACGACGGTTGAGGGCAGCCCGCTGACCATCGCCGAAGAAGGCGCCGCGATCGCCCTGAGCGATGTCAGCGGCAATAAGAGCTATCTGGCCCAGCCCGATGTCGAGGCATCGAACGGCGTCGTTCATGTCGTGAACGGCGTGGTCGTACCCCAGCTGGCCCCGGCTGCGGCCTCTGCCGGATCGTAATCGCTCGCGTCACTGCGGAGCGAAGGGGCGTCGCACATCGCGGCGCCCCTTTTTTCATGAATGGGCGTCAGGCCCAGTCGGCCGCCCTGCGCTGGTCTGCCTCCCGCGCATCTACCCACCGCTCGCCGTCGTCGGTGGCCTCGCGCTTCCAGAACGGAGCGTCGGTTTTGAGCCGGTCGATGCAATAGGCACAGGCAGCCAGCGCATCGGCCCGATGCGCGGCGGCAGCGGCGACGAACACGATGCGGTCGCCCGGCACCATCGGGCCGACGCGGTGGCGGATCGTCACCGCCATCAACGACCAGCGCCGCGCCGCTTCCTCGCCAATCGCGACCAGCGCCGCTTCGGTCATGCCGGGATAATGTTCCAGCGCCAGCGCACGAACGCCATCATCGGCGCGCACCCGCCCGATGAAGCTGGCAATCCCGCCCGCCCCTGCCACTTCCACCGATTCGGTCGCGGCGGCGATGTCGATCGGTTCGGGCGAAACCGCGACGTCGATCATCCGCCCGTCACCGGGGGAAATATCGCGATTTCGCGCGCGCCGGCAATTAGGGCGTCGCCCTCCACAAATTGCTGATCGACCGCAAAGCGCAGACGCGCCCGGTCGGCCAGTGCGGCGGCGGCGATGTCGCTGCGCGCTGCCAGCCATTCGACCAGCTGGCCCATGGTCGCCACCTCGGCGGGCGGCGCTACCCGCTCGGCCCCGGTGCCCATCGCTTCGCGCACCCAGGCGAAATACAGGATGTCGATCGCCATTCAGCTGTCCATATGTTTCAGGCCGACGCGCAGATAATCCCAGCCCGTCACCATCGTCAGCACCGCCGCGCCCCACAGCGCGATCAGGCCCACCTGATGCACGAATGCCCATTCGGGCAGCGCGCCGCCCAGGATCAGCGCACCCAGCGCCACCAGTTGCAGGGTGGTCTTCCATTTGGCCAGCCGCGACACCGGCATCGACACGCGCAGCCCGCCCAGAAACTCCCTGAGGCCGGACACCATGATTTCCCGCAACAGGATGATGATCGCCGCGATCAGATGAACGCCCGCAATGTCGCGTGTGCCGACCAGCATCATGACGACCGCCGCCACCATGATCTTGTCCGCAATCGGGTCCAGAAACACGCCCAGCTTTGACACCGTCCCCTGCGAACGGGCCAGATAGCCGTCAAGGTAATCGGTGAAACCGACAATGCAGTAGAGGACGAACGCCAGCGCATAGCCCCCCTGCCATTGCGGCCACCACAACAGGCCGACGAGCAGCGGCACGGCGAAGATGCGCGATAGCGTCAGGATGTTGGGCAGCGTCAGCATTGCCGCACCCCTAACATCGCCCATCGTCCGGCGCCACGCTTGAGCGCCTTCGTTCGAGCCGCTACAGGTCCGGCTCGTCGCTTGCGTTCCCAACAAGGCCCGTTTTCCGCATGATCAACGCGCTCGGTTTGCTCAAGGAGCGCCGCTTTCTGCCCCTGTTCGTCACGCAGTTCCTGGGTGCGTTCAACGACAATCTGTTCAAGACCGCGATGGTGCTGTTCGCCACTTATCAGGTGTTCAACGACCCGGCGGTCGAATCCAATTTCAACGCGCTGGCGACCGGCCTGTCGCTGATCCCCTTTTTCCTGTTGTCGGCGCTGTCGGGGCAATTGGCCGACAGTTACGACAAGGCGCGGATCATCCGGCTGGTGAAGCTGGCCGAGATCTTCATCATGATGTTCGGCGCATCGGGCCTGCTGATCGCCAAGCACGGCCATACCACCCCCGGCGTCATCATGATGCTGGCATCGGTATTGATGCTGGGCGTCCATTCCACCTTTTTCGGGCCGATCAAATACGCCATTCTGCCCCAGCATCTTGAGGACGATCAGGTGCTAGGCGGCACCGGACTGGTAGAGGCGGGCACGTATCTGTCCATTCTGCTGGGCACGGTCATTGCCGGGTGGATCAGTGTCGAAGCGGCGGCCGGGCTGGTCATCGCGGTCGCGTGCCTGGGCCTGCTGGCCGGGCGACAGGTGCCGCCGGCGCCGCGCATGGGGCCGATGCTGGACATCAACTGGAACCCCTTTACCGCGTCATGGCATCTGATTCGCCAGACGATGCACATCCGTCGGCTGTTCCTGGCGATTTGCGCGATCAGCTTTTTCTGGACCATCGGCGCGGTGCTGATCGTCGTGTTTCCGCCGCTGGCCAAGAATGTGCTGACTGCCGATGAACGCGTCGCCAGCCTGATGATCGCGATCTTTTCGATCGGCGTCGCCATCGGTTCGGTCATCATCAATTCGATGCTGAAGTCGGAGATTTCGGCGAAATACTCGCCCGCGTCGGTCATCGGCATGGCGGTGTGCGTCGTCGCCTTCTCGATCGAGGCGCGGTTCTGGATTCCGGCTGAGAGCGGCGCGCTTTACGGAATCTGGGATTTCGTCAGCCATCCGCAGTCGCTGATCGTGCTGGGTACGTTGATGGCGATTGCCATTACCGGCGGCATGTTCGTCGTGCCGCTCTATGCGTTCCTGACGACGACCGTGACCAAGGATCAGACCGCGCGCACCGTGGCGGCCAACAATGTCGTCAACGCGGGCGCGATGACCGTCGGCGCGATTGCCGTCATCGCGATCACCGCGATGGGCGTCGGCCCCGCCGACATGCTGCTGCTGGTCGCGGCGATGTGTCTGGTTGCGGCATGGATCGCCCAGGCGCTGCACCGCGCCTGCGACTGAGGCGCGATCAGGCGATCAGCGTGTAGAAGCAGACGAAGAACGCCGAAAAGCTGAGCAGGAACAGCTTTACGTCGCTTTCCTCCTCACGCTTGCGGTTGGCGGCGCGATCGGCGCGCGTCAGGCGAAGCTGGCGGCGCAGCGGATGGCTCGAAAGGGTCAGCTCGTCTCGCATGGCGTATCGTTAACGCCTTGTTTACGAATTGGCCCAACCCGGATTTTCCCCGCGCGTCCCATGATGGGACGCGCGGGGCCATCAACTCACTCCCACCAATAAGGCATGCGGCGGGCGTCGCCCGTCTCGACCTCGTTCATGGTGCGCGCGTCGTACAGGCGACCGCCCAGCATCACGCGGGCGATCTTGTCCGAATTGCGGATGTCGGTGCTGGGATCGGCATCCAGCACCACCAGATCGGCCAGCTTGCCCGCCTCCAGACTACCGATGTCGCGGGCCATGCCCAGCGACTTCGCCGCTTCGATCGTGCCTGCGCCCAGTGCCTCGACCGGTGTCATCCCGCCGCGCACGAACGACCACAGCTCCCAATGTGAGCCGATACCCGCCTGCTGCCCGTGCGCGCCGATCGACACCAGCCGCCCGGCCTTGGCGATGCGATGCGCCTCGCGCGCGTTGTCGTCGTCGACGAAATTGCTCTCCGGCGCCTTGGTCACGCGCGCGGTGGCGGCGAGCAGCTCGTCACGCGGCGTGTGGACCATCAGCGGATTTTCCCAGACATTCGTCGCCTGCCGCCAATAAGGGTCGCCCGCCAGACCGCCATAGCTGACCACCAGGGTCGGCGTGTAATTGGTGTCCGACTGACCGAACATCTGGATCACGTCAGTGTAGAACTTCTCCAGCGGGATGTTGTGCTCCAGCGTGGAATTGCCGTCGGCGATCAGGTTCATGTCCATGCCGAACAGCGAACCGCCCTCGGCCACGACCTGCATCCCCTCTGCCCGCGCGGCGGCCACGACCATCTGGCGCTGTTCGCGGCGCGGCTGGTTGTAGTTCTTCACCGAATTGGCGCCCTGCGCCTTCAGGCGGCGGACATGGTCCAGCGCGTCCTGATAGCTGTCGATCCGCGCATAGACGTCCGCCGCGCGCGCGCCATAGATGATCTCCCCGGTCGAAAAGATGCGCGGGCCGGTCAAAAGCCCCGCACGCTGCATTTCGGACGCGACGAAAATCTCACTGGCCGACGATGACGGATCGTGGATCGTCGTTGTGCCGAGCGCCAGATTTTGCAGCAGCGACCAGTTTTGCTGCGGCACGACTTCATCGTCGCCCTGCGGCCCGTGCGCGTGCGCGTCGACCAGTCCGGGGATGATCGTCTTGCCCGCCACGTCGATCACCTTGGCGCCCGTGGGCACCTGAGTCGTCGCGCGGGGGCCGACAGCGACGATGCGGTCGCCGCGAATGACGATCACGCCATCGTCGACAATGCCGCCATCGGCCGACGCCATGGTGACGATCCGCGCGCCGGTCAGCGCGACGGTGGGAGTGGGGACATCGGCCTCCATCGGCATCGACAGGTCGAGACCGGTGGTGGGCGCCGCGAACTTCGGCGCATCCTCACCCACCGGCGCGTTGGGGAACAGCCGCGCACGTTCGGCAGT
The DNA here is from genome assembly GCF_041321155.1 of Sphingomonas sp. IW22. Classification (GTDB taxonomy): domain Bacteria; phylum Pseudomonadota; class Alphaproteobacteria; order Sphingomonadales; family Sphingomonadaceae; genus Sphingomonas. The sequence goes on along the minus strand of NZ_JBGGWB010000002.1, from coordinate 93,397 downwards.
GAACAGCGTCGGCCCCATCGACCAGTGGATACGATCCCCATTGGTCGACCAGTTGACGTAAGTGGCGCCGTTGCCGCTGACGCGCACAGCGGGCAGCGCCTTCATGTCGGGCGCCACTTCCAGGCTCTGGTTGCCGGGCACCAGGGGCACGACGAACGCTTCGTAATTCTGGATGAAGGCCGCCGCCCGGCCATCGGGCGCGACGGCGAAATTGGTGGCCAGTTCGCCCACGAAATGCGTCTGCTTTGCACCGCCCGACAGGTCGGTCGACAACAGCACCTGCTTGCCGTCGTCCTCACCGACCATGAACAGGCGGTCGTTCGATCCGCCAAATTGCGGCTGGGCCATGCCCTTTGCCACCAGAACCGGCGCGCCGCCCGTCGCGGGCACGCGATAGACGCCGGGGTCGCTGGCATAAGCCGGCAGCGTCACGCTGCGATTGCCCTTGGCCTCGAACACGATGGTCTTGCCATCGGGCGAAAAGCGCGGGCGCGCATAATGGCCCGCGCGGCTGGTAATCGCCTTGGCCGGGCCGCCGCTGGCCGCAACGCTCATCAACCGGCCCGCGCCCGCATCGGTCCAGTCGATATAGGCGATGGTGCGGCCATCGGGCGACCATGTTGGGAACAGCTCCCGCCCCTCGCCCCCGCGCGTCAGGCGGCGTGCCGCGCCCCCGGCGGCAGGCTTGACGTACAGCTTGCCCAGCGTTTCGAACACGACCTGCCGCCCGTCGGGCGACACGCTGGCGAAGCGCGGCATCTTGGTGGCGAAGTCCGTCTGCCCGACCGCGATCTGCGGGTGCGGGGCCATGGCGACGGCGCGCGTGTCACGCACGCGAAACGGAATCTCCCGCGCCTGCCCGCTTTCGACATTCACCCGGTTCAGCTTGCCGCCCGCCCAGAACACGATCTCGCGGTCGCCGGGCATCCATGCCATGTTGGGATACACGCCGGTCACGGCCCAGGTTTCCTGAACGTCCTGATCCAGCGCGTCATACACCTTGCGCTCGACCCCAGTTTCGAGGTCGCGGACATATAGCTTGGACCGCGTGGCTTCACGCCGGACAAAGGCGATCTTCTTTCCGTCGCGCGACGGCTGGGGGCGGACCGATCCGCCATTGCCCGACACGGCGGTCGTCACTTCGCCGCTCGCCAGATCGACCTTTTCGATGTGGAACAGGTCGGTGTTCGAATCCTGTGCATATTCGAAGATCGGGCCCGGCGTGACGTTGCGCGTGAAATAAACCGACTTGCCATCGGGCGCGAACACCGGCTCGCCCAGTTCCTTTTGATGGCGTTCGTCGGGGCGCTTGACCAGCTTGACGCCCGCGCCGCCCGACACGTGATACATCCACACCTCACCCGTGCCGAGCGAGCGGCCGGTAGTGAAATGCTTTTTCGCGACGATGAACTGGCCATCGGGCGACCAGCTGGGCTGGTTGAGAAGGCGGAAATCCTCCTTGGTCACCTGCCGCTTGTCGCTGCCATCGGCGTTCATGATCCAGATATTGTCGCCGCCGCCCCGGTCGGAGGTAAAGGCGATGCGCCGGCCATCGGGCGAAAAGCGCGGCTGGACTTCCCATGCCAGCCCCTCGGCGATGCGCGTCGGCGTGCCGCCCGCGATCGGCATGGTGTAAATGTCGCCGAGCAGGGTGAAGGCGATGGTCTGCCCGTCGGGGCTGACATCGACATCCATCCAGCTGCCCTCATCGGTGTCGATCGTCGCCTGTCGCAGCTGCGCGCCCGGCGGGGCGCTGATATCCCACTTCGCGGCCTTGTCGGTCGGCGTGGCGGCAGCGGCAGGCGCCTGTGCCGTGGCGGTGGCGCTTTGCGGCTGGGGGAGCTGGTCGGCGCTGCGTTCCGGGCGGCGTGCTTCGTTCTCCGGTGCTTCGGTCGCCTCGACGGGCGGCTGTTGCGGCGGCGTCTGGGCATGGGCGACACCCAGCGCAAGCGACAGGGTGATGAGCGATACGGCGGTGCGTGGCATGGATAGGCTCCCCGACAGGATCGTTATTTGGTGACGTGCGTAACGGTCACCGATTCGAAGGGCAATGGATGCAAGCCGACGATCCCCATAATCTCAATCGCTTCGTCATGGCGCAGGCGGGCACCTGGCCCGCCGCGCTGGCGGAGCTGCGCGCCGGGCAAAAGCGCAGCCACTGGATGTGGTTCGTCTTCCCACAAATCGCCGGGCTGGGGCACAGCGCCATGGCCCGCACCTATGCCATCGCGTCGTTGGAAGAGGCGCGCGCCTATCTGGCGCACCCGCTGCTGGGTGCGCGATACCGCGAAGGCGTCGCCGCGCTGATGACACACGCTGGTCGGTCGGCGGCGGCGATCATGGGCGATGTCGATGCGATGAAGCTGCGCTCATCCCTGACCCTGTTCGCGGCAGCGGGTGAGGAAAGCGCGGACGCGGCACTGACGCGGTTTTTTGACGGTCCCGATCCGGCCACGCTGGACCGGATCGGCTAAGGCGTCACGGTTTGGACAGGGTGAAGCTGTCCACGTCGAGGTAACCGCCACTCGCGCCCGGATTGTAGCAGGACAGCGCGAATTGCTGCCCCTGGAACGTGCCGGTGCGCCAGTCGAACATCAGCGGCACTTCGCCACCCAGCGGGGTAAATCGGCGGCCATCCTCACTGAACGACAGCACCGCCTTGTCGGTGGTGAAGTCCAGATCGGCGCGCAGCCACAGGCGCGTGGCCTTTACCGGGCGGGCGGCGACGCGAACCTCGGTCCTGGGCCCGTCGGTGGTGGATTCGACCAGCCGCATCGACAGCGCGCGGCTGCCATCCGGCTGGCCGATCACGTCGGTCCGGCCATTATATTTGCCGAAGGTTCCGAAGCCACAGACATCGCCCGGCTTGATCCCGCGCGTGTCGACCACGACCTCGCCACGGCTCTTCGGGGCCTGCGCCTTTTGCACCAGCGTGTTGCGCGCCCACCAGAGCTGATCCGCCTGCGTCGCGTTCAGCCGCAGCCAGCCGGGCCGCGCGGTCAGCGACCATTTGGCGTCGACGGGATTGTGGTTCCATTGCCACTGACGGCCCAGCACCTTGCCGCTGAAATCGTCCGACGACGGCGGCTGCATGATCGGCTGGCCCTGAATCGGCTTTGGCGCGCGCGCAGGCACGCGGCCGGGGGCATCGGGCGTGCCCCATACGGGCCAGCCGTCCTTCCAGAACACCGGGCTGATATTGGTCACCCGCCCGATCGCGCCCGCGTCCAGCATGATGAAGCCGTAATCGCGCCCGTCGGGCAGGTCGACGATCGCACCCTGATGACCGCCGGTCGTGTCGTCGATCTGCGCCTTGGTCTCCCACGGGCCATCCAGCTTGCGCGCGCGGCTGACCGTCAGCGCCAGCTTCCCCGGAATGGCGTTGAACAGATAATACCAACCGTTGCGCTTCAGGATCTTCGACCCCTCCGCACCCTTGTTGTAATAGATGACGCGGCTGGCGGTGATGCGCGTCAGGTCCTTGTCCAGCGTGTTCAGCGTGACCGTGCCGTCACTGCCGATCGAGGTGGCCAGATAGGCGCTGCCGTCATCGTCGAAGAACAAGGCCGGGTCGAACGCTTCCCGGTCCAGTTCGGCATAGGTCCAGGGCCCTCGCGGATCCCTGGCGCGATAGATGCGCGTTTTCAGCCCCACCGGCGTCACCGCGACGTAAAAGGTGCCGTCGCGATACCGCAGGCTGGGGGCATAGATGCCGTGCTTGTACGCGCCCCCTTCCTTCAGGTCATATTTCGCCAACCCGTCGAGCCGGGGGACCAGATGCGCGATGATGTCCCAGTTCACCAGATCGCGCGAATGCAGCATCGTCAGCCCCGGCACGTTCGCGAATGTCGTGCTGACGAAATAGAAATCCTGACCCACGCGGATGATGTCGGGATCGGGATAATCGGCATTCAGCGGCGGGTTGGCATAGGTGCCGTCACCCTGATCCGACTGCCACACCTGTGCCGATGCGGCGCCGGTCATCAGCGCTGCGCCGATGCCCAGCGAAACCAGCACCCGCCGCATTACTGCGTCCACGCATAGGGACCGACGACGGTGCCCACAAAGCCGCCCGCTTCATGCGTGCTGAGGAACTTGACGTCCACGCCGTCCTTCAGCGTCCGGCGGGTGCCGCCCACTTCATAATCGAACGCCATGGTCCCGCCGTCGGCGCGGATGTTCAGCGTCACCGGCTGTCCGGCCGCGGACAGCGGAGCCGATGCCACCAGCTGCTCCGCACCCTTGATGCGGGTGTAGAGCGCGATCATCGGCTTGCCGCCGACGCGCGTCACGCCGAAGAACAGGTTATTGTCGTCATTCTGCATCGCGGCCAGCCCCGCGCGCTCGCCATCCTTTTCGGGCGTGAAGCGCACCGTCGTGCCCATGGTCGCCACATGATGCTGCTGACGGCGGCCGACAAAGCCCGGCACCCCCTTCACATCGCCCATCGGCGCGCCACCGGCGATGACCAGATCGCCGCCCGCCACGCTGTAAACGGGCGCCTTGGGCGTCCGCACGCCGATCCACTGCATCGACAGCGTGTCACCGTCGAATTCGTCGACATAGGCGAAATCGCCATTGGTGGGCAGCGTCGGGCGCGGTTGCGCGGGCAGATTGGGCGCCTTGCCCACGAACGGGATCTTCTCGCCCTTGGGCAGGATGATCGGCCATCCATCCTTCCACGTCACGGGCAGCAGGAACGTCTCGCGCCCGATGTTATAGAAATCCTCGGCATAGGGGCGCACCGCCAGGAACGTCGCCCACCAGTCGCCATTCTGGGTCTGCACCAGCTTGGCATGGCCCGCCGACGTGATCGGATTGGCGCGCGCCGGGTCCAGATCGCGCTGCGTCAGGATGGGATTGCCGGCAAAGGGCGTGAACGGCCCACGCAGGCTTTTCGACCGCAGCGCGACCTGTGAGTGATTGACGCTGGTGCCCCCTTCGGCGGCGGTCAGATAATACCAGCCGTCCTTCTTGAAGATATGCGGCCCTTCGATCCACACGGGCTTTTTGGAAATGTCGACACCGCCATTCACCAGCTGGGTGCTTTCCCCCACCATTTTGCCCGCGCGCCAGTCATATTCCTGGATCCAGATCGCGCGGTGCCCCTCGTAACGGGGGGTTTCGTTCGGAGCGCGGTTGTTGACGATATAGGCCTTGTCACCCTCCCAATAGATGGACGGGTCGATCCCCTCGAACGGCAGCCAGATCGGGTCGGACCACGGCCCCCTGGGGTCCTTGGCCGTGATGACGAAATTGCCCTTACAGTCGACACAGGTGTTGACGATGTAGAAGGTACCGTTGTGGTACGAGATGTCGGGCGCGAACACGCCGCGCGAGACCGCAAGGCCGCTGGTGTCCAGTTGTCCCGGCCGGTCGATCGCGTTGGCGATCTGCGTCCAGTTCACCAGATTCTTCGAACGAAAGATCGGCAGGCCCGGATGATGGGTGAAGGACGACAGGACGAGGTAATAGTCATCGCCCACGCGCGTCACCGACGGATCGGGATAATAGCCCGACAGGATGGGGTTGCGATATTCGCCCGGCCCGGCCTGTGCCGTTTCCTGCGAACGCCCTTCATAGGTGAAGCGGCTGAAACGCGCCGGCTCGCCGGCATTCGCCGCGCCCGCGGCCAGTGCGGCCAGCAACAGGCCCGTTCCCAAAGTGCGGATCATCCCGGTTTCCTCTTCCTCGATCAGTTTTCTTATGCCGCAGCGCGCGACGGCGCGGCGATCAGCGCGTCGGCAATTGCCTGACGCAGCGGCTTGGGCCGATATCGCGCGTCATAAGGGAGCGGCCGTTGCGGCAGCTTGTCTTCGCGCGGGGTAAAGCCCTGTAGCCAGCTGTAGCGGTCGACCAGACCCCAGCACAGCAGATGGTCGAGCGTGCGATAGGACAGCATCATGTCCAGATAGCCCTTGCCCACCGCCGCCACTTCGGCGTCGCGCCGCGCCGGATCGGCCGGGGCGCCGCGATCGTTCACGTCGAATTCGGTGATCAGCAGGCGATAGCCCATGTCGGTCACCGCATCGACGAAAGCACGCCATTCGCGTTCCCGCGTGGCGTTGTCGCCGTCGCCGACGCCGATATGGCTTTGCAGGCCCAGCGCGTCGACGGGTACCTGTTCACGGCGGAACCGTTCCAGCAGGCGCAGCACGCCCGCGCGGTGCTTTGCGCCGCCGCTGCCCCAGGACATGTAGTCGTTATAGACGCGCTGCGCGTCGGGCCCCTGTTCCTTTGCCGCTTCGAACGCGATGCGGATCGCGTCGAAGCCCAGCTTTTGCTGGAACAGCGAATCGCAAAGCTCACCGGTGTCGGGATCGATCGTCTCGTTCACCACGTCCCATGAATGCACGCGCCCGCGATAATGGGCAGCCACCCCGCCGACATAGTCGCGCACCCATGTCGCCAGCCCTTCGCGCGGGGCGCCCTGATACCGCTCGGTCAGCCAGGCCGGCGTATATTTCGGGTGATTCCACAACAAGGTGTGCCCGCGCAGCTTCTTGCCATGGTCGCGCGCCCAGTTGGCGATGCTGTCACCGCGCTCGAATGCCAGCTTTCCCGGCTGAGCGGCGATGACATATTGCTTCATCTCGTTCTCGGCGACGATCACGCCGCATTCGCGCCCGACGATGGCCATCATGCGCGGGTCGGACAACATGCCCGTCAGCGTGCCGGGCCGCCCGGCCCCCACGGCGGTGCCGAACAGGATACCCTTTTGCGCGGCAAGCGCGCTCAGCGAAGGCGCGCTATCCTGCGCCGCCGCCAGCCGCGCTGCAGGAAGCGCCAGCGCCAGCCCGCCAAGGGCCGCGCGCCGCGTCATCGGCCAAGCGTCTCCGCTCAATCTTGCCCCAGGTCCGCGCATCTCTCTCTCCCCGCACCGTATTTGCCGGTATTGATGATAGCGCTACCGCACCGGAGAAGCTGATACAATGAGTCAGACAAATCCATTTTCTTGACAGCGCCGTCGGCGCGTGAAAGTGGCCTTACCACAATGTAAGACCTGATCGGGAGTTTGTTGACGTGCGGATGGTTCAAACGATGCGTTGGTTCGGGCCGAACGATCCCGTGACGCTGCGCGACATCCGCCAAACGGGCGCGACGGGCATCGTGACCGCCCTTCATGAAGTCCCCAATGGGGCCGTCTGGTCGCGCGAAGCGATTGCCGATCGCAAGCAGATGATCCACGCATCCGGTCTTGAGTGGGACGTGGTCGAAAGCCTGCCGGTGCATGAAGGGATCAAGACCGCAAGCAACGACTGGGACGCGCTGATTGGATCCTATCGTGACAGCCTGATCAACCTGGCCGCGAACGACATCCGCGTCGTCACCTATAACTTCATGCCGCTGCTCGACTGGACGCGGACCGACCTGGAATACGCCATGCCCGACGGCGCGCTGGCACTGCGGTTCGATCCGGTCGCGGTCGCGGCCTATGACCTGCACATCCTGAAGCGAGCGGACGCGGCCGTCACCACCGATCCCGAACTGGTCGATGCCGCGACCCGCTACTTCAAGGCTCTGACGCCGGAAGCGGTCGACCGGCTGGAGCGCACCATTCTGGCCGGGCTGCCGGGCAGTGAGGAAAGTTTCGATAGCGCCGGGTTCCGCGCCGCGCTGTCCACCTATGCGAGTATCGGTGCCGAGCGGCTGCGCGAACATCATGTCCGCTTTCTGCGCGCGGTCTGTCCGCTCGCGGACGATCTGGGCATTCGGCTGGTCGTGCATCCCGACGATCCGCCCTTCCCCATTTTCGGGCTGCCGCGCGTGGTCAGCACCGAAAGCGATCTGGCGCAACTGTTCGCCGAAGTGCCCAATGCGTCGAACGGTCTGTGTTTCTGCACGGGGTCGCTGGGCGTGCGCGCGGACAATGACCTGCCCGGCATGGTCGATCGGCTGGGCAGCCGGATCGGCTTCCTGCATCTGCGCTCGGTCGAGCGGGAACCGGGCGGCGCGTTTCACGAGGCCGCGCATCTGGAGGGCAGCGCCGAAATGGCCGCCGTCGTCGGGGCCGTCCACCGCCTATCGCGGCGGGAGGGGCGGCGGATCCCGATGCGGCCCGATCACGGGCACCAGATGCTCGACGACCTCAATCGCCTGACAAATCCGGGTTATTCGCTATTGGGGCGGATGCGCGGGCTGGCGGAGCTGCGCGGGCTGGAACGCGGGATCGAATGGGCGAGCGACAGGGGCTGACGCCCCCGCCGGCTCAGATGCCGCTGGCGAAGCTCAGGTCGAGCTGCGTGGAATTTACGGGCACGTCCAGCTTGCCGCTGCTGAACTCGACACTGGCATTGGGTGCCAGCTGTCGCATTTCGGGCGTGATCGTCCAGCTATAGACGATGCGCCCCTGCGGATCGCGCAGCTCGGCACGGATGTCGGGCACCGGCTGGGTATCACCGCTGGGATTGGTGACCTTGCCCGACACGACGAACAATTCGTTGCCGCTGGACAGGTAACGCCGCTCGATCGCGCGTTCGGTGAAGCGCAGCGGCGTCTCTGCCCCCGGCAACGGCAGGCCCAGTTGCGCGGCGATGCCCGGCGCCCCGGTATACAGGATCGCCCCCGTTCCCAACAGCATCGATACGCCCGCGACCACCGCCGCCATCGTCCAGCGCTGGTTCGACCGGCGCGCGGGCTTGGATGGCGACTTTTGAGCGAACGCTTCGAAACGCGGTTTGTCGACGCCCGAATCGACGAAATGATAAACGCGCGCCTCCCCGTCCTCGGCAGGTTTTGCCGGTGCGGAAGCCGCTGCAACGGGGGCCGGGGCAGGCGCCGGTTCGGGAGCGGGAGCAGGCACGGCGGGTTCAGGCGCCGCAACCTCAACCACCGGGGCGGCCTGCGCCTGTGGCGCCTCCTCCGCTTCCGGCGCGTGGGGCGTCGCCAGCGCCATTACCTGCGGTGGCTGGAACCAGCTGTGCTTGCAATTGGCGCAACGCACCGTCCGCCCTTCTTCCCCGACCGCGTTGTCGGAAACGAGGTAGCGTGTGCGGCACTGGGTGCATTCGAGTATCATTTGGCGGCGACTTCAAAACCGGAGTCCGACCGGAGTGGCCGGATTGAATCTAAACATGATGCGGGCGGTACTGGCAAGCGCTTCGGCTTACGCCCCGGCGCGTTCGCGGTCCAGAAACGCCGCCACCGCCGCCAGATCGACATTGCGGTCGAGATAGGTTTCGCCAATCCCCCGCGCGAGCAGGAAGGGCAGCGTCCCCGCCTCCATCTTCTTGTCGTGGCGCATATGGTCGACCAGCCGCGCACCGCTGGCATCGACCCCGGCGCTGGCCAGGTCATGGGGCAGGCCCACTGCCTTCAGATGGGCGACGACGCGCGCGGCATCGGCGGGATCGCAAATGCCCTGCGCCGCCGAAAAGCCAAAGGCCAGCGCCATGCCCGCCGCCACCGCCTCACCATGCAGCAGCCGGTCGGAAAAGCCCGTTTCCGCCTCCAGCGCGTGGCCGAAGGTATGGCCCAGGTTCAACAGCGCGCGCCGCCCGCTGATCTCGCGCTCATCCTCGGCCACGATGCGGGCCTTGGCCGCGACCGAATGAGCGATGGCCACTTCGCGCGCTTCCCCGTCGCCCGCCAGCAGCGCAGCGCCATGCGCCTCGCACCACGCGAAAAAGCCCGCATCGTCGATCAGGCCGTATTTCACCACCTCGGCATAGCCCGCGCGCAATTCGCGCGGCGGCAGCGTGTCCAGCACCTGTGGGTCGATCAGCACCATCGACGGCTGATGAAACGCGCCGACCAGATTCTTGCCCGCGGGCGTGGTGATCGCGGTCTTGCCCCCAACCGACGAGTCGACCTGCGCCAGCAGGCTGGTCGGCACCTGCACGAAATGGCAGCCGCGCTTGACAATCGCGGCGGCAAAGCCCGCCAGATCGCCGATCACGCCGCCGCCCAGCGCGATGATATGGTCCGACCGCTCGACACCCAGTTCCAGCAGCCGGTCGACCACCCGTGCCAGCGTCTCCCAGCTTTTCGAACCTTCGCCCGGCGCCACGACAATGGCTTCGCTGACGATCCCCGCCGCGCTGAGCGTCGCCTGAAGCTGGGCCAGCTGGGGCCGCAGATTCGCGTCGGTGACGATCGCCATCGGCCGCCCGCGCGCCACGGGCGCCAGCACTTCGCCCGCACGGGCCAGCAGCCCCGCCTGGATCAGGATGTCGTAACCGCGCTCCCCTAGCGCCACGCGCACCGTCGTCATTTGCCGATCGCCTCCAATATGGCGTTCACCGTCACTTCGTGCGGCGCGTCGTAGCTGGTCACATGCACGGGCGCGAGGGCGTAATAGGGGTTTCGCACCGCCGCCAGTTCGGTCAGCACCTGCAACGGGTCGCGCCCGCGCAGCAGCGGGCGGGTGTCGCGCCGACGGACCCGTTCGGCCAGCACGCGCGGTTCGGCATCCAGCCACACCGCCATCGCCTGTTCCAGGATCAGCGCGCGGGTTTCGTCGTTGATGAACGCGCCGCCGCCCGTCGCGATCACCTTTGGCCGGCCGTCGATCAGCCGGGCGATCACCCGGCGCTCACCATCGCGGAAATAGGATTCGCCAAATCGTTCGAAGATGTCGGCGACGGTCATGCCCGCCGCCGATTCGATTTCATGATCGGCATCGACGAACGGCAGGGCGAGGCGCGCGGCCAGACGGCGCCCGACGGTCGATTTGCCCACGCCCATCAGGCCGACCAGGACGATCGGTCGACGGATTGCACGGGCCGGTTGGGTTTCATGGGTTTGCAGCATTTGCGCGGGGGCTATACAGCGCCCCATGGCGTCGGGCAAAAGCCCGTCGACCGCTTTCCCCGAAAAGGAATGCCTGCATCGTGTCCCGTTCGTTCGTCATCCTGCTGATCGTTATCGTCGCCGTCGTCGGCGGCCTGTTCTATTTGTCGGGACAAGCAACCGAAAAGCCGCCGGTGACGGTCGAAAAGCCCGTCGCGCTAGAGAATCTGGCGAACTGACGCCGATGCGCTTTGGCTGGGCCGCCTCGCTCGGCGCGATCGCGCTCGCAGTGGGCGGCGTGGCGCTGGCGGCGCAGTCGCAGGATCGCGACGCGCCCGAATCGCTGCTGCCCGAAGGGTTCGGCGACCCCGCCCCCGCGCCGCGCCCTGCCGAACCGCGCCCGCGACCGGCGCCCGTCCAGCCCGGCGCGCCTGCTCCCGTCCAGCGACCGGGCGAAATCGTCCAGCCGCTGCCGACCGCGCCCGTCGCGGCGCCCACGCCCAGCCCGACCCCCAGCCCCACCGCCACGCCGATGAGCGCGGCGGACCTGCTGGAATATGACCTGCCCGATTATGCCCGCCGCTCCACCGCGCGCGTCGGTGCGATCGGGCTGGCCGATGGCGGCTTGTCCCCCAACGCCTTCGGCACGGCGGATGGTCGCTTTCTTCAGGGGCTGATGCGACGACTGGATGCGCCCGTCGCGTCGCGGTGGCTGTCGATTACGCTGCGGCGGATGCTGGTATCGCGGCTGGACACGCCGCGCGGGGTGAACGGCGCCGATTTCGCCGCCGAACGCGCCTGGCTGCTGCTGCGCATGGGCGAAGCCACGGCCGCGCGCGATGTCGTGAACGGCGTCGACACCGAAAATTTCACGCCCAAGCTGGAACAGGTCGCGATGCAGGTCGCGATGGCCAATGCCGACCCGGCAATGCTGTGCCCGCTGCAACCCTTTGCCATGGAACGCAGCCGCGAAACCGGCTGGCGGCTGGTCGAGGCGATGTGCGCGGGCCTGTCGGGTGAGCCGACACGCGCGGGTGAGCTGATCGATTCGGCGCGGCGGCGGCGCGCGGCGACCGGGATCGACCTGCTGCTCGCCGAAAAGGTGCTGGGCACCGGCGCGCAGGGGCGACGCGCGGTGACGATCGAATGGGACGGTGTCGACCGTCTGTCCGCCTGGCGCTGGGGCCTTGCCACCGCGACTGGCGTGGCCGTGCCGGACGAGCTGATGGCCGAAGCCGGGCCGCAGGTGCGCGGCTGGGTCGCGCTGGCGCCCGCCATCGCCCCGGTCGCCCGGTTGCGCGCCGCCGACTGGGCCGCCAGCCAGGGCGTGTTGTCGAACCTCGCCATGGTCGATCTGTGGAGCCAGATCGAGGACGCCGACGACCGCAGCGCCACCGACGCCAGCATCGCCCGTGATCTGCGCTCGGCCTATTCCTCGGCCGACATGGCCGAACGGGTGACGCTGCTGAACCAGCTGTGGAGCGACGCCGCCGATCCGCGTCAGCGTTTCGCGCGACAGGTGCTGGCCGCGCGCGCGGCGGCGGGTGTGCGCCCCTCCGCCGAACAGGCCGAAGCCGCGACCGATCTGATCGCGTCCATGCTGACCGCCGGGCTGGACCGCCCCGCGATGCGCTGGGCGCGCTATGTCGAACCCGGTTCGCACGCCTGGGCATTGATCGCGCTGGTCGATCCCGATGCGCGCCGTCCGCTGGGGTCCGATGCGGTCAATGATTACAGCGCCACCGCCGACGAACGGCGCGCGGCGATGTTCCTGGCGGGTATTGCCGGGCTGGGCCGGGTCGAGGCGGACGACATTCCTTCGCTGGCACAGTCTTTCGGCGTGCCGATCGGTGCCGACAATGCCTGGGTCCGCGCGATTCGCGGGGCCGCCGAACGTGGCGAGGCGGCAACCGTCGTCCTGCTGGCGGCAGTGGGGATGCAGACCCCCGAATGGTCCGCCGTCGCGCCGCAAGCGGTGTTCCACATCGTCGCCGCGCTGAACGCGGTCGGGCTTGAGGGCGAAGCGCGAATGATCGCGGCAGAGGCGGTCGCGCGTTCGTGACACTGACATGAGCGACGACATCGCGCTCATCGACCGTTTCCTTGAAATGATGGCCGCCGAACGCGGCGCGGCGCGCAATACGCTGTCCGCTTATGGCACCGACCTGCGGCTGGCGTCAGATGCGCTGGCGGGCGGGCTGGTCGCGGCGGATGCGGCGGCGCTGGCGCGGCTGGCCGATGGTTGGGACGCGCTGTCCGCCGCCACGGTCGCGCGAAAGGCCGCATCGCTGCGCCGCTTTTTCGGCTTTCTGGCGGATGAGGGGCTGCGCGGCGATGACCCATCCGACGCGCTGCCCCGCCCCGGCACCCGTCGCCCCCTGCCCAAGATCCTGTCGGCGACCGACATCGACCGGCTGTTCGCCGCGATCGAGGACCGCATCGCCCGCGTGCCGCCCGATCCGCTGGACCTGCGCCTGTCGGCACTGGTCGAGCTCCTTTACGGCTCCGGCCTGCGCGCGACCGAGCTGGTGTCGCTGCCGCGCGGCGCGGTGCATCCTGACCGCCCGTTCCTGATCCTGAAGGGCAAGGGGGAGCGGGAACGGATGGTGCCGATTTCGGACCGCGCGCGCGCCGCGATCGCGGCGTGGCGCGGCCAGGTGCCGCCCGATTCGCTCTGGCTGTTCCCGTCGGGCCGCACGCACCTGTCGCGCATCCGCCTGTATCAGCTGATCAAGGCATTGGCGGGTATCGCTGGGATTCCGCCCGACCGGGTCAGCCCGCATGTCCTGCGCCACGCCTTTGCCACGCATCTGCTGGAAGGGGGCGCGGATCTGCGCGCGCTTCAGGCGATGTTGGGTCATGCCGACATCTCCACCACCGAAATCTATACCCATGTCGACAGCGCCCGGCTGGTCGAAATGGTCAATGCCCGCCACCCGCTTGGCGAGCTGTTGGCCGGGCGGGGCGTTGACGTCTCCGCGCCCGACGCCTAACCGCGCGGGTCGCATGGCAAGTTTTCTGGATTTCGAAAAACCGATCGCCGAGCTTCAGGGCCGGATCGACGAACTGCGCGACACCGCCGCCGAGGGCGAGGTGGATATCGACGCAGAAGTTGCGCGCATTCAGGCCAAATCGGACCGTCTGCTGCGCGAAACCTATTCGCGCCTGACGCCGTGGCAGAAGACGCAGGTCGCCCGCCACCCCGAACGGCCGCATTTCAAGCATTATGTCGCCGCGCTGATCGAAGACTTCATGCCGCTGGGCGGCGACCGCGCCTTTGCCGACGATGCCGCGATCATCGGTGGGCTGGGCCGCTTCCGGGGCCGCCGCGTCATGGTGATCGGCCATGAAAAGGGCGACGATACCGCCAGCCGCCTGCGCCACAATTTCGGCATGGGCAAGCCGGAGGGCTATCGCAAGGCGATCCGCCTGATGCAGCTGGCCGACCGGTTCGGCCTGCCCGTGGTCACGCTGGTCGATACCTCCGGCGCGTTTCCCGGCGTACAGGCGGAGGAACGCGGTCAGGCAGAGGCGATTGCCCGCGCGACCGAAGCGTGCCTCAACCTGCGCGTGCCGCTGGTCGCGTCGATCCTGGGCGAAGGCGGTTCGGGCGGCGCGGTGGCGCTGGCATCGGGCAACACCGTGCTGATGATGGAACACGCCGTCTATTCGGTGATCTCGCCAGAGGGGTGCGCGTCGATCCTGTGGCGCACCGCCGACAAGGCCGCCGATGCGGCCGAGGCGATGAAGGTGACGGCGCAGGACCTGATGGCGCTGGGCGTGATCGACCGCGTGGTCCACGAACCGCTGGGCGGCGCGCATCGCGATCCCGCCGCCGCGATTCAGGCGCTGGGCGACGCGATCGAGGCGTCGCTGGCGGAACTGGAAACCCAGTCGCCCGACGCGCTTCGCAAGGGTCGCCGCGCAAAGTTCCTGGCGATGGGCCGCGCTGGCTGAACCACGGCCCTTGGGCGGTGCTTGCATGGGCCGGGTGCCCGCGCCACCTATCAGGGGATGGCAAGGGTGACGGTTCTGTTCGACGGTGGATGCCCGCTGTGCCGGCGCGAAATCGCGCTGATGCGGCGGCTGGACCGGCGCGGGCGCATCGCCTTTCGCGACCTGACCGACCCTGCCACATCGTGCCCGATCGACCGGCGCGCGGCGCTGGCGCGGTTTCACGCGGTCGAGGGGGATCGGCTGTTGCACGGCGCGGCGGCGTTCGCCGCGATGTGGCGGGCAATTCCGCTGCTCAGCCCGCTTGGCCATGCCGCGCGGTTGCCGGGGGTGCTGCGGCTGCTCGACGCGCTGTACGACCGCTTCCTGCGCGTGCGCCCGCGATTGCAGCGGTGGCTGGCATGAGGCCCGATCCAGATCCCGTCGGTCCCGGACAGGAAAGCGTCTGGGCCTATCCCCGCCCCGCCTTTGCGGAAGCGACGACGCGGCATCTGGTGGTGCGCCATCGCGGGATCACGATTGCCGACACGCGCCGTGGTGTCCGCACACTGGAGACCAGCCACCCGCCCAGCTATTATTTCCCGCCCGCCGATGTGGCGATGGACATGCTGCACCCCACGCCGCACCGCAGCCTGTGCGAATGGAAGGGGCAGGCCCGCTATTTCGACGTGCATGTCGGGGGAGAGGCGATTGTCGAGGCGGCATGGGCCTATCCCGATCCCACGCCCGCCTTTGCCTGCCTGCGCGGCTATGTCGCCTTCTACCCGCATCTGTTCGACACCTGCCTTGTCGATGGGGAGCGCGCACAGCCCCAGCCCGGCGGCTTTTACGGCGGGTGGGTGACGAGTGATCTGGCCGGACCGTTCAAGGGCGGGCCGGGAAGCCGCTTCTGGTGACGGATGCGCCCGCCCCTATCCCCGCCGCCTCGCTGATCGTCTTGCGCGACACCACCGCCGGGCCGGAAGTGCTGATGGTCGAGCGCGCGACGACGCTGGCCTTTGCCGCTGGGGCGCTCGTCTTTCCCGGCGGGCGGATCGATCCTGCCGACCATGCGCTGGCCAACCGCCTGTCCGGCGAACGCGACGATCTGGTCGCCCGTATCGCCGCGATTCGGGAAACGATCGAGGAAGCGGGAATCGCCGTCGGCATTGATCCGTTGCTTGCCGTGCATCGGGACGCGCTGCTGGCGGGGGAACCTGCCGACACCTTGTTGCCGCCCGACGCTTTCGTCCTCGATGCGCTGGTGCCCTTTGCCCGCTGGTTGCCGCTGGGCCTGTCGCACCGCATTTTCGACACGCGCTTCTACCTTGCCGCGGCACCCGAAGGGGCAAAGGCCAGCGCCGATCATGGCGAAAATGTCCGCGCCTTCTGGGCACGGCCCGCCGATGTGCTGGCGGGCGAGGCGCGCATCATCTTCCCCACGCGCCGCAATCTGGAACGGCTGGCGCGGCATGACACCGTGGCCGACGCGATGGCCGATGCCGCCGCGCGTCCCGTGCGGACGATCACCCCTTGGGTGGAAGATCGTGGCGGCGCAGCGCATCTGTGCATCCCCACCGACCTTGGCTATCCGGTCACCGCCGAACCGATGGCACAGGCGCAGCGCGGATGAGCGAATTGCGTCGCATCGTTACTGCACTGGTGATCGCCGCGCTGGTGCTGGCAGGCGCATTCGCCCTTTATGCCTGGGTTCGCAGCCGGCCACAGGACATGCCGTGGACCGAACTGGACCTTGCCCGCCCCGTCGGCCTGTTCACCGGGCGCAAGCTGGCCGCGCTGACCCAGGATTTCGACAAATGCCGCGCGCTGCTGAACGCGGCAGGGGTGCGCCACACGGTGCTGGCGGCGGTCGATGCGGGGCCAAGCTGCGGCTATCGTGACGCGGTGCGCTTTGCCGATGACGGTGCGCGGACCATCGACTTCACCCCCGGCGGGCTGGGCGTATCCTGTCCTGTCGCCGCAGGACTGGCGATGTGGGAATGGAATGTCGTCCAGCCCGCCGCACTGCGCCATTTCGGAGAGCGGGTGACGCGGATCGACCATCTGGGCAGCTATAATTGCCGGCGCCTTTATGGGCGCGAAAGCGGCGATTATTCCGAACATGCCACGGCCGACGCGGTGGACATTGCCGGTTTCCGCCTGAGCGACGGCACGCGCATTTCGGTCCTGAACGACTGGAAGGAGGGCGACGACCCCGCCACCGCCGCGTTCCTGCGCGAAGTGCGCGACGGCGCGTGCGACCTGTTTTCGACCGTGCTGTCGCCCGACTACAACGCCGCCCATGCCGACCACTTCCACCTCGATCAGGCCGAGCGGGGCGAAAGCGGGTGGCGCGCCTGCCGGTAATTAGCGGCCGAGCAGATGGTCGACGAATGCGCCCAGCGTCTTGAACGACTGGAGCTTCAGCCCCGCATCCTCGATCCCCTGCGCGCTTGGCAACAGCGCGCGGGCAAAGCCCAGCTTGCCCGCTTCCTTCAGCCGCAGATTGGCGTGGGCGACGGGCCGCACCTCCCCCGACAGCGCGACTTCGCCGAATGCGATGGCATCGATCGGCACGGGCCGCTCGCTCATCGCCGACACCAAAGCCGCCGCGACCGCCATGTCGGCGGCGGGGTCGGACACGCGGTATCCGCCCGCAATGTTCAGATAGACCTCAGCCGTGGAAAAACTCAGACCGCAGCGTGCCTCCAGCACCGCCAGGATCATCGCCAGCCGCCCCGAATCCCAGCCGACGACCGCGCGGCGCGGCGTCGCCCCGCTGGCCAGCCGCACCGTCAGCGCCTGCACCTCCACCAGCACGGGACGTGTCCCCTCCAGCGCGGGAAAGACGACGGTGCCCGTCACCCCCTCGTCCCGCGAGGTCAGGAACAGGCTGGACGGATTGGCGATTTCCGACAGCCCCTGCGTCTCCATCGAGAAAACGCCGATTTCGTCGGTGCCGCCAAAGCGATTCTTGATCGCGCGCAGGATGCGATACTGGTGACTGCGCTCGCCCTCGAACGCCAGCACGGTGTCGACCATATGCTCCATGACGCGCGGCCCGGCCAGGCTGCCGTCCTTGGTCACATGGCCCACCAGCACGACGGCGGTGCCGCGTTCCTTGGCAAAGCGGATCAGCTCGCCCGCGCTGGCGCGCACCTGGCTGACGGTGCCGGGCGCCCCTTCGATCAGGTCGGAATGCATCGTCTGGATCGAATCGATCACCAGCAGGTCGGGCGGTGTCGCCGTGCCGAACGTGGTCAGGATGTCGCGCACCGATGTTGCCGCCGCCAGTTGCACCGGCGCCTGCCCCAGACCCAGTCGCCGCGCGCGCAACCGCACTTGATCCGCCGCTTCTTCGCCAGAGACATAGGCGACCCGCTTGCCCGCCAGCGCCAGCTTGGCCGTCGCCTGCAACAACAGGGTCGATTTGCCGATGCCAGGATCGCCGCCGATCAGTGTCGCCGACCCTTCGACAAAGCCGCCGCCCAATGCGCGGTCCAGTTCCGCGATGCTCGTTGCCATGCGTTCGGGAAGGGCGATGTCGGTGTTCAGGCCCGACAACAGGATCGGGCGCCCGCCCGATTGCAGATTATGCTTCTGCTGAAACGGCGTTGCCGCCGCCGACGCTTCCTCGACCAGCGTGTTCCAGTCGCCGCAATCGCCGCATTGCCCCGCCCATTGCGCGGTGACCGATCCACAGGCCTGACAGACATAGCGTTTGCGGGGTTTTGCCATGCCCCCGATCTAAGCGCGCCGGAACGAAAAGGGAATATCTGCCGGACACGGCTGTTTAACCGTCAATCAACCATTGCCTCGTCAGAACGGGCCAGAGGCAGGAATCCGATGTACCGTTATCATTTCGACAAGGCGCGCAATCTGCTGGATATCAGCTGGTCGGGCCTGTTCGCACAAGGCACCGTGGTCGAATATGGAAAAGCCATCTGGGCCGATTTCCATCGGCATGGCTTTCGTCAGGGATACCGCCTGTTGATCGACATGTCGGGCAGCAACATCCAGCCCCAGCATAATCTCGCGCATTTCCGGGCGCAGTTCGCCGATTTCCCCAAGGCCAGTCGCATCGCCGTCGTCACCCAAAGCGCGCTGCACCGGTTGCAGATCCTGCGGGAAATGCCTCAACCCTATCTTCGCGTCCTGCCCAGTCGCGGGGCAGCGCTGAACTGGGTGTTGCACGGCGTCGAATAGCGGATCACCCCGCCTTCAGTTCGCTGCCGCGCTTCAGCACTTCGTCGCCATCCTCCTGTTCGATCAGATAGGCGGGATTATCCTCGGTCCCGTTCTTGACGATCTTGGATCCTTTGATGGTGCGCTGTACGCGGCGGGTGAATTTGTCGGCTACCTTGCCCTTGGCGGTACCCTGCCCCCACTCCCACTTGACTGTCTGACCCTTACGAAAGGCGTTGGACATATGGCTGCTCCGATAACTTCTGGTCGGAAAAGCGAACCGGCATGTCGGGTCTTCGTTCCCATGGCCAAAGGGCCGTATCCGGTCTAAGTCCCCGCGCCATGCAGCCAGACGCGCTTCGGATCGCCCTTTACAGCGGCAACTACAACTATGTTCGCGACGGCGCCAATCAGGCGCTCAACCGTCTTGTCGCCTATCTTCTGGATGCGGGCGTCACCACGCGCGCCTATTCCCCGACGGTCGAGGAACCGGCCTTTCCGGCGACGGGCGATCTGGTCGACGTGCCGGCCTTTGCGCTGCCGGGCGGGCGCGGCGAATATCGGCTGGGCAAGGGATTGCCGGCATCCGTTCGCGCTGATCTGGAAACCTATCGCCCCGATATCGTCCATATCGCCGCCCCCGACTGGAGCGGGCACCGCATTTTAAGCTGGGCGCGCGCGCGTGGCATTCCCACGCTGGCATCGTTGCACACGCGGTTCGAAACCTATCCCCGCTATTACGGCCTCGGCTTTCTGGAGCCGCTGGCGACGCGGCTGTCGGCGCGATTCTATAACCGGGCGGACCGGGTGATGGTGCCCAGCCCCGGCATGGCGAGCCTGTTGCACGAATGGGGCGTGACGACGCCGATCGGCATCTGGTCGCGCGGGATCGACCATGACCGCTTCAATCCTGCGCGCCGCGACCTGGCGTGGCGAAGGTCGCTGGGTATCGCCGACGATGAAGTGGCAGTGGGCTTTCTGGGCCGGCTGGTTCTGGAAAAGGGACTGGGCATCTTTGCCGAGGTCATTGCCGAGCTGAAGCGGCGCGGCGTCCGGCACAAGGTGTTGGTCATCGGTGAAGGCCCGGCGCGCAGCTGGTTCGCCGAACGGGTGCCCGACGCGGTCTTTACCGGCTTTCAGTCGGGCGACGATCTGGGCCGCGCGGTGGCGGGCATGGACGTGTTCTTCATGCCCAGCGTCACCGAAACCTTTGGCAATGTGACGACAGAGGCGATGGCGGCGGGCGTGCCCGTTGTCGCCGCGCGCGCGACCGGGGCGATCGATCTGGTCGAACCGGGCGTCACCGGCTTCCTGGTGCCACCCACCGATGTCGGCGCCTATGCCGACGCGATCCAGCGCCTGATCGACGATCCGGCGCTGCGCCGCCAGGCGGGCGAAGCGGGGCACCGCGCGGCCCGCCGCTATGTCTGGGATACCGCCAACCAGGCCGTGCTGGACGCCTATCACGACATGCTGTGCAGACGCCGCGACGGCTGACGCACCGGGTTGGGGACTTGCGGAACTCCGGTTCGCGCAGGGCGTCTTTGCCCGCATGTGGGAGGGACACTCGCAACATCCGGTTCCGGCAAGGTCGGGTCCAGTCGCGCAGGGACGCGCGGCGGATCATCTGACCGCGTCCGAAGATCCGGCATATCTGAAGCGCATGGTCGATGAACTATGCGCCATCGTCCAACGACAGGCCGCTGCGCTGCACGATCGCGACGGGCTGGCGGATCAGCTGCGCCAAACGGCCGAGCGGCTGGAGGCGAGCATCGCCGCCGCCCCCGAATCAGCGGCTGTCCTGCCAATCATAGCGGAGCGGCGCCTCGCGGAAGGCAAATCGGTCGACATGCCGCTCGACCGCCCCCTTCAGCGCTTCTAACTGCCCCCCGGCGCTCGCGTCGATCCGAATTTCCAGCATGTCGGCGGACGCATCGAACGTCGCGACTGCATCACCCGGCCAGTCCGCCCCACGCGCATCGCGTGGAAAGGTGATCACGCCGCGGTCGTCGCTGAACTCGACCGCCAGATTGTGGCTCCAATGCTTGCACAGCTGCTGAAGATAGCGCGATCCATGCTCGGTCGGCACGCGGGCGATGCTGCTGACGGTCAAACCGGATCCTTTCTGATGGGGGAGATACCGCAGACGCGATATCGGCATCGCATGGCCCGACGTCGAGGGGGCGCGCACGTCCACGCTGGTGCGGCGGCGCCACTTTATCTTGAATGGGGAGAGTGATGGTGCGGTCGAGAAGACTCGAACTTCCACGGGCTTTCGCCCACAACGACCTCAACGTTGCGCGTCTACCAGTTCCGCCACGACCGCACGTGTCAATCCCGCCGGGTGACCGGCGGTCGGTAGGCCGGTGCCCCTAGCAGCGTCCAATGTCCCATGCAACATGGTTTCGCGCGTAATTGCCCGCCGCGCGTCATCGGCCTACAGCGGCCCGCAAATGACCCCCGCGCCCGCTCCCCTTGCCGTCGAGGCGCGCCGCATCCTGGGCCTGGCGTGGCCGGTGATGCTGACCAGCCTGAACTGGACCATCCTGCACCTGACCGACGTGATCGTGGTCGGCATGGCCGGCACGCATGAAGTGGCCGCGCTGGGGGCCAGTCGCGCCATCACCTATATCGGCATCGTCGTCGTGCTGGGCTGGCTGTCGGGCGTCATCGTCGCGGTGTCACGCGCCGACGGGGCGGGCGACCTGCCCGAAACGGGCCGTGTGTTGCATGAAGGGCTGGTGCTGGGCCTGATCCTGGGCCTGGCGAGCGGTGCGATCCTGTTCGTACTGGCGCATCCGTTGCTGCTGCTGGTCGGGGTCGCGCCCGATCTGGCGCCCGCCGCCGCATCGGTCGTGCGGGTGATGGCGCTCGCCTATCCGTTCCAGCTCGTCTCCATCGCCGCCAGTTTCTTTCTGGAGGGGGTCAGCCGCCCGCGCCGGGTGATGGTGATCCAGTTGTCGGTGCTGCCGGTCAATGCGCTGCTGGCATGGGCGTGGTCGGGTGGTCATCTGGGCTTGCCCGCATGGGGCGCGGTGGGGGCAGCGGCTGCGACCGCGACGGCATCGGCGCTGGGCGCGGCGGGCATGTTGTGGGCTGCATGGACCCTGCCCCGCGCGGTCGAGCGCGGCGTGCGGCGGCTGGGCGACCTGCGCTGGTCAGGGGTGGTCAGCCTGCTCAATTTCGGCGCGGTGCCGGCGCTGGCGTCGGGACTGGAACTGGCGGGCTTTTCCATCCTGATCGCCCTGTCGACGCAGTTGGGAGAGCCGACGGCCCACGCATTCCAGATCGTTTTTTCGGTCCATAACGTGACCTTCGGCGTCGCGCTGGGGCTGGGATCGGCGGCGGGGGTGCGCGTCGGCAATGCGATCGGCGAAGGGTTGCCGGGCGAAGCGGGCCGCCGCGCGGCGATTGCGGCGGGGCTGGCCGCGCTGCTGACCGGGCTGATGGCGCTGGCCATCCTGATCGCGCTGCGGCCCATCGTCTCGATCTTTCCCGCCGAAGGGGCCGTGCACGCCATCGCGGTGGCGATGCTGCTGCCATGGGCGCCCTTCATCCTGTTCGACGGATTGCAGGTCGTGTTCGTCTATGCGCTGCGGTCGCTGGGCGATCAGGTGGCGGCAGGGGTCAACGGGATCATCGCCTTTTTCCTGGTGACAGGCAGCATCGGCTGGCTGCTGGTGCGCGGCGGTGCGGGGCCGACGGGGCTGGTCTGGGCGTCGGCGGCAGGCATGGTCATGGGTGCGCTGCTGAACGGCGGGCGGCTGTGGTGGGTCAGCCGCCGGGCCGTCGCCTAGAAGGGAAAGAACACCCGGATCGCCGCAATCGCCGCCGCACCCGTAATCAGGTTCAGCGGCAATCCGACGCGCACGAAATCCATATAGCGGTATCGCCCCATCTGATAGACGATGACGTTGGTCTGGTACCCGAACGGCGTGGCAAAGGCGGCGCTGGCCGACATCATCACCGCCACCAGGAACGGGCGGGGGCTGACCGCCAGGCTTTCGGCCAGTGCAACCGCGACCGGCGTGACCAGCACGGCCACCGTCGCGTTCGACAACAGCTCGGTCAGCACCATGGTCAGCGCATAGAGCACGATCAGCGCGACCAGCGGGTCCAGCCCGTTGACCGTGGCGATCAGCATCCTCGACGCCTCTGCCGCCAGCCCGCTCTCCTCCATGGCGATGCCGATCACCACCATGCCCGCGATCAGGATCAGGATTTCGGGGCGCAGTCCCGAATAGGCTTCATCGGCGCTGATGACGCGCAACAGGATCAACAGCACCGCCCCGGCAAATGCGGTCGCCGCGATCGGCGCGACACCGATCGTCGCCAGCAGGATGGCCCCCACGAACACGCCCAGCGCAATTGCCGCATGGGCCGGGCGCAACGGGCGCTTTTCCGCGAACAGTGCGGCATTGCCGATCTGGGCGCTGTTGATGTGACTTTCGTCGATGGCGACCCCGCCCTCCGGCGCATCCGCCTCGAACCGCCCGCCCAGCAGGCGGCGGCTGACCAGCATCAGGTACAGCCCGCCGACGATCGCCACCGGAACGCCCACCGGCGTGATTTCGAAAATGCCGAACCGCGACTGCCCTGCCAGGCTGGCCATGTCGTCGACCAGCAGGTTGGTCGACGTGCCGATCAGCGTGCAACAGCCCATCAGGATGGTGATGTAGGACAGCGGGATCAGGAACCGCTTGGGCGACAGGCCCAATGTCGTCGCCACGTCGCGCACCACCGGCGCGCCCAGCACGACGATCGGCGTCGAATTGAGGAAGCTGGACAGGATGCCGATCATTCCCAGCAGCAACCAGATGCCCAGCGCCCCCAGCCGCCGGCACATCGCCACCGCCATCGCGATCGCGCGGTCCAGGAGGCCGGATAACTCAAGCGCATACGCAATGACGAACAGCGAAGCGAGCGCGATGATCGCCGGGCTGGCAAAGGCGCCCTGCACCTCGACCGGGCGCACCACGCCCGTCATCAGCAGCACAGCCGCGCCCGTCAGCGCGACGACATCGGCACGCACCTTGTCCCAGATCATCGCCGCCACCACCGCAGCAAGCACGAACAGCGTCAGTATCTGGTCGATCGCCATGGCTCCCCGCGTCGAGCCGGGACGGCCCGCTGTCAAGTCCAGCGGACGATCAATGCCCTTGGGGTCTGGAGCATCGCGGCGGATTTGCTATCAGGGACATATGCACGAACCCAGTATCAGGGCGAGCCGGCTGGCCATTGCAGGCGGACTGGCGGCGGCGATTGCGATCGGCGGCGCCGGTTTCCTGATCGGTCGCGACACCGCACCCCGTCCCGACCCCGTGCTGCCGCGCGTGATCCGCATGCCGGTGGCCGCGCCGAGCCCGACGCCCAGCGACACTGCGCGCGTACTGGGCCGGGCCGATCTGCTGGCACTGGCGACGCAGGCGGCGGACGCCTATTCCACCGGCGCCGCGATGCCCGATGCCGTGCGCGAAGCGGCCGGGCGCCGGTTCGAGCTGACGCTGCCCTTTGGCTGCACCGGCCCCAGCGGAGAGGGCAGCGGCCTGCCGATGCAGTGGCGCTATGACGAGGATGCGGCGACGTTGCGCGTGTCGGTGACGGCCGACCGCTGGACCGGGGCGGACTGGAATCTGGGCGGCGATGTGGCGGCACGTGCGGTCGAGGGGTTCTGGATCGCCCGCCCCTGGTCCGGTGCCGAACGCTGCGCCACGCGGGGGCAGACGACGCCGACCGGGCGGGAACCGATCATGCTGCCGGGGCAGACGCTGGCCATTGCCCGCTTTCCTGAGGGAGAGGTCGATACCGACCCCCGCCGCTTCGACGTGGTCAAGCGCGTTCCCGCCGACCGGTTCGACGGATCGCAGGGCCTGCGCGTGCGCGTCTTGGGCCGCCTTGCGCCCGTACCGGGCGCCCAGCCGGTCCGCTGTACCCAGCCGGGCGGCATCGACCAGCGGCCAATCTGCCTGATCGGCGCCCGTTTTGACGAGGTGCGGATCGAAAACCCCGCGACCGACGACGTGCTGGGCGTCTGGCCGATCCGCTGACACCGGGGTGGACCGGGGATGAAGAAGCCGCGCCTTGCCCCTATCTTGCGCGGATGGCCGATCTGTTCGGGAACATCGCCCCGCCACCCGCCCCCCTTATCCTTGCGCCTCCCGTCAATCGCGGGTGGCCGACATGACCGATTCGCTGTTCGCCGGCACCCCGGTGCGCCCGCTGGCCGAATTGCTGCGCCCAGCCAGCATTGCCGAGGTGATCGGGCAGGAACACCTAACCGGGCCGGACGGGCCGCTCGGCCGAATGCTGGCGCAACAGCGCCTCTCCTCCTTCGTCCTGTGGGGGCCGCCCGGCGTCGGCAAAACGACCATCGCCCGCCTGATCGCGCGTGAGGCAGGCTATGAATTCAAGCAGCTTTCCGCCGTCTCGACCGGCATTGCCGACTTGCGAAAGGCGATTGCGGCGGCATCCTCGCTTCGCAACATATCGAATCGCCAGACGGCGGTGTTCATCGACGAACTGCATCGCTTTTCCCGGCCGGTTCAGGACGCGATGCTGCCCGCGATCGAGGACGGCACCTTCACACTGATCGGCGCAACGACCGAAAACCCCAGCTTCAGCCTGGTCTCCGCGCTGCTGTCGCGGGCCAAGGTCTTCACGCTCAAGCGGCTCAGCCCCGCCGACCTCGATCAGGTCATCGCGCGGGCGG
Source organism: Sphingomonas sp. IW22 (assembly GCF_041321155.1). Lineage (GTDB taxonomy): Bacteria > Pseudomonadota > Alphaproteobacteria > Sphingomonadales > Sphingomonadaceae > Sphingomonas. The sequence continues at coordinate 67,839 of NZ_JBGGWB010000002.1, read as the reverse complement.
AGCGGCATTTCGATGCATCGCTGCCGCTGGATGCGGGCGCGCGCGACGCGTTGATCGCCATGGCCGATGGCGATGCCCGCTATCTGCTGGGCTTGTGCGACGACCTGTTCGCGATTGGCGCGGATGCGCCGCTTGATACCGAACAGCTGGCCGCCATCGTCCAGTCGCGCGCGCCCTTGTACGACAAGGGGCAGGAAGAGCATTTCAACCTGCTCAGCTGCTTTCACAAAAGCCTGCGCGGCAGCGATGTCGATGCCGCGATGTACTGGGCCGCGCGCATGTTGTCGGGGGGTGAGGACCCGGCCGTAATCTTTCGCCGCCTGTCCTGCGCCGCGTCGGAGGATGTGGGCATGGCCGACCCGAACGCCATGGTTCAGGTCGTCACCGCGTGGCAGGCGTTCGAGCGAGTCGGCCTTCCCGAAGGGCGGCTGTTTCTGGCGCAGGCCATCGCCTATGTCGCGACCGCGCCCAAATCCAACGCGGCCTATCTGGCGTTCGACAGCGCGATGGCGCTTGCCCGCAAGACCGGCTCGCTCCCCCCGCCAAAGCATATATTGAACGCACCGACCGCGCTGATGAAGGAACTGGGCTATCATCAGGGCTATCAATATGATCACGACCGGCCCGACGCCTTTTCTGGCCAGGAATTCTATCCCGACGAAATCGTCGCGACCAACCCGGCGCCGCTTTACGCCCCCAATGAACGCGGCTTCGAACGCGACATCCGCCGGCGGCTGGCCTTTTGGTCCGCGCGCCGCAAATCGGGGCGTTAGCGAAGCGGGTCGGTCGGTCGGTGGCAGCGGATGATGTCGTTAACCCGTTGATGCTAAACCGCCATGTGGCATCGAGGGGCTGGGTCGTGCGAACATTAGAACATGCTTGTGCGGGATGTCGCGATGGCGAGCCGCTCGATTTCGGTTTCTCCATGGCGTTCCAGCCCATCGTCGACGTTCAGACCGGCACGCCCTTTGCGTATGAAGCGCTGGTCCGCGGGCCCAGTGGAGAGCCAGCTGCAAGCGTGCTGTCGAAAATCACAGCGGCCAACCGCTATGCCTTTGATCAGCGCTGCCGGGTCAAGGCCATCGAAGCGGCTGCGGTTGCGGGCATCCTGGACACACCGGCCCGACTGTCGATCAACTTTCTGCCCAACGCCGTCTACTCACCCATGGCGTGCATCCAACTCACGCTCAGAACAGCGTCGGCGACCAACTTTCCCGCAGACCGGCTGATTTTCGAATTCACGGAAAATGAGGAGATGGCCGATCCCGCACACGTCGCCAACATCATCGCTGCGTATCAGAAGATGGGCTTCGGGACCGCACTCGACGACTTCGGCGCAGGCCATGCCGGCCTTAATCTGCTGGCGCGATTTCAGCCCGATATAATCAAGCTCGACATGGAACTGATCCGAGGCCTGGATACCAGCCTGCCCCGCCGCACGATCGTCGATGGTGTCATCAGGATTTGCCGGGCGCTGGGCGTCACGGTGATTGCCGAAGGCGTAGAGTCGAATGCCGAGCTTGCCAGTTTGAAGGATCTTGGCGTCCGCTACATCCAAGGGTTTCTGTTCGCAAAACCGGCGTTCGAGGCCCTGCCGAAATTAACCCTCACGGCTTAGGGAAACGCCACCGGCACCCTTGGGCACCGATGGCGCTTCGGTTCAGCGTTGCGCTACCCCCTGCGCGGCGGGCAGCGTGACGATGTCGGACGATCCCGACCAGATGTTGATTCCGCCATCGCTGGCGGCGGCGTCGATCGCGCTCAATTCCTCGTCCGTGAAGTCCAGCCGGGCCAGCGCGTCCAGCGAATCGTCAAGCTGCTCGACCGTCCGCGCGCCGATCAGTGCCGATGTCACGCGCGGGTCGCGCAGGACCCAGGCAACGGCCATCTGCGCCAGCGTCTGGCCCCGCCCCTTTGCGATCGCGTTCAGCGCGCGCACCATGGCAAGGTTCTGCTCGCTCAGCAGCGACTGGGACAGCGATCCCTGCCGTGCCGCGCGCGCCTCTGCCGGAACGCCGTTCAGATATTTGTCGGTCAGCATCCCCTGCGCCAGCGGCGAAAAGGCGATGCAGCCGGTACCCAGATCGTCCAGCGTGTCCAGCAGTTCGCGCTCGATCCAGCGGTTCAGAATCGAATAGCTGGGCTGGTGAATGAAGAGCGGCACCTTCTCTTCCGCGAGGATCGCGGCAGCGCGCCGGGTCAGGCCGGGTTCGTAGGAGGAGATGCCGACATACAGCGCCTTGCCCTGCCGGTGCAGTTGGACCAGCGCGCCCATCGTCTCCTCCAGCGGCGTGTCGGGATCGACGCGGTGCGAATAGAAGATGTCGACATAATCGACGCCCATCCGCCGCAGGCTCTGCTCACAGCTGGCGATCAGATATTTTTTCGAGGAGCCGATGTCGCCATACGGCCCCGGCCACATGTCCCACCCCGCCTTGGTCGAAAGGATCAGTTCGTCGCGATGCCCGGCGAAGTCGGTGGCCAGCACGCGACCGAAATTCTCTTCGGCGGAGCCGTAAGGGGGGCCGTAATTGTTCGCCAGATCGAAATGGGTGACGCCCCGGTCGAACGCGCGGCGCAGGATGGCGCGCCCGGTTTCGAACACATCGGTGCCCCCGAAATTCTGCCACAGCCCAAGGCTGATCGCCGGCAACCTCAGGCCGCTACGCCCGGTCCGGCGATAGGGCATCCGCCCGTCATAGCGCGCGGGATCGGCAGTGTAGGGAGCGGGAAAGGGCATGTTCGGTCTCCATTTCGGACGGTCGTCTAACGCCCCGCAACGCCGCCGCCTATTGCGGCGCGCTGCGAGCAGCTTGGGTGGCGTGTCGTTACCACTCCACCCCGATTTTGCCGAAATGCCCGGCGGTTTCCTGAAAGCGGAACGCATCTGGCAGTTCTGCCAGCGGGAAGCGGCGGTCGACGATCGGGCGGATACCCGTCGTCTCGATCGCGCGGACGAAATCCTGCTGCTGACGGCGCGATCCCACGATCAGCCCCTGCAACCGCGCCTGCTTGGCCATCAAGGCCGCCGTGGGCACATCGCCGACCACGCCCGCGACGGTACCGATCAGGGCGATGTGACCGCCGACCCGAACCGCGTTAATCGAATTGGGCAGCGTGCCCGCCCCGCCCAGCTCCAGAACATGGTCAACCCCGCGCCCGCCGGTCCAGTCCTGAACGGCGCGGCCCCAGTCCTGCACCTCGCGGTAATTGACGACATGATCCGCGCCCAGCTCGCGCGCGCGCTCCAGCTTTTCACCCGATGAGGAGGTGACGATCGCGGTCGCACCCATCGCCTTCGCAATCTGAAGGCCCCAGATCGAAACGCCGCCGGTGCCCAGCAGCAGCACGACGTCGCCCGCCTTCAACCCGCCGTCTCCGACCAGCGCCCGCCACGCGGTCAGCCCGGCAGTGGTGATCGTCGCGGCCTCGACATGATCGAAGCCGCGCGGCGCGCGGGTAAAGGCGGTGGCAGGGCGCACGACATGGGAAGTCGCAAAGCCGTCGATGCCGTCCCCCGGCGTGCGCGAGAAATCGCCAATGGTCGCCGGGCCGTCCTGCCAGTCGGGGAAGAAGCAGGAGACCACCTGGTCGCCGGGCGCAAACTCGGTCACGCCATCGCCAACCGCCTCGACAACCCCGCCCCCATCGGCCAGCGCCACGCGGCCGGCGCTGGCGGGCATGCGGCCGGTGACGACGCCAAGATCGTGAAAGTTGAGCGAACTGCCATGCAGCGCCACCCGAATCTCGCCGCGACCCGGCTGACCAGGATCGTCGCACTCGGTAAAGCGCAACGTGTCCAGCGTCGCGGGGGAACCGGTGGTCATCGCCTTCATGAACTGATCCTTGTCAACCTGCCTGGGGCCGCCATGTCGCCCCTCGTGCGCGGGAATCAAGGGTGCGGGACGTTCGAGACGAACCTTTCGCAGTCGCGAGGGCGCCTAAATCCGGACCAGATGTGCCACGTCGGCGGCGGTTTCGTCGGCGATGCGCCCCTGCCGCAGGATGCGCCCACCCTGCATCGCGACATAGTCGTCGGCAAAGCGCCAGACGAAGTCCAGATATTGTTCGACCACCAGCACCGTCATGCCCAGCGCGTCGCGGACATGCACCAGCGCGGCTTCGATCTGTTGCACGACATTGGGCTGAATGCCCTCGGTCGGCTCATCCAGCAGCAACAGGCTCGGCTCCCCGGCCAGCGCGCGGCCAATCGCCAGCTGCTGCTGCTCCCCGCCCGACAGAAAGCCGCCGGGCCGGGTGCGGATGTCATACAACTTGGGGAACAGGTCGAAGATATGGGCCGGCACCCCGCCCGACCCGCGTGTGCCACGCGCCGACAGGCCGGTTTCAAGATTCTCCATGACCGTCAGGTGCGGAAAGACATGCCGCCCCTGCGGCACGAAGCCGATCCCGGCGCGCGCACGAATGTCGGGGCGCAGCGCCGTCACATCGCGCCCGTCGAAGCGAAGCGTGCCGCTGGCGGCGCGGTGCGTGCCCATGATCGTGTGCAGCAGCGTCGTCTTGCCCACGCCGTTGCGCCCGATCAGCGCCATGGCGCGACCGCGCGCAATCGTCAGGTCCACGTCCCACAGCACCCGGCTTTCGCCATGGCTGGCGCACAGCCGCGTGATTTCGAGCAGCGCGTCGCTCATGCCGTATGTCCCAGATAGACCGCCGCGACCTGCGGATCGGCGCGCACTTCGGCGATGCTGCCCTGTTTCAGGAAACGGCCCTGATGCATCACGGTGACAGGCGCGCCCAGTTGTTCGACAAAGCTCATGTCATGGTCGATCACCAGCACGGTGCGATCGGGGCCGAGCGCGTGGATCAGCTCGGCCGTACGGCTGGTTTCCGCCGGGCCCATGCCCGCGGTCGGTTCGTCCAGCAGCAGCAATTCGGCGCGGGTCGCCATGACCATGCCGATCTCAAGCCACTGTTTCTCGCCATGCGCCAGCGTGCCCGCCTGCACGCCGGCGCGGTCGGTCAGGCCGACCGTCTCCAGCGCTTCGTCCACCGCCGCGCGTTCGTCCGCCGGGATGCCGGTGCCGAAGCTCTTCCACCAGCGCCGGTCGCGCCGTGCCGCCAGCGCCAGATTGTCGCGCACGCTGAGTGTGGGCAACACGCCCGGCGCCTGAAACTTGCGACAGATGCCCCGCGCGACGATCGCCTGTTCGGGCAGCCGCTCGATCGCCTCGCCCTCGAACAGCACATGCCCCTCGGTCGGGCGCACGCGGCCGATGATGGTGTCGCACAGTGTCGACTTGCCCGCGCCATTGGGGCCGATCACCACCCGCCGTTCGCCCCGGTTCAGCGTCAGGCTGAACCCGTCCAGCGCCTTGAAGCCGCTATAATCGACGGTCACGCCGTCGACGGCCAGCAACAGCCCGGCCACGCCAGCGCCGCTCACTTCGCCTGCCCCCGCACCAGACCCGCCAGCCCGTTGGGCATCAGCGTCACGACCAGGATGAACAAAGCCCCCATCAGATACAGCCACAATTCGGGAAAGGCGCTGGACACCGCATCGCGCGCCAGGTTGATCGCCAGCGCGCCGACGATCGCACCCGCCAGGCTGTATCGCCCGCCCACCGCGACAAAGATCACCATCTCGATCGAGGGCACGACGCCGATCAGCGCAGGCGACACGACGCCCGCGTGCAGCGTGAACAACGCACCCCCCGCCCCGGCCAGCATCGCCGCCAGCGCGAACGCCACCACCTTGAACGGCACGGGGCTGTAGCCCAGAAACCGCACGCGGTTCTCCCCGTCCCGCGCCGCGCGCAGCAACATGCCGAAGCGGGATGCGAGCAGCCAGCGCAGCCCCACGAACGCGCCGCAAAGGATCGCCAGCGTCAGCCAGTACAGCCCGGTCGCGGTGCGTGGCGACGCGATGCCGAAGCCCAGGATCGAATAGAAATCGGTCAGCCCGTTGAACCCGCCGGTCGCGTCCTGCTGGCTGATGACCAGCGTCGCGAAGGCAAGCGCCAGCGCCTGTGTGATCAGCGCGAAATAGGTGCCTCCGACCCGGCGATGAAACACCGCCCATGCGAACAGGGCGCCCAGCAACGCCGGCACCAGCAGCGCGGCGGCGATGGCAAAGGCGGGGCTGGCGAACGGCTCCCACCACCAGGGCAACGCCTCTCGCCCGCTCCACACCATGAAATCGGGGATTTCGCCGGCGGGCAGGTCCGCCAGCTTCATGTGCATCGCGACGGCATAGCCGCCCAGGCCAAAGAATACGCCCTGCCCTAGGCTGAGGATGCCCCCATGTCCCCAGATCATGACGATACCCAACGCAAGGATGCCCATCGCCATGAACCGCGCCAGCAGGTTCAGGTCGTAGCCCGACAGCAGGAACGGCGCGGCCACGGCAAAGGCCAGCAGCGCCCAGGGCAGGACGCGCAACGCCGGGCGGATGCGATCGTTTAGGGCGGTCATGTCAGGCATCGAGCTGGCGCGTCCGGGCCGCGACCACGCCTTGCGGGCGGATCTGGATGAAAAGGACCACGAAGATCAGCAGCAGCATCTGCGACACGCTGACATCGACGAACATCTGGGCCAGCGCCGCGAATACCCCCAGCACCGCCGCCGCGACGGTGGTGCCGGTGACGCTGCCCAGACCGCCCATCACCACGACCAGGAAGGCGGGAATGATATAGGCCTGTCCCACGCTGGGCGTGACCGGACCGAGCAGCGCGAGCATCACGCCCGCCGCGCCCGCGATCCCCGAACCCAGGCAGAATACCGTCAGGTCGACACGGCCCACATCAATGCCGGTGGCCGACGCCATCATCCGGTCCTGATTAACCGCGCGCACCAGCAGGCCGATCCGCGTCTTGAGCAGCACCAGCGTCAACGCCGCCAGCACCACGATGGCGACCGCGATGATGAACAGCCGGGTGGAGGGCAGCACGATACCGCCCAGCGTCAGGCCGCCGTCCAGCCATGCAGGCGCGCGCACCTCCACGCCCACCGCGCCGAACAGATCACGCGCGGCTTGCTGCAGGATCAAGCTGACGCCCCATGTGGCGAGCAACGTGTCCAGCGGGCGCGCCGACAGGCGGCGAACCAGCCCCACCTGAATGACGCCCCCCATCGCGGCGGCACCGGCAAAGGCGACGGGAATCGCAACCAATATGCCGGCCGGCCCGGGCACGACCGACAGCGTCGCCCAGGCCAGATAACCGCCCAGCATCAGCATTTCGCCGTGCGCCATGTTGATGACGCGCATCAGCCCGAACGACAGGGCCAGCCCCAGCGATGCGAGCAGATACAGCGACGCCAGCGAGACGCCGTTGAACAGCTGGTTGAGGAAAAGGTCCATGGCCGGTGCGGCTCCGGCGGATCAGAGGGTGCAGGTCTTGCCGGGGAACGCCAGCGCGTCATATGGCTCCGGCGCGATATCGGCGCCCGAATCCTGCACGATCTCGAACTGGCCATCGGCCTTCAGCCGGCCGACATAAGCCTTTTGCGACAGGCTTTGATTGGGCGCGAAGCTGACCATGCCCATCGGCGTCTGAAACGCGCCCAGCGTCACCGCCGCCTTGCGGACGGCTTCGGGGTCGAAGCTCTTGGCCTTCTCCACCGCTGCCTTCCAGGCGTAGACGTCCAGATAGCCATGGACCATCGGATCGGTGATCGCGGCATCGGCCCCGAATTTCGCGCGGTAAGCGGCGATGAACTTGGCATTGGCGTCGCCCGGCAGGCTCTGGAAATAATTCCACGCGGCATAGCTGCCCTCGACCAGCTGGGTGCCCATCGCCTGCGCTTCCTGCTCGCCGATCGAGAAGGACATGACGGGAATCGTCTTGCTGCCCAGCCCGGCGGCGGCCATCTGCTTGAAGAAGGCGACGTTGGAATCGCCGTTCAGCGTGTTGATGATGATCGCGGGCTTGGCTTGCCGGATACGCGCGATCACGCCGGAAAAGTCCGTGCCGCCCAGCGGCACATAGCTTTCGCCCAGCACCTGCAAACCAGCCTTCTCGATATGCTTTTTCAGGATCAGGTTGGCCGTGCGCGGATAGACATAGTCCGATCCGATCAGGAAATAGCTTTTATGGCCCTGTTCCATCGCCCATTTCAGCGCGGGCAGCGCCTGCTGGTTAGGCTGGGCGCCCGAATACATGATGTTCGGCGAACATTCGTTGCCTTCGAACTGGACGGGATACCACAACAGGTTCTTGGTCCGCTCGAACACCGGCAGCATCGCCTTGCGGCTGGCGCTGGTCCAGCCGCCGAACACGGTGGCGACCTCGTCGCTTTCGATCAGCTTCGACGCCTTTTGCGCGAAGGTCGATGGGTCGGACGCGCCATCCTCGACCAGTGCGTTGATCGTCTTGCCCATCACGCCGCCGGCGGCGTTGATTTCCTCGATCGCCAGCATTTCGGCGTTCTTCACAGTGATCTCGCTGATCGCCATGGTGCCGGTCAGCGACTGAAGCACGCCCACCGCCACGGTATCGCCCGACGTGGCACCGGCGCCGCCGCCCTCACCGGAGCAAGCACCCAGCGCCAGCGTCAGGGACGACGCGGCCAGCAGCAGAATCTTCGATCGGATCATGGCGTCTCGGTCTCCCCCATTCACGACAGGCACGGGACCATCGCCCGTCTGCGTGACGCTCCGAAAACGCTATGGAAAGCACGGGTGCGCCCCCATGCGTCATTTGACGTAGGCAAAAGCGACTCGCCCCGCTGCTAGGGTCGCGCACCTGATGGTCGGGGGCCAAGCCATGGATGCAGTTGCGACACGCGAACCGGGCGCGCATCGGGGCGGCGGGCGATGGTTTCGCGACCCGCTGTTTGCGTTCCTGCTGGCGGGCACGGCGATGTTTGGCGCTTATGCCGTGATCGAGGCGCAGCGGACGCCCGAAATCCGATTCACCGCCGAAATCGAGCGCGCGATGGTGGAGGAATTTCAGACGCTGACCGGCCGCAGCGCCACTGCCGCTGACCAGGCGCGCATGAAAAAGGAATGGCTGACCGAGGAATTGCTGTTCCGCGAAGCCATCGACCGCGACATGCAGCTGACCGACGCCGACACGCGCAAGCGGCTGGCCGACAAGGTACGCTATCTGATCGCGGGCGCCCCGGCAGAGCCGAGCGAGGAACAGCTTGTCGATTTCTACAGCAGCAACCTGACCCGCTATCAGGGTGAGCCGCGCACCAGTTTCGACCAGATCTTTTTCGAACAGGCACCGTCGGATGCGTCGGGGCTGCTCGCGCGGCTGAATGCGGGTGAGCCGGTGGCGGGGGACGATTTCTGGCTGGGCCGCCACTTTCCGCGTTACGGCGACAGCATGGTGCGCGGCATCTTCGGCCAGCCCTTCGTCGACGCGCTCCGCACCGCGCCACGGGATCGGTGGGTCGGCCCGATCCGCTCGCCGCGCGGGTGGCATTTCGTGCGACGGGAAGAATCGCTGCCCGCCGCGCGCCTGCCCTATCGCCAGATCCGCGATCAGGTGCGCCAGGATCTGATGATGGCCGAGACGGAACGCGCCATCGACACGGCGATGATCGGATTGCGGGCGAAGTTCGATGTGGCGGAATAGGCTGTCGGCGCTGCTGCTGGCGCTGGCGACGCTGGTACCGTCGCATGCGCGAGCGGACATTTTCATGTCGGCGGATTTCGCGCTGAGCGCAGGCGAAGACCCCGGCACTTATGAACTGACGGCGGCAGTGCCCGAAACGCTGGCGCACAGCGACGGCATCACCCTGCCCGATGGATGCCGACAGACGGGCATGACCCGCCAGTCAGCGGCCGGGCGGGCGCATTTCGCCTATACCTTTGCCTGCGACCGCGCGCTTGGCGGCCGCGATGTCGTGCAGACGCCGTGGAAGGTCGATGGCGGACGCTTTCTGTCGTCGGTGGGCGGCGTCGCCGTGGATCGCAGCCTGGCGGCCAATGCGGGCGGCATTGCCGTGCCGGTGGGCGACACGGCGGGATCGACGCGCCCCCTGTTCCAGCTGGCACGCGAATTCGTCGCTCAGGGCGTGTGGCATATCTGGACGGGGTGGGACCATCTGGCGTTCGTGCTGTGCCTGACGCTGCTGGCGCGGGGGCGCGGGCTGTTGTGGCTGGTCAGCGCCTTCACACTGGGCCATTCGATTTCGTTGGCGGTCGCGTTTTTCGACCTTGTACGCGTGCCGATCCCGCCGGTGGAGGCGGCGATCGCCTTGTCCATCGCATTCATGGCGCGGGAGGCGCCGCTGGTCGCGCGCGGGGTTCAGCGTTTTGCCTCTGATCGGCAACTGATCGTGGTATCGCTGTTCGGCCTGTTGCACGGGTTGGGCTTTGCCAGCGCGCTGGGCGAGCTGGGCGTGCGGCCGGGGGAGCGCATCGCGGGGCTGGTGTTCTTCAACATCGGTGTCGAGCTGGGGCAGCTTGTATTTGTCGGCGCGATCGTGGCGATGCTGGCGGGACTGCGCGCCGTGCGGATTGAGGCGCCGGCACGGGTCGCGGCGCTTTATGCGGTTGGCGCCGTCGGCTGTTTCTGGATGGTGGAGCGGCTGGCCGGGTTCGCCATCGCCTGATCCGCCAGGCGACGGCGCAACACGTCGATCCGATCCGCCCCGGCCAACGCAAGCGGCAATTCGGCGCAGTGCCGCGCGGCAAGGCCGGTCAGGTTCGCGACCGCAAAGCTGATGCCGACCAGATTCCGACGCGGCGGCACACCGGGTATCGGGCGTGGCTCCCCCGACGCGGCGAACGCATCACCAAGCTGGAAGCAGCCGTCGCGCGCGCAATCCGCGCCCACGACGACACCGATCGCACCGGATGCGCTGCCGGGCCAGCATGGCTCGTCCCCAGCCTGTCGTGCCGCGACCACCGCGACGCCCGCCCGCACCGCGCGCTGGACCGCCGCTTCGATCGCGGGGCGATGCGCGGCATTGGTGGTGCCAAGGCTGAGGTTCACCAGATCGACCCGCGCCGCCACGCACCAGTCGATGGCCGCGACCAGCGCCACCGCACTGGCGCGCAGTGCGTCGTGAAAAACGCGCACGGGCACGCAAATCGCGCCCAGTGCCTTTTCCTGAATAGCGGCGGTGACGGCAGTGCCATGGCCCAGCCGATCGAGCGTCGCTTCGTTCCCCGCCGCGACTTCGCCGTTGCGCAGGATGGCCACACCGGTCGCGAGCGCTTCGGCACGGATATGCGGGTGCGCGGGGTGGACGCCGCTGTCGATCACGCCGACGCGCACCGGCTCACGCCACGTCATGCAGGACCTGAAGCGTCCGGGCACGTCCACCCTCGATCGTCACGACCATGTCGGCGATGGCGGCCAGCGCTGGTTTATGAGTAATGACGATGATCGTCGCATCGGGCAGCGCTGCGCGCAGCCGCCCGGCGATCAGCGCCTCCGTCTCGGCATCCAGCGCGGAGCTGGGTTCGTCGAGGATCAGGACGCTTGGCCGCCTGAGCAGCGCGCGGGCCAGCGCCACGCGCTGCCGCTCACCTGCAGACAAGGCCAGGCCGCGCTCCCCCACTGGTGTCTCCATCCCCAGCGGCAGCCGGTTGAGGAACGCATCCATCCCCGCGGCATGCGCGGCGGCGGTGATGGCGGCGGTATCGGCATCGGGCGCGGCAAAGGCGATGTTGGCGGCGATGCTGTCGTTGAACAGCCAGGGCGACTGGTCGACCAGCATGACTTCGCGGCGCAGGTCGTCCAGCGCAACACCGCGCAGATCCTGTCCGTCGATCCGAACGGTGCCGTCATCGGGATCGAGATAGCGCACGATCAGGTCCGCCATTGTCGACTTTCCAACCCCGCTGCGGCCCAGGATCGCGCAGATGCGCCCCGCCGGGATCGTCAGGTCCAGCCCCTCCAGCACCGGCCCGCGATCATGCGCGATCGAGACGCCTTCCAGCACGATCGCGCTCCGTACGGGGCCGATGGGGCTGGCGTCGGCGGCCTCGCGCACATCGGCGGGTGTGTCGAACAGCACGAACAGCCGCCCCAGCGACACCCGCGCCGACGCCATCCCGCCCATCAGCCCGATCAGCGTCTGGACCGGCGACATGATCCGCATCTGGTACGCCATGAACGCGACCAGCGTGCCGATCGTCATGCCGCCGTCGATGATGCGCGCGCCACCATACAGGACCACGCCCGCCGTCGCCGCCGCCATCACCGTCCCCGGCACGGCGCCGGTCATGAACGACGTCGCCTGCATCCTGAGCATCGCCGCGACAAAGGCGTCGTTGGCGCGGCCAAAGCGGGCCACCTCATGCTCGCCCGCGCGCAGCGACGTGACGGTCCGCATCCCCAGGACGGTATCGACGATCAGGCTGCCCAGATCGGCGCCGCGTTCGCGCATCGTGCGCGTCGCGTCGGTCAGGCGCCGTTGCAGCGCCAGGAACGCCATCACGCTGAACGGCAGCAGCACCGTGCCGACCAGAAACAGCCGCCAGTCGAGCCAGATCATCATCCCCGCGCAGCCGACCAGGAACAGGATGTTCGTCACCGCGGACAGCAGCGTATCCGCCGCGATCCGCTGAACGTCGCTGACATCGCTGTTCATCCGCGACACCAGATCGCCCAGCCGGAACCCGCCGTAAAAGCGCGGCGACAGCGTTTGCAGGTGCCGCAGCAAAGCGGCGCGAATGTCGAACAGCATCGCCGCCGACAGCCGCAGGTAGCGCCAGCTCGACAGGATGTTGATGGCATAGCCCAGCACCGTCGCGCCGACCATCAGCGCAGCGATAATCCACAAAGCGCTCATGTCCCGCCGCATCAGCGCTTCGTCGATCAGCAGCTTGGACAGATAGGGTTGCGCCAGTCCCATCGCGGTCGCCAGCAGGCTGATCGCGAACACGCCCAGCAACCGGGCGCGATAGGGCCGCACGAACGGCGCCAGCCGGGCAAAGGCGCGCCAGCCAGGCAAATCGCCGGACACGCTCACGCCGCCGCCAGCCGGGGGACGAGGCGAAAGCCGCGCAGCATGAAGCGCGGTTCGGGCAGGGTCATCAACATGCCCGTGCACCATTCATGCCCCTCGACCAGCGCAGCATGCTGTGCCCGCCACCAGTCGCTGTCGCCGCCGCTGCGATAGAATTGCGCACACAATGCCAGATGCCGCCGCATGGTGGCGATCAGCATCGACTGATAATGCAGCAGCAGCGCGTCGGCATCGCCGCCGCTGGCGATCTCGGCGATGACGGCGGCGGCCAGAATGGCTTCGCGCGCCGACTGGGCCGCGCCGTCGCCGCAAATGGGGTCGAACGACATCGCGGCGCTGCCGCAGGCAAGCCATTGCGGCCCGCACAGCGGCAAGGTCAGGCTGGGCGCGGCGGGAAAGACGCCGATTGCACCGATCGGCTGGACACGCGGCGCGACCGATCGGCTTTCGCCCAGCAATGTGTCGGCGTCGGCACCGATGGCCAGCAAGACACCGTGGTCGTCGGTCTCAGGGACCAGAAACAGCCAGCCCGACCGCACCGCCTCGATCCGGCATTCCTCCCGGCACGTGGTCGCTCGCAGCCGGACACGCGTGGCGTTCGCCAGCCGCTCACCAAAGCGATAGGGCGCACAGCCCGGTGGCAGGGTCGCGTGAATGACGAAATCGCTGGCCCGTTCGTCGCCTGGTGGACCGCCCCGCAGCGCCGCGCGCATGGCATCGCCCGATACCAGCGTTGCGCCGTGCGGCAGCGCCTGTTCGCGCCCGCCCCAATCCACGACCCGCCGCCACACGCGCGGTAGCCCGTCGAACAGCGTCGGCCGGTCGAACACGTCGCACAGCAATAACCGCGCGGCATCGCTGACCATCACGACCGGCACGTCGCGCCGGGGCGCCGCACGCACCCCGACCGGCACCCCCGCCGCTTCCAACAGCCGCGCACATGCCGCCGCCGCCACGCCGTCGCCCCTGATGCCGACGCCGAAGCGGGCCTCGTCAGGCGCGGGCGGGCGCGTCATCCCGCGATCACCATGCCCGCGCCGGTGGTATCCGCGCCCAGATCCCAGGTGCGCTCCCGCTTCAGCGTCCGCGCGTCATAAACCTCGATGTCATAGCTGGCGCCATAGATGTACAGCTTGGCCCCGTCGCCCGACAGGCCGAAGCGGAAGCGCGAGCGGCATTGGAATTCCGCCTTGTCCAGCACGGCGTTGGTGGTCATGTCGAACCGCCAGAACTCGCACCGCTTGTTGCCAAGCTTGCCGTTGGTCACGACGGTATAGGCGGTCTTGCCGTCGGGGGAGAGTTGCAGCCCCGCCATCGCATCGGGCGCGGGGCCGATCGGGGTAAAGTCGAACTGGCGGCTGGTCAGGTCGAACCGCGCCACGCCGAACATCTTGGCGTGGATATAGGGGTCCTGGGCGTTGAACAGCGACACCAGCTTGCCCGGCTCGCGCTGGTTTTCCAGCTGGCCGCCAAAACCGACTTCCTCAAGGCCCATGCCTTCCGGCTTGGCCAGGTCGATCCGCTCGACCGCCTTCAGCGTGGGCAGGTCGACGATGACGATCTTCTCGCCAAAGCTGTAGAGGAACCGGCCGTCGGGCGACACCTTGTACCCACCGCGCCCGCCCGCGCGCGCGTCCTGTTCATCCACCTCCTGCGTGCGGACCACCGACTTTTTCTCAAGGTCCACGACCATGTAGAGCGGCTTGCTGACGGTATAGCGGTCGACGCCCTTCTCGATCTTCGTCCCGACGGTATAGAAATAGCGTCCCGTCGGGTCGGGCGTACCACCCCAAAAGCGCCAGCGCGTCGGTCCGTCGTTCAGGCTGAACTGGTTGATGACGCGGTGCGTGGCAGTGTCGATCACCTCGATCCCCGAAGTGGTGATCGTCGTCACATAGATGCGCTTGCCGTCGTCGGACAATTGCATGCTGGTCGGCAGGCCGCTGGCCAGCTTGATCCGGCCCGTGACCGCGCCTTTGCCCTCGTCAAAGATCAGCAGCGTGTCAGGATAGGAACCCAGGAACAGCGTCGACGCGGGCGCCGCCCCGGTCAGGCCCAGCGCGGCGGCGGCGAATGCCAGCGCACGCTTCATGGGAACACCAGATCAAGGCTGCGCCAATCCTTGGTGGCCGCCGCGCAATTCGATGCCCAATCGGGCGAATAGTTCACATGGTCGGGCACCTGCACGGGCCAGAAACACGTGACGTAACAGTCGTAAATGTCGCGTTCCACCGGCTGACACAGGCCTGCCGTGCCGCCGCCCGCGTCGACTTCCCAACCGGGGGAAAAGGACAGGGTGCAGCCCATCGGCACATGCGGCCGGGGGTCCTGCAACGCGACCACATCCTCTTCCTCTGCGCCAACCGGCGGCGGGGGCGTGTCGAGCGCAGCGTCGAGCCGCTCGGCCTTTCGATTGATCGGTTTCAGATGCTTCATGACAGCCCCTTCCGGTCGGCGAAGCGGACGAGAAAATCGGGATTGCGGGCGGCCAGCTCGCCATAGATCCGCAGGCAGACGTCGGTCCATTCGCGGATCCAGTCGCAATAATGCAGATTGGCGTGGCCGGTATCGCCGTAGCGGACGAACGCCTCGTGATGGCATCCCCCGGCGCAAAGCGGTCGTGCCCAGCATGACTGGCAGTCATATTTGCCGCCGACATGACCGCGCGAAAGGAAATCGGCCTGCGCCGCGCGGTCGATTCCGGTCGACACATCGCCCATGCGGTGCGTGTCGGCATCGGTGAAGCGGTGGCAGGGCGACAGGTCGCCCGACGGCCCCACGCCCATCAGTCCCAGCGCCGCGCCGCACGGATGCGACTTGTTCACACCCGAAATCAGCTCGCCGATCGTCTCGCTGACATTGGTGAAGCCGTGCGATTCGCCGCGCAGCGCGTGTTCCAGCCATTCGTCGGCCAGCGCGCGGAACTGGGCCAGCACCGTGTCCATGCCACCGTCGCCCAGCGCATAGGTGCGGTTGCCCGATTCGGTAACGGGCGCAAAGCCGACCTCGTGAAAGCCCAAATCGTCCTTCAGGTGGCGATAGATGCGGATGACGTCGGTCACCCCCTCGGTCAGGGTTACCCGCGCCGTCACCGCGCGCGTGCGATGTCCGGCGATCAGCGCGCGCAGCCGCGGCTCGATCACGGCATAGCTGCCCTTGCCGTTCTTGAAGACGCGGTGGCGGTCCTGGATCTCTGGCGGGCCGTCCATGCTGACCGTCACGCCGATGCGGTGGTCGGACAGGAACTCGATCATCGCTGGGGTCAGCAGCGTGGCGTTGGTCGTCAGGCTGTAGGTGATGGCCTTGCCCGCCGCCGCGGTCGCGGTGTCGGCATATGCCACGATGTCCTTCAGCAACCGGAAGTTCATCAGCGTTTCGCCGCCGAAGAAGGTGACATGCACCGCCGGGCGTTCGCGCGCCTCCGCGATCAGCAGGTCGACCGATGCGCGCGCCGTCTCGATCGTCATGTATCGCGGCTTGCCCGCCGGGGTGGCGATCTTGTCCGCGCCGAATTCATAGCAATAGGTGCAGGCCAGATTGCACTGGTTGGTAATGTTCAGCACCAGCGCCTGAAGCGGGAAATCGGCGGGCGGCGGCTGGGGCGCGGGAAAGGGCACCATGTCGCCATGTTCGATCAGCCGCGCCTGGCGCATTTCGCGCAATAGCACCTCGGCATCGGCAGCATCGTGCCCCGCCGCGCCTAGCGCCGCCATCAGCTCGACATGGGTGGCCCCTTCTGACCCCACGCGGTCCAGAACGTCCTGCACCGCGCCGTCGGTGCCGAAAATGGCGCCCGCGCCGGGCAGATAGACGAAGGGCTGCCCCGCCGCCTCGAACCGGTACGCCTCACCCTGGCGATAGCGCACCTTGCTCCAATCGGTCATCGCGACACCTCCGGCTGGTCCCAGCGTTGGTAGGATGGCACCGTCACCACCAGAAAGGCGCGGGCCGAGAGCGGTTTGCCGAACCGGTCGCGTTCCGACCGGGCGGTCGCGGTCACCCACACCTCGCCATAATTGTTGCGGCCGAAGCGGCGGGCGGGATTAGGGCCGTCGACCGCTGGCGTGAACAATGCGGCTGGCGACAGCTTGCCGACGAACTTGACGTCGTCGTCATACCAGACGGTCGGGAACTCGTTGATCGACCAGTCGACATCCACCGGGCCGAGCGCGATGTCGTCAGCCGTATTTGGCTTGCCGTCGGGGCCGTTTTCGAAACCGATCGCCTCGAACTGCTGATATCCCTTGGGATGCTTGCCGCCGCCCAGCCGGGCAAGACCGGTTTCGGGCGTGACCTTCATCGAATCGATCCGGCGATAGACCGGATAGGCGCTTTGCAGCACCGTGCCCGCGACCGCCACGTCGCGCGGACCGGAAATCGCGGTGTCGGCGACATCGGCGCTGATCACCCATTCGGTCGGGCTGGCCGACACGATCCGGCGAACGGTGACGCCGGTGCCCAGGTCGATGTCGGCAGGGGCGGGCGATGTCGGCAGGCTGTGGCCGACGACGCGGAACTCAACGCCCTTGGCCCCGGCCTTCACCCGACCCGGCGTGACCGCCAGCACGACCGGCGCGGCGGTGGCGCGCACCAGTTTCACGTCATAGCCGAACTCGTGATATTCGCCCCAGAACCAGCGGCCGGTGGCGTGGCTTTGATCGGGCGCGAACCACATCGCCTCGCGCGTATCGGCACTCAGCGCGTCGGGCGCGGCCGCGCCGCCGCCCTTCGACACCCCGCGCCACGCATAGCCGCCATAGACCAGCCCCGTGCCCGTGCGCGTCATCGCCGCACCGCCATCCAGCGGGCGCAGCGTGGTGCGCGTGACAAAGCCCGCCTCGCCCTTGCCCGGCTCGACATGCATGGTGCCGACGAAGCGGCCCTTGCCCGGCACCGATGCGGTCAGCAGCCAGTCGCCCGCCAGTCGAGGCGTGCGCGCCCGCGCCGTCCATGCCGCCCATTCGGGCGTGTGCAGCGGCGCGGTCTTTCGGATATATTCCAGCCCGACTTCGCCGCGCGTCCGCTTCTTGGTGGCCGCGCCCTCTCCGTCCTGACCGGCGGCGGGGCGGCGATATTGCGCGTCGGCCTGGGAATAGAGCGCGACGTGCATGTCCTGCAGCAGCTTCCATTCATGCTTCGACCGGCGCCACGACAGCGGCTGGCCGAACGCATGGCAGGACGCACACGCCCCACGAACATCGTCATTCGGGATGTTGCTTTCGTCCAGCATCCGCTTTTCGGGGATGTACATCACCGCCTGCGCCTCTTCCGGGGCAAGGCCGTGGCTGGCCGACAGCGACTGGACGATGGCGCGCGATTCGTCGGGCGTCAGGCTCGCGCCGTTCAAGCGAACCATGCGCTTGATCGCTTGCGCCCACCCCTCCGGCGTGGTCCGCACCCAAGAAATGCGCGACAGATTGCCCTTGTCGTCGGGGGCATGACAGGTGCCGCATTTCTCGATCACCAGCGGATCGGTGACGGGTATCCCCGCTTCCCGTTCGACTGCCGGGCCACCGGCGGGATCGTCGGCCTGCCCCCCGGCCATCACGACCGATGCGGACAGCAGCACTAGGCCGCCGCCAAGGCTTGCCCATGACATGGTTCGAAGACGCGGCACCCGCATCGTGATCGGTCCCCCTTGGGTAGCGCCCCCAACCCTTGGCGCGACCTGACCCTATCGACCGGTGGTGCGCGGGGTATCGAGCAAATGACGTATATCGCGCCTCAGCGCCGCTTTGCCGCCGCCGGACGCTTGCGCGCGACGCCGTAATAATTGTCCTGGCCATGCTCGACCGAGACGGGGTTGAAGTAGCCGGGCTTCAGCCCCTTTTTCCGCATCGCGATGCCGGAAAGGCAGGCGTTCAGCAGGTAATTGCTGTTCAGCGCGGTCTTGTAACTGGTGTCCAGATACGGGGCGACTTCGACGATATCGATGCCGGCAATGTCGTTCTCGGCGCACAGGCGCCGCATGATCGGCTGCGCCTCCCGCATCGTCAGCCCGCCGGGAACGGGGGTGCCGGTACCCGGCATGAACGCCGGGTCCAGCACGTCGACGTCAAAGCTGATCCACAGCTTCTTGGTGTTCTGCCGCGCTTCGGCCAGCGCGCGGGTCATCACCTTGTCCCAGCCCCATTTCTCGACCTCGACCATGGTGTGATAGCGCATGCCCTTGTTGCGCATCCAACCGAACGTCTCCAGATCGGGACCGCGCGCGCGCAGGCCGACCTGGATGTAATCCTGTGGCCGCACATGCCCTTCGTGCAGCACGCGATAGACGGGGGAGCCATGCGTGATCCAATGCACGCCGTTGCGGCCCACGTCGTAATGCGAGTCGAAATGGACGACGCCAACCTTGCCCTTGCCGTGCACATCGGCGGCGGCGGCGACGTTGGGGTATTCGAGGCTGTGATCGCCACCGATGACGATCGGGATCGCCCCGGTGGCCGCGATTTCGCGCACCATTTCGCGCACATGCTCGACGCTTCGCTCGGTCGAGTTCTGGTCGATGGCGATGTCACCGTAATCGACCACTTTCAGCGCCGATGTCGGGTTGATCATCGAATACATGTCGTTGCCGCCCGCGCCGCCCGTCATCCGGAGCGCGCGTGGCCCGTCGATGGCGTTGCGCCAGCCCGACCCCATGTCCAGCGGCGCGCCGACAATGGCCACATCGACCTTCCCCGCCTTCAGGTCTTCGGGCGTAAAGGCAACCGGCGCCCCGGCAAAGGTCGCGAAACCGCCGCCCCGCCCCCCGATATAGCGGCCAAGGTCTACCGGACCCGGATCGCGCTTGGGATCGAGCAGCAGCGGGCGTTTCTGCTTCCACGCGTTGAAATTGGGAGAATTGGTGTCGAGCGTGATCGTCGTCTTGTCGCGCCCGGCCTTGAACTCCGCCTGCTCGTGCAGCGCCGCGATCGCCGCGATATAGGCCGCCAGTTCGGGCGCGGGCATCGTGCGGACGCGCTCGAACAGGGTGTCCTTGTCGACATAACGGCCGGTCAGCCCCCCTTTGATGAGTGCGACCTGTTCGGCGGGCAGCGGCGCCAGCTTGGCCGCGACGTCTTCGGGCAGTTCCAGCGGCTTAGGATTGCCCATGATGTCCTCCGCCGGGATCGGCGGCGGCGGGTTTGGCGTCTGCTGCATATCCCCGCCAAGCGTGGCGATGGCGGCGGCGGCGGCCAGGCTCCAGCCGGTGACGGCGCTGGCGGACGTCATCGTGCCGACGCCGTGCGGGTGCCCGCGACTTTCCGCATCGCGATGCCGGACAGGCAGGCGTGCAGGATGTAGTTCGCGCTCATCCGCGTGACATAGGTGGGGTCAAGAATGGGTGCGGTATCCAGCAGGTCGAAACCCACCACCCTGGTTTCCGAACAGATGCGCCGCACCATCGGGATCGCCTCGCGCATGGTGATGCCGCCGGGCACGGGGCGTCCCGATGCGGGGGCGTCGCCGGGGTCCAGCACGCTCATGTCGAACGAGACGAAGACATTGGCCGGCCCGCCCTTCAACCCGGCGATGATGTCGTCTGTGGTCCGCTCCCACCCGCGCGCGGCGATTGCCTGCATCGGGTGCAGCTTGACCCCCGCTTGCGTCAGCCGCGCGCGCGTGGCGCCAGTCGCGCCGCGTCCGCGCAGGCCGACATGCGTCACGTCGCTGCCGCGCACGATCTGCTCGCCCATCAGCCGGGTCAGCGTCTGATTGTCGGAGATCATATGGTCGCCGTCCAGCTCGGCATCGGCATGGGCGTCGAACTGAACCACCGCGACATTGCCGGTGCCATAGGCATCGACCATCGCCGCCACGTCCGGGTACATCAGCGTATGGTCGCCGCCCACGATGAAGGGGACGACGCCGATCTTGGCCATGTCGCCCAGCATCGCGCGAACATGGTCCAGCCCGCGGTCGGGTGCCATCGGGTCGATCGTCAGGTTGCCGTAGTCGGCCAGGTTCAGGACCAGCCCAGGATCGACCCCGCCATCGGCATCGGCCCCCACCAGCCCGTCCATGCCGCGCAGCGCCTCTGGCGCGTGCTTGGCGTCGCGCCAGCCGGACGAGAAGTCCAGCGGTACGCCGACGAACGCGACCTCGACCTTGCCCGCGACCAGATCCTCCTGACGGATCGCGACCGGCGCGTCGGCAAAGGTCGGCACGCCGGCGCGCTGGTACATATAGCGCTTCAGGCTGAACGGCCCGTCGTCGCGCCTCACCTTGTCGAGGATCTTGGGCCGGACGATCGTGCCCGCATTCCAGCCGCGCGCCTGGGGATTGAGCGCAATCTCACCCGCGTCGCGGCCCGGCTTGAACTTTGCATCCTCGACCAGCGCCATCAACGCGGCGGCATAGGCGTCGACCTGTTGCGGGGTGCGCCCGGCCAGCGCGATCCGCAGCTTTTCCGGCGTCAGCCCGAAACGCTCCAGCGTGGCGGCATCCGACAGGAATGCGCGCTTCTCCGCGCTCAGCGATGCCAGCGGATCGGCGTCCTGCGCCCATGCGCCGGCAACAGGGATCGCGGCCACGAGCAGCGCAGCCGCCACTCGCCCGAAAAGCGACGCTCGGGTCATGATTTACGGTCCCCGTAATAATTGTCCCGGCCATGTTCGACCGAGACGGGATTGAAATAGCCGGGCTTCAGCCCCTTTTTCCGCATCGCGATGCCGGAAAGGCAGGCGTTCAGCAGGTAATTGCTGTTCAGCGCGGTCTTGTAACTGGTGTCCAGATACGGGGCGACTTCGACGATATCGATGCCGGCAATGTCGTTTTCGGCGCACAGGCGCCGCATGATCGGCTGCGCCTCCCGCATTGTCAGGCCGCCGGGAACGGGGGTGCCGGTGCCCGGCATGAACGCCGGGTCCAGCACATCGACGTCAAAGCTGATCCACAGCTTTTTGGCGTTATCGCGCGCTTCGGCCAGCGCGCGGGCCATCACCTTGTCCCAGCCCCATTTCTCGACCTCGACCATGGTGTGATAGCGCATGCCCTTGTTGCGCATCCACCCGAACGTCTCAAGGTCAGGGCCGCGCGCGCGCAGGCCGACCTGGATGTAGTTGCTGCCCTTCACATGGCCTTCGCTGATCACGCGATAGACAGGCTGGCCGTGGTCGAGCTGATGCACGCGGTTGCGCGCGGCGTCATAGTGCGAATCAAAATGGACGACGCCGACCGTACCCTTGCCATGCACGTCCGCTGCACCGGCAAGGTTGGGATATTCCAGGCTGTGGTCGCCGCCGATGACGATCGGGATCGCCCCGGTCTCGGCAATTTCGCGCACCATTTCGCGCACATGGTCGACGCTGCGCTCGGTGGAGTTCTGATCGATGGCGATGTCGCCATAATCGACGATGTTCAGTGCCCCGTTGGGGTTGATCATCGAATACATGTCGTTGCCGCCCGCACCGCCCGTCATCCGCATGGCGCGCGGCCCGTCAATGGCGTTACGCCAGCCCGACCCCATGTCCAGCGGCGCGCCGACAATGGCCACATCAACCTTGCCCGCCTTCAGGTCCGCAGGCGTGAAAGCGACGGGCGCGTTGGCAAAGGTGGCGAAGCCGCCGCCATAGCCGCCCAGATAGCGGCGAAGGTCGACCGGCCCCGCCTCTCGCGCGGGGTCCATCACTGCCGGGCGGCGCAGCTTCCAGGCGTTGAACATCGGTGAGCGAACGTCGAGCGGGATCGATGCGCGGTCGCGGCCCGCCTTGAACTCGCCCTGTTCGTACACCTGACGCACCGCATCGACATAAGCGGCGATCTCCGCCGGCTTGGCGGTGCGGAAGCGTTCGAACATCGCTTCCTTGTCGACATAGCGTGCCGCCACGCCGCTCTTCAGAAAGTCCAGCCGCGGTTGATCGAGTGCGGTCAGCTTTTCGGCCACATCCTCCGGGATTTCCAGCGGCTTGATCGGCTCCACATTATCGGTGGCGGGAAGCTGTGGTGCGGGTGTGGCTGCATTCTGCACCTGCCCGCCGACCAGCGTCGCCATGGCGGCGATGCCCGCCATGCTCCAGCCCGTGACAGCGCTTATCGAAGGCATTCGGGTCTCCGGCTACGATCCGTCGGATCATGGGGCGCCCCTTGTCGACAACCCCCGTTCGTCGAAGCCTTTTCCTGACCGCCCGGGCCGCCCGACCAAATGGGGCGAATGACGTAGAAGGGGGGGCACCCCCGATCCTACGTCATTCGCCCCATGTTTGCGGAAGCGCCGAATCCATAGCCTTCCCCCAGCAAGACCCGACGACGGCGACCGTGGCGCATTGGCCCGGCCGGTCGGACAGCCAGACAACAAGGGCGGGTCACGGCGAGAGGAACCTGAAAACCGCAAGACACGACCACCACAGGGGGGTAAGGCATGTCGTACCAAAAGAAGTTCAGGATCGGGCTGGCGTCGGCCACCATCCTTGCGGGCGGGGCCTTTGCTTCACCCGCCGCAGCGCAGATCGCCACCGAACAGGCAGTCGCCGACGATATGCTGGCGGGGGCCAGCGCGGCCCAGCAGAGCGACGATTCGATCGTCGTGACGGCAACCCGCCGCGCGACCACCATTCAGGATACGCCGATCAACATCTCTGCAATCGGGTCCGCCGAACTGGCAGCCGAACGGCTGGACGACGTGCGCGACCTGGGTGCATTTACGCCGGGCATCACCGTCACCGATACGGGTCCGCGCGGGGCGGGCACGATCGTCATGCGCGGCCTGTCCGCCGACGATACCAGCGCGGGCGGCAACAATAATGACGACGCGTTCGGTACCTATCTGGGCGACGTGCCGCTGTATCTGGACTTCAAGCTGATCGACCTTCAGCGCGTCGAAACGCTGCTGGGGCCGCAGGGCACGCTTTACGGTCTGGGCACGCTGGCGGGCGCGATCCGCTATATTCCCAACCGTCCGGACGCCAGCCGGGTCGAGGGATACGGCCATGCCCGCGTGTATGACGTCGCGCATTCGGGCGGCGTCGGTTATGTCGTCGATGCCGCGATCAACCTGCCGATCATCCGCGACGTGATGGCGTTCCGCAGCGCCACCGGCTATTATTACGATCCCGGCTTCATCGATTATCCGTTCATCGTGAAGACGCCGGGCGTATCGATCCCGCAGCCGGGCGGCGTCGACAATCCCGCCGGCACCCCCGAACAGCAGGCCGCGAATTTCGCGCCGCAGGACGACATGAACTGGGAACGCACCTTCACCACGCGTAACCAGCTCGGCATCACGGTCCCCGACTTCAACGCCTATCTCTCCTACGTTTTTCAGGAGACGCGTTCGAACGGTCGGCAGGCGACCGGCGGCGGTGCGTTCGGAGAGGGCAAATATGAAGCGCCGTGGCGCTTTGCCGAACCGTCCAAGCGCTATGCCCATCTCGTCAGCCTCGAAATGGAAGCGACGCTGGGCGATATCGCCAAGGGCGTCTGGGTTTCGGCCTTCACCAACAGCCGCACCAACACCGTCACCGACGTCAGCGATCTGCTGATCGACCTGGATTATGATTACGAACTGTTCCCCGCCTTTGCCGGTTACACGACGGGCACGTCGGAACGGAACCAGTTCAACCAGGAAATCCGCTTCGTCTCCACCCATGGCGGCCCGTTCAACTGGGTTGTCGGCGGTTTCTATAACAAGATGCGTGTCACCTCGACGGGTGTGGAACGGCTGCCGGGCTTTGCCGAATTCGCGGTTTCGGAAGAGGGGCGCGACATTTACGGCAGCTTCTACAACGGCCTGAATCGACCCGACGGCGCCGAATATGTGTCCTTCACCCGGTCCAAGACCGAGGAAATGGCAGTGTTCGGTGAGCTAACCTTCCGCCCGATCGAACCGTGGCAGATCACCGGCGGGCTGCGTTACTACAGCTATGACACGGCCATCACCGGCGGGTCCGACACGCCGATGACGCCTTCGGGCCGTCGCCGGATGCCCTATCCCAGTCTTGAGATCGACCCGTCGCGCATCCGCAGCGGCGACACCAGCGCCAGCGGCATGGTTTGGAAGGTCAATACGTCGTTCGACTTCACGTCCGACATCCTCGCTTACGCCACCTATTCGACGGGCTATCGCGTCGGCGGCGTGAACCGGGTTGCGCCGTGCGTGCTGCCGCTGCCGCCGGGTCAGAATCTGTGCGCGCTGCCCAACGAGCTGGCGTTCGATCCCGATGAAACGAAGAACATCGAACTCGGCCTGCGCGCCCAGGTTTTCGACCGGCGCCTCAGCCTGAACCTGTCGGTGTTCAACATCGACTGGGAAGGGATCCAGCTGTCCAGCTCGACCGTGAACGGCAATATCGGCATCACCGCCAATGGCGGCGCGGCCCGGTCGCGCGGTGTCGATTTCTCGTTCAACGGGCGCGTGACCGACCGCTTCACGCTGCGCGGCAATTATTCGTACCTCGACGCCAAGCTGACCGAGGATGCCCCAGCGCTGTTGTCGACCGCCGACGGTTTCGTCGACGCGCAGGCAGGCGACCGCCTGCCGGGTTCGGCGCGACATTCGGGTGCGGTTTCGGCGGTCTATACCGCGCCGGTGGGTGAGAACACGCTGCGCCTGAACTGGACGGCGACCTATACCGGCGACATCGTCACCCGGCCGGGTGCGCGTGCCGGTGGTGAGACGCTGCCCGACTATATGATGCACCGTGCATCGGCGACGATGGACTTTGGCGGGTTCGACATCAGCCTGTTCGCCAACAACATCTTCGACAAATATGCGATCACCGGCGTCAGCCAGGACCTGACCCGTTATCGCCAGGTGAACGACGGCATCATCGGGCGCTATTATGCGCGCTCGGTCGCACAGCCGCGCGTGATCGGGGTCGAGGGTCGGGTCACCTTCTAATCCGGATCGGGGGCGGGCGGCTTTGCGGCCGGCCGCCCCTTTTTTTATCTCAGTCGATCGGGATACCGTTTGCGACGAACCAGTCGGCGACCGGTGCCAGCGCCGCTTCATGCCGCCGCCATCGCGCCACCGCATCGGCGTTCAAGGGCCGCCGCACCTGCGCCGCGCTGGGCGTCGCCACCGCAGCGCGGTTTTCGTGGAAGGACAGGCAGGCATCGTCCCATGCCAGCCCCGCATGGTCCAGCAACCGGCGCGTCTGCTCCACCTGATCCGCGACCAGCGCCTCATAGGACAATTGCAGCACGCGGCCGGGAAACAGCTGCTCCCACAGCGCCATCAGCCGGTCGAACCGCTGATAATATCGCGCCGTGTCGATCAGGTCATAGCTGTATGCGTAATAGGCCGACTGGCTGGCGAACAGATTCTTGTAGTTGCTCCAGACCGTGTCCATCGGATGCCGCCTGAGACACACGATCCGCGCGTTCGGAAAGGCACGCGCGATGTGGCCGACATACAGGAAATTGGCCGGCAGCTTGTCAACGAAGCGCGCCTTGCCCGCCGGGCGATGATGCTGTGCACGCGCCAGATAGGCGGCGGCGATGGCGCTGGGATCGGCGGTCGCCCCCGCCGCCACCGTCTGCGCGTCGATCACCATGCGCGAACGCGTGGCGGCCATCTGCTTGACCGCCAATGGCATTGCCTGAAGCTCGCCCGCCGATCCGACATCACGGTGGGAGGACAGGATGCGATCAACCAGCGTCGTGCCGGTGCGCGGCATGCCGACGACGAAGATCGGCGCGGGATCGGGATCGCCGGGCGACGGCGGCAACAGACGCGCGAACGCCGCCTCTACCGCATCGAAAATGGCGGCGTCCTGAGCGAAGTCGTACCCGATCGCGCGGCGATGTTCGGCATTGGCGGCGGACAGATATGCGAACGCCGCCGCCGCGTCGCCCAGATCCTCATGCGTCTTGGCCAGCGCATAGCTCAGCCGCAGGCGGTCGGCGGGCACGCTTGCCGCCGCCAGTGCCGCCTTCAGCCGCGCGACCGGCGCATCATCGGGGGTCTGTCGCGACAGGATCGACAGCGCGTAATGCACACGCGCATCGCCGGGGTTATCCGCCAGGATCGCCTCATAATGGTCCCGCGCCGCCGCGACCCGCCCGGTAAAGCCGCACGCCGCCGCCAGATTGTAGCGATAGGACGGATTATCCCCCGCCATCGTCACGGCGCGTTCGAAAGGGGCGACCGACCCCTCATGATCGCCCAGCCGCGCCAGTACGCAGCCGACGGTGTCAAAGGTGCGCGCATCGACCGGTCCCGCCGTCAGCGCCCGGCGCGCCGCATCGCCTGCTTCGCCGTCGCGCCGCGCCAGGATCAACAGGCGGGCATATTGCGCCAGATGCTCGGCATCGCTCCCCCACTCCAGCGCCGCTTCGATCAGCGTCAACGCGCGCTGCACCTGCCCCTGTTCGGCGGCAGTCAGGGCCAGCAAGAACCAGCCGTCGGAGTGCGACGGCTGTTCGCGTGTCAGCGCCAACGCCGCGTCCGCCGCGCCAGGCAGGTCGCCACGCGCCAACGCCGCGCGCGCACGTGCCGCCAGCGTCACGCGAGACCCGGCGTAAAGCCCGCCACGCGCTCGATCATCCAGAAACAGCCGGTAATCCCGGCGCCGTACAGCGCGGCCATCCGAACGCGCTGCTGTTGTCCGACGCGCCCCGCCAGCGCCATTACCGCCAGCACCGCCGACACGAAGGCAAGCTGCCCCAGCTCAACCCCGGCGTTGAAGAACAACAGCCCGCTCAGCCGCTCGTCCGGCAGGACGCCCAATTCGCGCAGCACGGTCGCGAAACCCAGCCCGTGCAACAGGCCGAACCCCGCCACCACCGCCAGTTGCCGCCGATATTCGCGGTGCGTGGCGACATGGCCGCCGCCCGCGCGGATCGCTTCGCGCGCCATGAACGCGATCGACAGCGCGATCACCGCCTCCACCGGCGGCACCGGCACGCGGATCACGTCGAAAAACGCCAGCGCCAGGCTGAGCGAATGGCCCATGGTGAACGTCGTCACCAGCGCCAGCAATCGCCGCCCGCGTGCCAGCAGGCACAGGCACAGCACGAACGCCAGATGGTCCCACCCGCCCAGGATGTGGACGATCCCCTGCCAGGTATATTCGACCGCGACCTGGGGCAGCGTGCGCTGCTGTACGGCGGTTTCGCCAACCGGCAGGACGATATTGTCCCCCTCCGGCTGCAAGGCACGCCGCACCGGCGCGCCCGAAATGGTGGAGACAAAGGTCGCGCCGTCGACCGCCCATGGCGTGACGATCCGGTCGCCGGGCGCCAGCGGTTGCTCGCACGCGATCTCGACCGACAGCCGTGCCAGCGTCGCGTCGACGGCGCGCTCGCGACCCGCCTCGACACAGCCGTCGGGCAGCGTCAGCGGATCGTTGCTGGCCAGCAATTCGGGCATGGTCGCGCTCAGTTCATACTGGCCCGGTCCCTCGCCCGGAGTGAAGGCGAATTCGCCGATGCGGAACACATCGGCAGCGGCGGGCGCCGCCAGTCCCGCCACCGCAACCAGCGCCAGCAACAGCCGCAGCATGTTATTCCACATCGACATTGACGGCCGCCTTCAGCCGGTCGACTTCACTGGCGACCGCCGCACCCGTTTGCTGCGCCTGATAATCCTGCAATACCTGATCTCGCGCTTCGGGATAGGGCAGCGCGCGGGCGGGGCCGCGTTCGGTCACGCGCGCGAAATGCCAGCCGCGCGTCGATTGCACCGGCCCGAACCACTCGCCCGCCTTCGCCGCTTCCAACCGTTTCAGGAATGCGGTGCCGAACATGCCGCGCAGCATCGAGATGCCGTAATCGGGCAGGTCGTGCCCCATCCAGAAATCGTCGCCCGCCACGGTTCCGCCTGCGCGCAACCGGGCCAGCAACCCGGCGGGATCGCCGGGCGCGCGTTCGAAGAACACATGCTGCACCGACATGCGCGGTTCGGCGCGATAAAGTTCGGGATGCGCGGTGTAATAGCCGATCAGCGCATCCTCGCTCGGTTCGGCGGGGACGCCCGCGATCATGAAGCGCACACGGTCGATCAGGCGCTGCTTGGTCGCCTTGTCCGTCATGTGCATGCCGCGCGCCACCGCTTCGCGAAACAGCAGTTCGTTGGCGACATAATCGTCGATCAGCCGCGCCTTCGCCGCCGCGTCGGGCTGCTTGCCGGTCATCAGTTCATAATCGTCGGACAGGCTCTTCTGCACGGCGGCGGGGACGCTGATCGTCTCCCGCCGGTCACTGGCGACCCAGTAGAGTGCGAAGATCGCCGCCGACACGATCAGGAAGATGACGAAGGGATCGCGCGCCATGGCATGGCGGGCGACGGCAACGTGATGGCGCATCGGCGCGGCTATCCCCAATTCGGCCCCAATCCCGGCGAAACGTGATGCCGCGAGTATGCCGGGGGCACCGCGCCCGCCCTCTACGTCAAATGACGCATGGCGGGTTCAGCCCTCGAACATCTCCGCCGTGATCGGAAGTGTGCGAACCCGCCGCCCGGTGGCGGCGTGGACGGCATTGACCAGCGCCGGGATGACGGGCGGCAGCGCCGGTTCGCCAAGGCCGGTGGGCGGATCGTCACTGGGCACGAACGCGACTTCGATCACTGGTGCGGCGTCGATCCGCATCAGCGGGTGGGTGTCGAAATTGGCCTGTTCGACCGCGCCGTCGACCTGTGTGATCGCCTGCCCGGCCAGCGCCTGTCCCAGCCCGTCGATAATCGAGCCTTGCACCTGGTTGAGCGCATTCAGCGGATTGATGATCTGGCTGCCCACATCGCCCGCCGCCCATACCTGTCGCACGCGCGGCATGCCGTCGGCCATCGCGACATGCACGACCTCGGCAAAATAGCCCATGTGGCTGTGATAGTAGGCGAAACCCTTGCCCTCCCCGGCGGGCAGCTTGCCGCGCCCCTGCCAGTCGGCCATCGCCACCACCTTTTCGATGACCGCCCGCGCCCGCGCCGTCTTGAACGGCGGCTGCGACGGGCCGCGCGGTAGCTCACGGTCGTCCGCCAGCAATTCGAGCATCAACGAGGCCAAATCACGTCCGGCGGCGGCCGCCACTTCGTCAAGAAACGCCTGAAAGGCAAAGGCTAGCCCGTTCGATCCCGGCGCCCGCAACCAGCCGGTCGGCATGTTGGTGGGGATCAGGCTCTGTTCGAACAGGATCGCCGGGACGACACCGGCGGGGAATTCGGCCGGGGGCAGATCGCCACCACTGGTCGGCTTGCCCGCGCGCGCCAGTGTGATGAAATGATCGCCGAACGCGGTCAGCCTGCCGGATGCGTCCAGCGCCGCGCGGAATCGATGCCACCCCGCCGGGCGATAGAAATCGCGGCGGATGTCATCCTCCCGATTATACAGCAGCTTGACCGGCGTGCCCGGCACCTGCGCGGCGATGGCGGCGGCCTGCACCATATAATCGTTCATCAAGCGCCGTCCGAACCCGCCGCCCACCCGCATCAGGTTGATGCGGACCCGCTCCGGCGGCAGGCCCAGCGCCTTGGCTACCAGTCCCCGGCCCGCTTCAGGGTTCTGCGTCGGCGCCCAGATTTCGACCGATCCGTCGCGGACCAGCGCGGTGCAGTTCTGCGGCTCCAGCGTGGCATGGGCAAGGAAGGGATAGTGATAGTCCGCCGTCACCAGGCGCGCGGCACCGGCAAAGGCGGCTGCCGCGTCACCCGTGCGCGCAATCTCGATCTCGGCCGGGGCTGCGCCCTTGGCCTTGGCGGCGGCGGCATAGTGTTCGCTCGAGAACTGGCGCGCCGCCGCATCGGCCCATTCCACCTCCAGCACGTCGCGCGCGCGATTGGCGGTCCACCAGCTTTCCGACAGGATCGCGACGCCATCAACCAGCGATTCCGGCTCGCCATCGCCCTTGATCGTCAGCACATGGCGCACCCCCGGCACGGCGCGCACCGCGTCCAGATTGGCGCGCTTGAACGTGCCGCCAAAGGCCGGGCACGTCACCAGCACCGCATGCAACATGCCCGGCAGCGCCAGGTCGATGCCGAACAACGGCTTTCCGCTGGCGATTGCGGGCGTGTCGGGACCAGGGATCGGCTGGCCGATGATGCGAAAGCGCGAAGGGTCCTTCAGCGGCACCGTTTCCGCAGCAGGCGCGGGCATCGCCGCCGCATCCGCCGCCAGCGCGCCATAGGTCAGCGTGCGGCCCGATGCGGCGTGCCGCACCTGTCCGCCGCCAGTCGTCAGCGTGTCGGGCGCCACGCCCCAGCGCCGGGCGGCGGCGGCGACCAGCATCGCGCGCGCCACCGCGCCCGCGCGCCGCATCGGCAGCCATTCGCGCGGCGTCGTGCGACTGCCGCCTGCGGATTGCGCGCCGAAACGCTCGGCATCGGCATGGGTCTGCTCGACGGTCACCTGCGCCCAGTCGACGTCCAGTTCCTCTGCGATCAGCATCGGCAGCATCGTTTTCGCGCCCTGCCCGACCTCGGCATTCTTGGCGCCGATGGTCACGCGATTGGCCGCGTCGATCCGTACAAAGGCGGTGATCGCGCCGCTCCCTTGAGCGTTCGCTACGGGAATGTTCAGGTCGAACAGCACCGCTCCACCTGCCGCCAATGATGCCGCGACGAACGCGCGGCGCGAAAGCACCGGGCCGCTCATGCCGCCGCCGCCTTGATCGCGGCGCGGATGCGAACATAGGTGGCGCAGCGACACAGATTGCCGCTCATCGCCGCGTCGATCGCGTCATCGTCGGGGCGCGGCGTTTCGGTCAACAGTGCGACCGCGCTCATGATCTGGCCCGCCTGGCAATAACCGCATTGCGGCACGTCGGCGGCGATCCACGCGCCCTGCACCCGCTGGCCGACGGGGCCGTTCGCCACCCCCTCGATCGTCGTCACTTCGCGGCCCGCCACATCGGACGCGGCCGTCTGGCACGACCGGGTGGCTACGCCGTCGACATGCACCGTGCAGGCACCGCACAGCCCCGCGCCGCAACCGAACTTGGTGCCGGGCAGGCCCAGATCCTCGCGCAAAACCCATAATAGCGGCTTGTCGCCGTCCGTTTCCACCGTGCGCGTCTGTCCGTTGACGCTGAACCCCAGTTTCATGCCCGCACCCCCCGGTTGCCTGTCGCGCAATTATCGACTGATCTGCGCCCCGTCCGCAAGCACGCCAGTCACCGGCGCGGCATCGTTGGCGGGCAGGCTGGCCAGCAGCGCCTCCACCTGTCGCGCGCTGTGGACCGCGGCGCTGGCGCGGATCACCCCTTGCGCGTCGATGACCACCGCCGCGGGGCGCAGGGCAATGCCCATGTCGCGGGCGATCGGGCTGTCCAGAATGACGTCGCGTTCGGCGATATGGTGCAGCCGGGCCAGGTCGGCAAAGGCGGGCCACGCCCCCTCCCCCACCATCACCAGCCGCATCCGGTCGGGATCGACGCGCGCGATCGCTTCGCGCAGCGCGTCGGACGATCGCTTGCACCCCGGCACGACGAACAGCAGCAGCATGGCGCGCCCGTCATGGCTGGCATGGCCGATGGTCAGCAATTCGCCTGCCAGCGTCGCGGCGCTGATGATCGGCACCGCCACCGGCGGCCCCACCGGGTCCAGTCCGCGCCGGAGCTGGCGGACCTGCCGCCCAAGCGCGAACAGAGCGACCGCCAGCAGGATGACGGCAATCCAGAGCAGGAAATGCGAAGCGACGAGCATGACCCCGTCGCTACCCCCCGCGCCGCCGGGGCAGCATGGGGCGATTGACGTAGGCGCACCGGGCTACGTCAATAGCCTTATGGCCAATTGGCGCCCCGCGGCAGATTCCCCTGCCGACCTTAGGGACAGAAAACGGGGGCAGGCATGAAATTCAGGCGCAGCATGGCGGGGGCACTGCTGGCGGCGGCGGCGACGATTTCGGCGGGCGTCGTGGTGGCGCAGAACGACAAGCCGACCCTGCCCGCAGCCCTGGCCGCCAAAGTGGGCAGCCTGCCCAAGGAGAAGCGCGACTTCCTGACCTCGGACGAGGCGGAGATGTTCGCCGGTTCCTATCCCAAGCTGTTCGCGCGGCTGGAAACCAAGTCGCCTGCCGAAATCGAAGCCTATATCGACGGCGCGATGGCTGCGCTTGAGGCGTCGAAGTTCAATCACAAGACCGACATGGCCGCCATCCCGCTGGACACGGGCAAGAGCGGGTTCAACGGCTGGATGGTGCGCCGCCCCGACGGGCTGGACCCCAAGCGGGAGCCGGGGCCGATCGAGCTGAGCTATTACCTGCACGGGCGCGGCGGCGGCGTGTATGGCGGCGGCATCGCCACCTTTGCCGGGGCGCCAGTCGCGATTTTCCCGGAAGATCTGGTCGCGGGCAAGGTCGATGTGGCGATCGTCGGCGCGCCGCTGGACATGGGTTCGGGCTATCGCGGGGCAAAGGGCGGCCCGGCAGCGATGCGCAATCAATATGGCGCGGGCGGGATCGACATGTTCACCATGGTCGACCCGTCAAAGGAACTGAACATCGTCGATTATGGCGACATCGCCGTCGACAACATGTCCACCGAACGCACCGTTCGCCATGTGCGCCAGCGCGTTGCCGAAATCGCCCGCACCGGGGCCATCCCCTTCATCGTCGGTGGCGACCACAGCCTCGAATATTCGGACGTCGCCGGGCTGGCCGACGTGCATGGCAAGGGCAGCTTCGGCGTCGTCCATTTCGATTCGCATTATGATGCCGGGCGCGAGGGCGTGCATTTCATCACCCATGGCGCACCCGTCTATCGCGCGGTGAAGGAAGGGCATGTTCAGGGCCGCAATTATATCCAGGTCGGCCTGCGCGGTCCCTGGCCCCAAAAGGAGGGCTTTGAGTGGATGCGCGACAATGGCGTGCGCTATCACGCAATGCCGGAGATCGAGAAGAACGGCTGGCAGGCGACGATGGAGCGCGCGCTGAAGGAAGCGCGTGAATCGGGCAAGAAGCTCTTCATCTCCTTCGACGTCGACGTGCTGGACCCCGCATTCGTCCCCGGCACCGGGACGCCGGTTCCCGGCGGGCTGACCATGCGGGAGGCGATTCCGATCGTGCGCCGCCTGTGCGCCGAAAATGATCTGGTCGGGTTCGAAATCGTCGAACTCGCGCCGATCCTCGACCCCACTTATCGCAGCGCGCTGAACGCCAATTTCATCATGCATGCCTGCCTGACCGGCGTGGCGATGCGAAAGAAGGGGATTCGCCAGGTCAATTATCTGTCCGACCTGACCACCGAACATGGTCAGCCCGAAGCAGGCCTGTCGGGCGCCCGGCGCGGCAAGACCGAAAAGGTCGATCCCGATTATCCGACGCCCACCCGGCGCGGCGGACCGGGCGATCCGGCGGATCGTGGTCGTGCTTATCCCACCCCGGCGCGGCGCGGGCAGACGCTGTAACCGACTATCGGGCGACGGGGCGCGGCAAACGCCCATACGTCATATGCCCCATGTGACCCGTGCGGGGCCGACTCCACAGTCGGCCCCATGCTTTTGACCGGCGCGACCGCCCTTCCCCTCTCTGCCGCCGCGCGGTCGCGGCACCAGCGGGTCGACGGGCGCGCACGGGTGGTGTTCGGGATCGACGGAGTTCGCGATCTGTTACAGGTCGCCCCCGCGCGGTTGATGTTCCCGCACGCGCGCGGCGGCGATTTCCCGCTGGTCGTCACGGTGACCACCAGCGGCGGACTGACCGGTGGGGACCGGCTGGCGCTGGACATCGTTCTCGAACCCGGCGCGACGGCAACCATCGTGCCGCAATCCGCCGAGAAACTGTACCGCGCCCTGCCCGACGACGAACCGACGCGGATTTCGACCCGCATCGAACTGGGTGCGGGCAGCCGGTGCGAGTGGCTGGCGCAGGAAGCGATCCTGTTCGACGGCAGCGCGATGCGCCGCACGCTGGACATCGACATGGCGGCGGACGCGCGGGTGCTGGCGATGGAAATGCTGGTGCTGGGTCGCGGCGCGATGGGGGAGCGGTTCGCCAGCGGCCTGATCCACGACGGCTGGCGCGTGCGCCGCGACGGCGTGCTGGTCTGGGTCGACGCGCTGCACATCGACGGGGCGTTCGACGATTTGGCGGGCGCGCCCTTTGGCATGGGCGATGCGACCGCGCTGGCGACGCTCGTCTATGCGGGGCCAGATGCCGAGGCTCAGCTCGCGCTGGCGCGCGGGCTGGTCGAAGCGCCCGGTGGCGGCGCGACGGCGATGGACGGCCTGTTGATTGTCCGTCTGATCGACGCCGATCCCACCCGGCTGCGGCGGGAGGTGATGCGCGTCGCCGGGGTGCTGCGCGCGGCGATCTTTGGCCTGTCGCCCACCATGCCCGCCATTTGTTACTGCTGAAAGGGGCCGATTCATGAACCTGACCCCGCGTGAAAAGGACAAGCTGATCGTGGCGATGGCGGCGATGGTCGCGCGCCGTCGGCTGGAACGCGGTGTACGCCTGAACCACCCGGAAGCCGTCGCGCTGATCAGCGACCATGTGGTGGAGGGCGCGCGCGACGGACACCCGGTATCCGCTTTGATGGCCTCGGGCGGCCATGTCCTGACCCGCGATCAGGTGATGGACGGCGTGGCCGAGATGATCCACGACATCCAGGTCGAAGCGACCTTTCCGGACGGGACCAAGCTCGTCACCGTGCATCGGCCGATCCGATGATTCCGGGGGAAGTCATCACGCTGCCCGGCGATATCGTCCTGAACGAGGGGCGCGACGCGATCACGCTGTCAGTGGCTAATTCGGGCGACCGCCCGATTCAGGTCGGCAGCCATTTCCATTTTGCCGAAACCAATCCCGCGCTGGTATTCGACCGCGCCGCCGCGCGTGGTCACCGCCTGGACATCGCCGCCGGGACCGCCGTTCGCTTCGAACCCGGTCAGGTGCGCGACGTGGCACTGATCCCCTATGCCGGCGCCCGCATCGTCACGGGCTTTCGCGGCGATGTGATGGGACCGCTCTGATGCCGGTCGCGATCCCCCGTTCGGTCTATGCCAGCATGTTCGGCCCGACGACGGGCGACCGGGTACGGCTGGGCGATTCGTCGCTGTTCATCCGCGTCGAATCCGACCGCACGATCGCGGGTGAGGAAGTGAAGTTCGGCGGCGGCAAGGTCATTCGCGACGGCATGGGCCAAGGCCAGATGACCCGTGCCGAAGGGGCGCCCGACACCGTCATCACCAACGCGCTGATCCTCGACCATTGGGGCGTGGTAAAGGCCGACGTGGCGATCCGCGACGGGCGCATCGCCGCGATCGGCAAGGCGGGCAATCCCGACGTTCAGCCCGGCATCGACATTCCCATCGGCCCGGGGACCGAGATCATCGCGGGCGAGGGGCGCATCCTGACGGCCGGCGCGATCGACGCGCATATCCACTTCATCTGCCCGCAACAGGTGGAGGAGGCACTGAACGCGGGCGTCACCACCATGCTGGGCGGCGGCACCGGCCCGGCGCATGGCACGCTGGCCACCACCTGCACGCCCGGCGCCTGGCATATCGGGCGGATGCTTCAGGCGCTGGAGACCATGCCGATGAATTTCGGCCTGTTCGGCAAGGGCAATGCCAGCCGCCCCGACGCGCTGGTCGAAATGGTCCGCGCGGGCGCCTGCGGCCTGAAACTGCACGAGGATTGGGGCACCACCCCGGCCAGCATCGATTGCTGCCTGCGCGTGGCGGACGACATGGACGTGCAGGTGACGCTCCACACCGACACACTGAACGAGGCGGGCTTCGTCGAAAGCACCATCGCGGCGTTCGCGGGGCGCACCATCCATTCCTTCCATACCGAAGGGGCAGGCGGCGGGCACGCACCCGACATCATCAAGCTGGCAGGGCTGGCCAATGTCCTGCCATCCTCGACCAACCCGACACGCCCCTACACCGTCAACACCATCGAAGAGCATCTCGACATGCTGATGGTGTGCCATCACCTCGACCCGCGCATTGCGGAGGACGTCGCCTTTGCCGACAGCCGCATCCGCAAGGAAACGATCGCGGCCGAAGACATCCTGCACGACCTTGGCGCCTTTTCGATGATGTCGTCGGACAGTCAGGCGATGGGCCGGGTGGGGGAGACGATCATCCGCTGCTGGCAGACCGCCGACAAGATGAAGCGGCAGCGCGGCGCACTTGGCCCCGATGATGGCGACGCCGACAATTTCCGCGCCCGGCGCTATATCGCCAAATACACGATCAACCCCGCCATCGCGCACGGCATCTCGCACATCGTCGGGTCGGTGGAGGTCGGCAAGCTGGCTGATCTGGTGCTGTGGTCGCCCGCCTTTTTCGCGGTGAAGCCCGATCTGGTCATCAAGGGCGGCAGCATCGCCGCCGCGCCGATGGGCGATCCCAATGCCAGCATCCCGACGCCGCAACCCGTTCACTACCGCCCGATGTTCGGCGCGCTGGGCCGGGCGGGCGCGCTGTCGGCGGTGCATTTCGTGTCCGCCGCCGGGGTGGAGGACGGCGTGGGCGACCGGCTTAACCTTGCCCGCCCGCTGGAGGCGGTTCGCAACACGCGCGGCGGCATCGGCAAGCATTCGATGGTGCTGAACGACGCCATGCCCGCGATCGAGGTCGATCCCGAAACCTATGAAGTGCGCGCCGATGGCGAGTTGCTGACCTGTGAGCCGGCGGACGTGCTGCCCTTTGCCCAACGCTATTTCCTGTTCTGAAAGGTCGCCGATGCCCGTTGCCGCCACCATCCTGAATGCCGGCCACTGGGACGCCGCCACCGCGTGCGACACGATCAGCCTGGACCATGACGCGCGTCATCGCCGCCGCTTCAACTTTGTCGCCGCCGGGGGTGTTGCTTTCCTCCTCGACCTGCCGCGCGCCACCGTGCTGATGGACGGCGACGGCCTGTTGCTGGACGACGGCCGCATCGTCGCGGTGCGTGCCGCCCCCGAACCGCTGATGGAGGTGCGCGCGCCCTCGCCCGCCGCGATGCTGCGGCTGGCGTGGCATATCGGCAACCGCCACCTGCCCGCCGAGCTGAACGGTGGCGTCATCCGGCTGCGGCGCGATCATGTCATTCGCGACATGCTGGTTGGGCTGGGGGCAGAGGTGTTGGACATCGACGCCCCGTTCATTCCCGAACAGGGCGCCTATGCCGGGGGTGGCCATGGCCATTCGCACGGGCATGGCGATGACCACGCCCATTCGCACCGCCACCACGCCCATGCTCACTGAAGGCGCACTTCACCGGCTGCTGGCATGGACATCCCCCGGCTATCCGGTCGGCGGCTTCACCTATAGCCACGGTCTGGAAACCGCGGTGGAGGACGGGCGCGTCCGCACCGGCGGCGACGTGGCCGATTATGTGGAAGCGGTGCTGACGCGCGGCGGCGGCTGGGTCGACGCGGTGCTGTTCGTCCATGGCTGGCGTGCGGCGGGCGATCCGGCGGCGTTCGACGCGCTGGCCGATCTGGCCGCCGCCTTTCGCGGCAGCAGCGAAACCGCGCTGGAAAGCCACCAGCAGGGGCGGTCCTTCCTCTCGATCACCCGCGCCGCATGGCCGCACCCGGCGCTGGACGCCTTTGCCGAACGGCGCGGGGACCGGCCCATCGCCCATGCCGCCGCGATGGCGCTGGCCAGCGCCGCGCACGGCCTGCCGCTCGCCCCCGCGCTACATGGCTGGCTGCATTCGACCGCCGCGAACCTTGTCTCGGCAGGCGTGCGGCTGGTGCCGCTGGGCCAGACCGACGGCCAGCGCGCGCTGACCCGGCTGGCCGGCGCCCTGCCCGCCATTGCCGACCGCGCGATGGCGACGCCGCTCGACGACCTCGGCACCGCATCGCCCCTGCTCGAGCTTGCCTCGATCGCCCACGAAACCCTCTACACAAGGCTTTTTCGATCGTGACTTCGACCAACGGACCGCTTCGTATCGGCATTGGTGGCCCCGTGGGGTCGGGCAAGACGGCGCTGACCGACCGGCTGTGCAAGACAATGCGCGATGCATACAACGTCGCCGCGATCACCAACGACATCTACACGCGTGAGGATGCGGAGTTTCTGACGCGATCGGGTGCGCTGACGCCCGACCGGATCATGGGGGTCGAAACCGGCGGCTGCCCGCACACGGCGATCCGGGAAGATGCCAGCATGAACCTGGCCGCCGTCGACACCATGGCACGGCGCTTTCCGGGGCTGGAGCTGATCTTTATCGAAAGCGGCGGCGACAATCTGGCCGCGACGTTCAGCCCCGAACTGGCCGACATCACCATTTACGTGATCGACGTGTCGGCCGGCGACAAAATCCCGCGCAAGGGTGGTCCGGGCATCACGCGTTCCGATCTGCTGGTCATCAACAAGATCGATCTGGCGCCGCTGGTGGGCGCCAGCCTGGACGTGATGGACCGCGACGCGCGCAAGATGCGGGGCGAACGGCCGTTCGTGTTCAGCAACCTGAAGGTCGATCACGGCCTGTCGACCATCATCGACTTTATCGTCGAAACCGGCGGCCTTCCCCGCCGCCCGATATGAACGCCACCGATTATCTGCGCGAAAAGCGGCTCTACAACAAATGGGCCGCCAGCCAGACGATGGAGGATTACGCGCTGCGCTATACCGCCGATGGCGGGCGGCGCTGGTCGGCGGGACAAGTGGCCAACACTGCGATCGGCGCCACGGCGTTCCTGGCGTGCGAAGCGATCGGCGCGGCGATCACGCTGACCTATGGCTTTGCCAACAGCGTGGCGGCGATCGGCGCGGCGGTCGTACTGATGTTCGTGCTGGGTCTGCCCATTGCTTTGCAAGCGGCGCGCGGCGGGCTCGACATCGACCTGCTGACGCGCGGCGCAGGCTTTGGCTATCTCGGCTCGACGGTCACGTCGCTGATCTATGCGTCCTTCACCTTCCTGCTGTTTTCGGTGGAAGGGATGATCATGGCGGGCGCGCTGACGGCGGCGACGGGAATGCCGCTATGGGTCGCCTATCTGGTCAGCGCACTCGCGGTCATCCCGATCGCCCTTTACGGGATGAGTGCGATCAGCCGGTTTCAGGCCGCCACGCAAGGGCTGTGGATCGTGCTGCAACTGGCGCCGCTTGCTTATATCCTGTGGCTTGGCCCTGCAGCGCTTGGCGAATGGGCGCGTTTTCCGGGCCTGTTCGGCGACAGCGGCGGACTGAACCTGCTGTATTTCGGCTTTGCCTTCTCGACCCTGTTGTCGCTGCTGCCGCAGATCGGGGAGCAGGCCGATTATCTGCGCTTCCTGCCCGCGCGCGCGCGGATCGGCCGGTGGAAATGGTGGACCGCGATGCTCGCGGGCGGTCCCGGCTGGACGCTGATCGGCGGGATCAAGCTGTTGCTCGGTTCCTGGCTGGCGCACCGGCTGATCGTCAGCGGCGCGACGCCGGCTGACGCGTCCAGCCCGGCGATGATGTTCCACTGGGTCTATACCGCCATGTCGGGGCAACCCGGCATCGCGCTGATCGCGACCACGGTGTTCGTCGTTATCTGTCAGCTTAAAATCAACGTCACCAATGCCTATGCCGGGTCGATCGCCTGGTCGAACTTCTTTTCGCGGCTGACCCACCACCATCCGGGGCGCGTGGTGTGGCTGGTGTTCAACGTCGTGCTGGCGCTGATGCTGATGGAAATCGGCATTTTCGACACGATCGAGGCGATCCTGATCCTGTACGCCACGCTGGCGTCGGGCTGGATCGGCGCGCTGGCGGCGGACCTGATGATTTCCAAGCCGCTTAAGCTGTCGCCGCCGGGCATCGAGTTCAAGCGGGCGCATCTGTACGACATCAATCCGGTCGGTCTGGGCGCGATGCTGTTGTCGATCGCGGTATCGGCTGCAGCGCATCTGGACCTGTTCGGCCCCATTGCGCGCGCCTTTGCCCCCGCGATCGGGCTGGCGGTTGCGTTCACCGTTGCGCCGGTGCTCGCGCTGGCGACGCATGGCCGCTATTACATTGCGCGTCGCACCCACTGGTCGCCGGGCGAGGGCGAGCGGACGTGCATTCTTTGCGAGAACAAGTTTCAAACCGCCGATATGGCCCATTGCCCGATGTATGCCGCGCCGATCTGTTCGCTCTGCTGCACGCTGGAGGCGCGCTGCCACGACCGGTGCAAGCGCGACAGCCGCGCGACGGAACAGCTTGCCCGCTGGCTGGAACGCGCCATGCCGCGCACGCTGGCCCGCCACGTGCACACCCCGGTCGGCCATTTCGTTCTGGTGATGACCGCCATAACCATCGTCAACGTCGCGGTGGTGGGCATGCTGTACTGGCAATTCGCCGCCTTCACCCTGACACGCGGACAGGTCGGCAGCCTGTTCCTGGCGCTGTTCATCGTGCTGACGCTGGCGGGGGGCGTCATCGGCTGGATCGTGGTGCTGGCGCATCAAAGCCGCCGCGCGGCGATGCAGGAAAGCGAGCATCACGTGCAGCAACTGATGCGCGAGATCGACGCGCACGTCCGCACCGATGCCGAACTGCAACGCGCCAAGGAAGCCGCCGAAAGCGCCAACGCTGCCAAGAGCCGCTATCTGGTCAGCGTCAGCCACGAGATCCGTTCGCCCCTGAACTCGATCTATGGCTATGCCCAGTTGATGGAGCGCGGGCACGACATTGCCCCGACCGAAGCGGCAAAGGTCATTCGCCGCAGTGCCGAGCATCTGACCAACCTGGTCGAAGGGCTGCTGGATATCTCGCAGGTCGAAAGCGGGGTGTTGCGGATCGCCAGCGAAACGGTGCGGCTGGCCCCGTTTCTCGATCAGATCGCCAACATGTTCCGCCCCCAGGCCCAGGCAAAGGGGATCGCATTCGATTTCGAACGCCCCCCCAACCTGCCCGATTTCGTGCGAACCGACCAGAAACGGCTGCGCCAGATCCTGATCAACCTATTGTCGAACGCGGTGAAGTTCACGCCCGCCGGGTCGGTGCGGCTGCGCGTCACCTATCGCAGCCAACTGGCCACATTCGAGATCGCGGATACCGGCATCGGCATCGCGCCGGGGGATGCGGAGCGCATCTTTTCCCCCTTCGAACGCGGCGGCAATCCGGAGGCGCAGCGGCAGAAGGGCGTCGGCCTTGGCCTGTCGATCACCCAGGCGCTGGTGCGGATCATGGGCGGCGACATCGCGGTCGATGCCGAACCGGGCGGCGGCACGCGCTTTACCGTGCGGCTGATGATGGGTCAGGTGGCCGGTCCCGTCGTCGACGCGCCCGCGCCCGAACGCGTATCGGGTTATGAAGGACGGCGGCGCCAGATCCTGCTGATCGACGATGACGAACATCAGCTGGCCGTGCTGCGCGGGTTGCTGGAGCCGCTGGATTTCGAGGTGTTCGAAGCATCCAGCGGGGCCGCGGGGCTGGAAATCGCCGCGGTCGAGCAACCCGATATCGTGCTGCTCGACATCTCCATGCCCGGCGAATCGGGGTGGGACATCTGCCGCACATTGCGCGACCGCATGGGTCCGGCGGTCCGCATCGTTATGGTTTCCGCCAACGCGCATGAATTCAATCGCGGCGGCGATGGCTATGCGTCCCATGACCGATTCCTGATGAAACCGGTCGATCTGGACGCGCTGCTCGATACGCTGGCCGACCAGCTCGACATACGCTGGACCGGCGAGCCGGCCGCCCCGCGCGAACCCGCCGCTCAGACCGCGCCGCGCATCAAGCTGCCCGCCGCCGCGTTGCCGATCCTTGCCGATATCGAGCAAAAGGCCGTGATCGGCCATGTTCGCGGGATCGAAGCCAGTGTACGCGCCTTGGAAACCGCCGCCCCCGTCGCCGCGCCACTGGCCCGCACGCTTTTGACTTATCTGGACCGGTTCGACCTGAAGGGGTTGATCGCGGCAATACGGGCCGCACGATGAACACACCGCTGACCATGCAGACCGACACCGTGCTCGTCGTCGACGACACCCCCGAATCGCTGCGATTCCTGACTGACACGCTCGAATCCGCCGGTATTTCGGTGCTGATCGCCACCAGCGGCGATGCGGCGCTGGCACTGATCGACCATCTGGTGCCCGACCTGATTCTGATGGACGCGCTGATGCCCGGCATGGACGGGTTCGAGGCGACGCGCGCGATCAAGGCGCATCCCGGCGGCGCGGGCGTGCCGATCATCTTCATGACCGGGCTGACCGAAAGCGAGCATGTGGTGCGCGCGCTGGAGGCAGGGGGCATCGATTATGTCCGCAAACCGATTGTGGTCGAGGAGTTGCTGGCGCGCGTTCACGTCCACATGAACAACGCGCGCCAGACGCAGGGCAGCCATTTCGCGCTGGACGCCACGGGCCGCAACCTGATCGCAATCGACGCATCGGCACGCATCACCTGGGCCACCCCGGCGGCGGAACGGCTGATCCTGTCGCTCGAACCCGGCTGGTCGCGGGTCGAGGGCCGGCAGCCCGCGCTTCTGGCGCCACTGATCGGGCGGTTGATGCAGGACGATGTGCCCGCTGGCCAGTCGCTGCGGCTGGAGACGGGCGGCGGTGAGGCGATCGAGCTGATCGCAGTGGGGCGCAGGCGGCAGAATGAGCTGCTGGTGCGGCTGAACCATCTGGACCCGCAAGCCGACATCGCGCGGCTGCAACAGGGTTTCAGCCTGACCCAGCGAGAGGCTGAGGTGCTGTTGTGGATCAGCTATGGCAAACCCAACCGCGTCATCAGCGAAATCCTGTCGATCAGCCCGCGCACGGTGAACAAGCACCTGGAACAGATTTTCGAGAAACTGGGCGTCGAAACCCGCGCCGCCGCCGCCGCGTTCGCGGTGCGGGTAATTGCGCAATAGCGACTATGCCGGGTCGGCGTCGGCGCGGGGGCGCTTGCGCAGAAACCATGCCGGGATGGCGGACAGGATCAGCGCGCCGCCGACCAGCGCCCATGCCGGCACCCCGCCTTTGTCGGCCGCATCGCCGTCATCGCGCACCATCGATCCGCGCGCCGCGCTCGACAGGTCGATCGACATGGTAATTGCGTGCCCTTCCTCCCCGGTCGCGCGGACGTGATAGGCGTGGCCCGGTTCGCCGGTTAGCGCAAAGCGTCCTTCCCCATCGGTCTTCACGGTCCGCACCGCGCGGTCGGGCGCCTGAGCGTCGAACAGCTCGATCCATTCGCCGCCCGCGCGCTGGCCGTTGCTGTAGAACAGCTCGCCGGTGATTTCGCGGCCCTGTCCCGCCACCTTCATCAACAGCCCGTGTGCACCGGCGACAGTCGCGGTCGCCGCCAGCGTCAGCGCAAGCGCCGCACGCAGCATCGCCCCGGTCATCGCGCGAAAAAGCCCATCGAATATTCCAGGCTATATTCGGTGAAGGCTGGATTGCCCTGCACCGCCATGCGTCGGCCCGACCACAGCTTGTTGAAACCGCGCACGGGCGTGAAGCTGGCAACGCCATCAGCATCGCTCACCGCATCCCGCCCCTCTTCATTGCGCGCAATCGCGATGCCAGGTGCGGGTTTGCCGTCGATCAGCACGCGCACCTTCATCGCCTGTCCGGCCACGGGCTGCGCGGGCGACACCGGCACGATTTCGAAGCGCTGACCGGCGGGCCGCGCGGCGATCGGCGTCCAGGCGGCAATCGTCTTGTGGAACTTGACGGCGCGGGTCGCCTTGATGGCGTTCGGCACGCGGTTCATCGGCTGCTCGACTGACGGGCCATCGCTGCGCGTGGTGTGGATGCCATTGTCGTAATGGGCCAGGATCAGGCTGGGCTTGCCCGCGACGCTCAGGTGCACGCCGTCCTGCCCCGCCCGGCGCGATACGGTCAGCGCACCGCCATCGGCGCCCAGCGCGATCACCTGCCTCAGCTTGGCGGCCGGGTAAGGTTGCAACTTCCCCGCATGGCCGCCGAACAACACGTGCCACCCGCCCTGTTCGGGCACCATCCACACCGTATGGGCAAGCGCGGGCATCGAAAGCCCCAGCGCGGACAGCGTCATCAGCGAACGGGCGTGTCGGATCATCGGTTGTCTCCCCCAAATCTCTTAAAGCGATAGCTGCATGCCGGCGCGCACGGTGCGCGGCGCGCCGGGTGCCATCAGCGTCTGGCCCCCGATG
Source organism: Sphingomonas sp. IW22 (assembly GCF_041321155.1). Classification (GTDB taxonomy): domain Bacteria; phylum Pseudomonadota; class Alphaproteobacteria; order Sphingomonadales; family Sphingomonadaceae; genus Sphingomonas. The sequence goes on along the minus strand of NZ_JBGGWB010000002.1, from coordinate 23,059 downwards.
ACCGACACCGACGTCGCGTATCGCGCGTTCGCTACATTGTCGGCGCGCAGATAGGCGCGGTACGCGAACGGCGCGGTTCCTTCATGCGCCAGCATCAGGTCGATCGTGTCATAGGGGTCAGCGAACAGCCGGTTTGCGACATCCACGGCATAGCGGCCGACATGCCGCCAGTTCGCTGCCAACGACCAGCGATCGACCGGCCGCCACATCGCATCGACGTTCAGCGTGTCGTCGGGCACGCCCGCCACCGCCTTGCCCAACAGCGTCGCATCGGCATTGTCGACGATCCGCGTCTCGACATGGGCATAGACGGCGCGGGCCCATAGTGAGGGCGAGACCTGCCACTCCCCGCTTGCCTCGATCCCATGCCGCCGGGTCCGGCCGAAATTCTCGAAAATGCCCGGCGCGACGGTGCGAACCTCCTGCGTCGAATTGAGGCGGAACGCCGCCGCATCCAGCACCAGCCCGGACAATGGTGTCAGGCGCAGGCCCAGTTCGGCCTGGCGAAAGACGTTGGGGTCCAGCACCTGTCCGCCGACGGCATATTTGACGAAATTGTTGGGCAGGGCGAACCCCTCCGCCCAACTGGCACGCGCTTGCAGCCAGCCGGTCAGTTGTGACCGCGCGCCCAGCTTGGGGCTGAGGTGCCGGACGTCGTTCAGCGCGCCGCACGGGTCGCTGCCCGTCTCCGGCCCCAACCGCCGGCACCCGCCGGTAAAGCTGTCGCCGCGTAGCCCCAGCGACAGGTCGAACAGGCGGTGTAGCGGTGCCTGAACCTCGGCAAACAGCGACGCGCTGTTCAACTCGGTCCGGCGATCATTGCCCGCTGGCGTTGTGCGGCGGCGGCGGTTCAGCCCGTCGTAGAACTGGAAATCGGTCCGTTCGCGAAACAGCTCTGCTCCCAGCGAATAGGTGATCGGCGCCGCCGCCCAGCCCGGATCGAGCGATCCGTTCAAGCTGGTTCCCGCCCCGAAAATGCGCCGGTCATAGCTCTCCTCACGCTGCCGCCATGCCGTCGCACTGACGGGGCGGGTAAACCAGCGCGTAAAATCCTGTCCCGTGCCATAGGCGAAGCTGACAATGCTGGTGCGCGGGGACAGCGCCACGCTCAGGTCCGCGCGCAGCGTGCCGAAATGCTTGGTCGCACCGTCGTTCGGGACATGAGCGTCGATGCCGTAGGGATCGCGTGCAAATTGCGCGGCGGTCAGGTAACTGGCGCTGTTGGCGTCAGCATGGTGATAGCGGCCCGACAGCGCGAGCTTGACCGCGCCCGACAGGTCGAACGCCGCGCGCGCCGACAGCGTCTGCCGCGCCTGATCCGAACGCGGCCGGTATCCGTCGGTCAGATAGAATTGCCCCGCGACGTTCAGCGTGCCGCCGCCCCATTCGTGGCCCGCCGCCGCCTGCACATCCGCGGTTTCGAATGCACCCGCGCCAATGTCGAAATTCAGGTAATCGCCGCCCTTGCGCGTATCGATGCGGATCAGTCCGCCGCGATTGTAATTTCCGTACAGCGCCGAAACAGGGCCGCGATAAACGGTCAGCCCATCGACCTCCAGCGGCACGACGACGTTCAGGTCGACATAGCCATCGGCATGGCTCATCGCCTCGTTCAGCGGGATGCCGTCGATCACCGCACCCAGATCGCCGCCATGCCCGCCATTGCCGAAACCGCGAATGACGATGGCGTTCGCGACCCCACCCAGCCCGAAATCGCGTACCGCTACACCGGGGACAAAGCGCAGCAGATCGTCGAAATCGGCGAAACCCTGCTCGCGAATGTTTTCGGTCGTCAGCGTGGTGGTGGACCAGGCCGCATCTTCCGCCGCGACCAGCTGGCCCTTCACCACAATGGGTTCGTCGGGCGCCGCCGCTTCCTTTGCCAGTGTCGCGGCGGGGGCGAGCAGGCAGGTGGCGCAGACAAACGCGCGAACGGCAGGGCGGCGCATGATCAGCCCTTTGCGCTGGTCGCCACCATTGCCGCGACTTGCGTGTCGTCGCGCACGAACCCGTCCATCTGTACCGCGAACAGCCCCAGCCCTGCCACCAGCAGCGCCAGATTCGCCGCGCGCATCACTGGCGTCCACACCGTCGTCTGCCGCCACAGCCGCACCACGCCGATCATCAGGCTGAGCGCCGCGACCTGCCCCAGTTCGACGCCGACGTTGAACGCCAGGATTTTGGACACCAGTGCCGAATCCTCGACCAGCGTCATGTCCTGCAACCGGGTCGACAGGCCAAAGCCGTGGATCAGCCCGAACAGGAATACCATATAGATCAGGTTAGGCGCATCCACGCCGAACCAGCTGCGGAACAGCCCCAGATTCTCGAACGCCTTGTAACAAACGGTCAGCGCGATCACCGCGTCGACCAGATAGGCATTGGCCGTGATGCCCAGCATCGTCGCGCCCATCAGCGTCAGCGTATGGCCCAGCGTAAAGGCGGTGATGAACCGCACGATCGGTCCGAAACCCTGAAGGAAGAACAATACGCCCAGCAGGAACAGCAAATGATCATAACCGGTCAGCATGTGTTCGGCGCCGATCCACACCACGTCGATCAGCCCGCCCTCCAGCATCATCTGGCGCGCATGTTCGCTGACATCATGCGCCAGCGCCGGCGCCGCCATCACCGCGCTCACCGCCAGCGCCGCCGCCCCGCGCAACAACATGCGCCCCTTCGTACCGGCCATCCGAACCCCCTTGGCAGTATGAAAAACCTGTCAAAGTGTCTTACCGCCGGGGTGCTGGCGGGCCGTATGCGTCGTTTGACGTAGGCGGGATTTGTGGGTCGATCCGCTTCGCAACGCATCCTTGCGGAATTCAACTGCGCTGCGGCATTGTCAGCGGATGCAAAACACGGCTGAGGCGCTCAACGTAAGGAATCACGGCGCACGATATTATCCCGGCGCGGTCATTGATGTGTTGAACGACCTCCGAGCCGCTCTGATAGATTTGCCGGAGGATCAGGCCGGTATCCGGATTAGCGGGCTTGAGACGCTACACCCGTTCCTGGCCGCCAATGGCTCGATCAGTTCGATCGCGGCGCAAGTGCTGGGTCCGGCCAGCCGCCCCGTCCGCGCAATCTTGTTCGACAAGACGGCCCGGACCAACTGGTCGCTCGCCTGGCATCAGGATCGCACGATTTGCGTCCGGCAGCGGATTGACGTCGATGGCTTCGGGCCATGGACGATCAAGCACGGCATGCAGCATGTGGCGCCGCCGTTCGATTTGCTGACCCGCATGGTCACACTGCGCGTTCACCTGGACGATGTGCCCGCCACGAATGCCCCGTTGTTGATCGCACCCGGTTCACATTTGGCTGGTCGCATTCCGGTGGACAAGGTGGCAGGGGTGGTTCGTCGGCTGGGCATCAGGGCGTGTACCGCGCGTGCTGGCGACGTGTGGCTGTATGCGATCCCGATCCTGCATGCATCGGAAGCAGCGACCCTGCCGCGCCACCGGCGCGTGCTGCAAGTCGATTTCGCTGCCGAGGATCTGCCCGGCGGCCTGCAATGGCTGGGGGTTTGATGCGCGCGGCCGCCCCTCTCACCCCGCGGGAGACAGATGGTCGTGCCCCTCATGGCGGTGCGTCCCGACGCCGTCATGGTCGTCGGACCGGGACACGCGCAGCAGGTTGATCGCACCAAAGCGCACACCGCGTTCCGCCCGCACCTGATCCGCAAAGGCCCGGACGGCGGCGGTCGAGCCTTTCAGGATCAGGCTTTCCATACTGTGATCATGGTCCAGCCGCATCGTCGTGGTCACGCCGACCAGATCGTGATGCGCGTGCTGCATCTCGGCCAGCCGCTGCGGCAGCGCGCGGACGCGGCGGTCGACGATATAGGACAGGTTGGCGACGCAATGCTCGCCTTCCGGCACCTCTGCATGCCAGCGGGCCGGTCCTTCGCGGACCAGATCGCGCATCGCCTCCGACCGGCTGGCATAGCCGCGCGCGTCGGACATCGCGTCCAACGCATGGGCAAGGGGCGTGTCGATCGAGACGGTGATACGCTGCATGCTGATTCTTTCGCTCGGATACAGGGTGAGCATGAAACCGCCCCGGTCGGAAATCCAGCGATCACGTCAATGAACCGCATGTCCAAGAGCTTTAGGGCACGAGACCAGTCCGTGAAGCAGTAGCGAGAGCGCACACGTTCACAGGATCGCCCGGATTGCAAAAAGCCGGTGAGTCTCTGCCTTCATCGGGCGGGCAGCGCATATGCGACCACCTCGTCACTGACGGGCGTTTCCATGAAATGGTGGCCGCCGGCATAGATGACCAGATATTCCCGGCCGCGGGATTCATAGACGATGGGCGTCGCCTGCCCGCCGCCGGGCAGTTTGCTTTCCCACAGCGTCTTGCCGGTCGACAGCTCGATGGCGCGGATCAGATTGTCGGTTGCGGCGGCAATGAAGATCAGGCCGCTGGCAGTCACGACCGCGCCGCCATTGTTGGGCGTGCCGATGGTCAGCGGCAGCATCGACGGAATGCCGAACGGGCCATTGGTGCGCGCAGTGCCGAACGGGCGATCCCAGATCGTCTTGCCAGTCGCCAGATTGATCGCGCGAATGCCGCCATAAGGGGGCTGTTTGCACAACATCCCCGTATATTTCAGTCGCCAACCTGCGTTTACGTCGATGGCATAGGGGGTGCCCGCCTGTGGGTCGCCCGCGCCTTCGGCCCCGCCAATGTCGCCGCGTGCCTGATCGCGCGGCGCCCAGCCCAGCTTGTTCGCAATCGCGCGCGGCACCAGCCGGACATAATTGGGCATGTCGTTGTAATTGGCGACGATCACCCCACGGCGCGGATCGACCGCGACACCGCCCCAGTCGGTGCCGCCATTATAGCCCGGATATTCGATCGAGCGCCGATCGGCAGTAGGCGGGGTGAAAAAGCCCTTGTAGCTCGCTTCGCGGAACTGGATGCGACAGATCATCTGGTCGATCGGCGACATGCCCCACATGTCGCGTTCGGTCAGGTCGGCTTTTCGCAGCGTGTGCCAGTTGGACACGATCTGGGTGCGCGCGCGCTCCTGCGGCTCGACCCCACCACCTGGCGCCCGGATCGTACCGACCGGCGTCAACGGCCGCCCGGTTCGGCGGTCGAGGATATAGATGTCGCCCTGCTTGCTGGGTAGCACCAGCGCGGGCGTGCCGCGATAGTCGACCAGCGTCGCCTGCGCGCCGAAATCATAATCCCAGACATCTTTCTTCACCGCCTGAAAGCGCCAGCGCGGCTTGCCGGTCGAAACGTCGATCGCGACCAGCGACGTGGCGAACTCACTTTCAGGTGGGCGGCGCAGGCTGCTGTAATAGTCGGCCGATGCATTGCCCATCGGCAGATAGATCAGCCCAAGCTGCTCATCCCCGCTGGCGATGGTCCACATATTGGGCGTCCCCCGCGCCCAGGTCTGCCCGGCGGGCGGATAGCCCGACCAGTCGGGGTGCATCATGTCCCACGCCCAGCGAAGCTGGCCCGTCACTGCGTCATAGCCCCGGATCACGCCGGACGGCGCCCAGCGATCCTGTCCGTCCAGTACCTGGTGCCCCGTGACCACGACACCGCGCACGATCGTCGGCGGCGAAGTGATCGATACATAGCCCGGCGGGGTTTCGCCCATGCCGATCTTGGTATCGGTGCGGCCATGGGTGCCGAAATCCTCGCACGGGCGCCCGTTGCGCGCATCGATGGCGAACAGGCGAGCGTCCAGCGTGCCCCAGATAATCCGCGTCGCGCAGGGCTGATCCGCGGGCGCGTCGGGCACCGCGTAATAGCTGACGCCCCGGCAAGCGGCGGTATAGGGGATGGCATCGTCGGGCACCACCGGATCGAAGCGCCAGCGTTGCCGCCCGGTTGCCGGATCGATGGCGATCACCATGCTTTTCGGGGTGCAGACATAAAGCATGTCGCCGACCTTTAGCGGCGTGTTTTCGGCGCCATAGGTGCCTTTGGCCGCATCCGACGGCAGGTCGCCGGTGTGGAAGGACCAGGCGCGCTCCAGCCGTTCGACATTGGCGGGCGTGATCTGGGCCAGCGGCGAATAGCGCCGCGCGCTGTAGGAGCCGCCATAAGCGGGCCAATCCTGTCCCGCCTGCATCCGCGCCGGATCGGCCATCATGCCGCCTGCGTTCGGCAGGGCGGCCAGGACGGGCGAGCGGCCAATCTGTCCAACCACGATGAAGGTCGCCCCCGTGGCGACCACGACTGCACCCGCCGCGACAAGCGCGTTGCGCCAGCGGTTCGCCGCGCGCGTCAGCAACGGTGCGACGAGCAGCACCGCGATCAGCAGGACGATCGGAGCAACGATCCGCGGGACCAGCGCCCAGCCATTGGCGCCCACTTCCCAAAATGCCCAGACGACCGTCACTGCAACGATTGCCGCATACAGCCACACACCCAGCAATCGCTGGCGGAACAGCAGCCAGCCCGACGGGATCATCGCGACACCCGTCAGCAGATAATATGGCGATCCGCCCACAGCGAGCAGCCAGCCGCCCCCGATGGCAAGCACCAGCCCGATCAGTGCGATCACCGTAGCCACGATTGTAGCCAGAATGCTGCGACGCGGTTCGGGACGGGGCGATGCCCCGGTGCCGGCGGTCAGGCTCATCGGTCGCTCCTTGGCCATGCGGCGGCGCGTCACGGGAACGCGCCGCCGCGTGGAAACATTTCGTTACAAAGAGCTGCGGCGGTGCAAGTTCCCTGGATATCCTGACTTGTTTTCAAATGACCGCGGCGAACCGCCCTACGCCTATACCGGCGGCAGGCCGTCCAGCAGCTTGTCGGGGGTGATCGGAAAGCTGCGAGCCCGCACGCCGCACGCGTTGTAAATGGCATTGGCTATCGCCCCCGCCGCGCCGCAAATGCCCAGTTCCCCAACGCCCTTGGCCTGAAGCGGGCTGCCCGCCGGGTCGCGTTCGTCGACCAGCAGGACGTCCAGATGCGGCACGTCCAGGTTCACTGGGACATGATATTCTGCCAGATCCGGGTTGACGATGTGCCCGTCGCGGGCATCGAAGATCAGATCTTCGGTCAGGGCGCTGCCAATGCCCCAGACCATGCCGCCCATGCACTGCGACGTCGCGGTCTTTTCGTTGAGGATGCGCCCAAGCGAAAAGACACCTGTGAACCGGCGCACGCGCGTTTCGCCGGAATAGGCATTAACCGCAACTTCGGTGAAGAAGGCGCCATACATCGCCGCCGACACGGCATCGGTGATCTTGCCGGGCTTGAAATGGCCGATCTGTTCGATGTCCTGCCCGTCGAGCAGTTCGGCGAACGGCACGGCGCGATTGTCGGTCACGGCCCGCCCGTCCTTCAGCGTCAGCGCCCCGTCCTCGCAGCCCAGCCGCTCGGCCAGCGTCGCGCGGATACCCTCGCACGCCTCGAACACCGCCGACCCCGTGGATGCAGCGCCCCAGCTGCCGCCCGATCCAGAACCCGGCGGGAAGCGCGTATCGCCCAGCCGGACATCGACGGCCGATGGGTCCAGCCCCAGCATTTCGGCGGCGATCTGGCCCAAGATCGCGTAGGTACCGGTGCCGATATCGGTCATGTCGCTCGCCACTTCGGCAGTGCCGTTTGCACGCAACGTAACGCGCGCATGCGCCTCGTTCAGATTATGGACGCGGGTGGCGGTGGCCATGCCGGTGCCGATCCACCATTCACCTTCCCGGCGCTGGCACGGCTTTCGCGGGCCGGTGTCCCAGCCGAACTGCTCCGCACCGCGCTTCAGGCATTCCTCCAGCTTGCGTGAGCTATAGGGGATGCCCTCGCTAGGATGGCATTCGGGGATGTTCCGCAACCGAAGCTGTACGGGGTCGATGCCCCCTGCCTCGGCCAGTTCGTCCATCGCCGCTTCCAGCACCTGCATGCCGACGGCCTCACCCGGCGCGCGCACCGAACCGGCGGTGACGCGGTGGATGCGGCCAAGTTGCAGGTCCAGCACCCGATTTTCGCCGGGATACAGGAATTCGCTGGCCTGCAGCACCGGCTCTGCGAACTTCTCGTCCGGCAGGTTGGTGACCCATGCCTCGTGGCCAAAGCCGGTCAGCCGCCCGTCTGCATCGCTTGCCAGCCGCACACGCTGCCGCGTTTCGGAACGTCGCATCACGCACTGGAACACCTGCTGGCGCAGCATGACGACGCGCACCGGGCGGGACAGCGTCATCGCCGCCACCGCTGCGGCCACGCCCTCAGGACTGATGCCCAGCTTCGAACCGAAACCGCCGCCGACATAGGGCGAAACCAGCCGCACCTGTTCCGGGTCGATGCCCAGCGCGTCGGCCAGCTCCTTGCGATTGAAGCGAAGCATCTGAAGGCTGGAGTGCAGCGTCAGTCGCTCACCGTCCCACTCGCCAATGCTGGCATGCGGCTCCATCGGGGCACTGTTGTGGCATTCGGTGGTATAGGTCACGTCGACGGCATGCGCCGCGTCGGTCATCGCCTGATCCAGATTGCCCTGGATCGTCGGCTCCTCATACGCCTCGAACGCGATCCGGTCGTCTTCGGCATCGACGATAGTGTCCGGCGTTTCACGGTATTCGACGCGCAGATGCTTGGCCGCGTGGCGCGCCTGTTCAAAGGTTTCGGCAACGACCAGCGCGATGGGCTGGCCGTAATATTGCACTTCGCGCACCTTTCGAACCGGGGATTTCCCGGCCCCGCCCTGCGCCGCGCGGGCAGTCATGCGTTCGTCGGAAATGACCGCGATGACGCCCGGCAGTTCCATGACCGAACTGTCGTCGATGCGCGTCACTTCCCCGCGCGCAATGGTGGCCGTGACCAGCACGCCCTCCGCACAATCGTCCATGCGATATTCGGCGGCATAGCGTGCGGTGCCAGCGGTTTTCAGCGGCCCCTCCGGCCGGTCCAGCGGCTTGCCAATGACACCCTGCGCCATCGCGTCCAGGCGATTACGCTCGTCGGGCTGGTCCATGATGTAGGAACGGGTCATGCGTCGCCTCCTGTCGCCTCGCGCAGCACGGCCTTCAGCACGCGGCGCGTCATCGGAATCTTGAAGTCATTGGCGCCATAGCCCTGCGCATCGTCGAGCAGCAGGTCCGCCGCTTCATCGAACAGCGCGTCCGACGGCTCACGACCGGTAAGCAGTTCGTTCACGCGCGGATCGTGCCAAGGCTTGTGCGCCAGCCCGCCAAAGGCCAGCGACGCATCGGCGATGCGCCCGCCGTCCATCTTCACGACACAGGCGATCGACACCAGCGCAAAGGCATAGGATGCGCGGTCGCGCACCTTGCGATAAAGCTGCGTGCCGCCGACCGGCGCGGGCAGAACCACGGCGGTGATCACATCACCGGCCTCCAGCACATTGTCGCGATCGGGCGTGTCGCCGGGCAGGCGATGGAAGGCGCGTACCGGAATATGCCGCGCGACACCGTCGGCGCAGGTCACTTCCACACTGGCATCAAGCGCCGCGAGCGCGACGGCCATGTCGCCGGGATAAGTCGCTATACAGGCCTCGCTGGCGCCAAGAATGGCATGGATGCGGTTGAAGCCGCCCAGTGCCCCGCACCCGCTGCCCGGATCGCGTTTGTTGCAGGGTTGATCGACATTGTAGAAATAATAGCAGCGCGTCCGCTGGCACAGATTGCCGCCGGTGGTCGCCTTGTTCCGCAACTGGAATGTCGCACCCGCCAGGATCGCGCGCGCCAGCACCGGATAGTCGCGCCGCACCCGGTCATCTGCGGCACAGGCGCTGTTCGTGACCAGCGCACCGATGCGAAGGCCGCCATCCTGTTCCTCGATCTCGCGAAGCGACAGCCGGTTGATGTCGAGAATGTCGGTCGGCGCCTCCACCTCCAGCTTCATCAGGTCGAGCAGGTTGGTGCCCCCGGCAATCAGGCGGGCGCCGTCGCGGGTGCGTTCGCATGCCTCGCTAACCGCTTCGGCACGATTATAGGTGAAGGCTTTCATGAGCGCGCCTCCAGCACTTCGGAAATGGCGTCGACGATGTTCGAATAGGCGCCGCAGCGGCACAGATTGCCGCTCATCCGCTCGCGAATTTCATCAGGCGTCAGCTTCACCGGTGCCGACAGGTCGTCGCTGACGAAACTGGCCCAGCCGCTCGATGCTTCCTCCAGCATCGCCTTTGCCGAGCAGATCTGCCCCGGCGTGCAATAGCCGCATTGATACCCGTCGTGCCGCACGAACGCCGCCTGAAGCGGATCGGGATCCTCGGCCGTTCCCAGCCCCTCGATCGTCGTGACCGCATCGCCGTCATGCATCGCCGCCAGCGTCAGGCAGCTGTTGATGCGCTGGCCGTTGACCAGCACGGTACAGGCACCGCACTGACCATGATCGCAGCCCTTCTTCGTGCCCGTCAGCCCGCAGTCGTGGCGCAGAAAGTCGAGCAGCGTCGTGCGCGGATCGCCCGCGAATTCATGGTCGGTTCCGTTGATCGTCAGTGGCATCCTGTCCTCCGGCGTCCGCAAAGCCCCGGCGGGCATTCAGGCGCCGGGCATGGATGTCATGGTGGTTGTATGGACTTGAAGGCGCCAACGGCTCCGGCGCGGATTGGTTGCCGTGAACCGTCACCGCCAACGCGGTTGTGACGTGTTCCTGCACGACAAATCGCTGTTGCCAGCCGCCTTGTGACCATCGCCCCAGTATGTCAGGTAAGGCCCCAGAACACAGGAGAGGGGCGCCGATGATCCGAAAAGCGCTGATGCTTGCGACCCTTATGGTCGCAGGACCCGGCATGGCATCGGCCAGGCAACAGGCTGAGCGACCCGCAATCACGGGTCTGTCGCACCTCGCAATTTACACCACGGACCTTGCGGCGACTGACGATTTCTATGGTCGTGTACTTGGCGCCAGAAAGGTAGCTGATCCAGAGGATCCGCAGGGCGTTCGATACCTGTTCAGCGAGACCCAGTTTGTCGAGGTCCTGCCGTTGCCGGCGGGACAGGGGATAAATCGGCTGGCGCATGTCGCCTATACAACGACGGATGCGGATGCGCTTCGGCGCTACCTGCTGCACCACGGCGTGAAAAGCGTGACCGCGCTGTCAGTTGGCCCGACGGGTGAGCGCTGGTTCGGCACCCGCGACCCGGAAGGTACCGTGGTGCATTTCGTTCAACCACCTGCGTCCGCTGGCACCACATCGACCGCGGTCAGTGGGCGCATCATCCATGTGGGACAGGTGGTGCGCGATCGCGCGGCGCAGGATGCCTTTTATCGCAAGCTGCTCGGCTTTCGGCCCTATTGGTACGGCGCGATGAAGGACGGGGCCACCGACTGGGTCTCGCAACAGGTGCCCGACGGAACCGACTGGCTCGAATACATGATGGTCGGCGCCGGATCGACCGTTGACGAGAAGAACGTCAACGGGCGTCTCCTGGGCGTGTTGAATCACCTGTCGCTTGGTGTCGTCAGCGTGAAGGCGGCGGTCGACAGGCTGGCTGCTCAGGGTCGCTTGAGCGCGCGCCATGATGGCCCTCAGATGGGCCGCGACGGCAAGTGGCAGGCGAACCTCTATGATCCCGATGGGACGCGTGTGGAACTGATGGAGTTCCAGCCTGTGGCCGAGCCCTGCTGCTCGCCATTCACCGCCAAAAGCCCGACCGAGTAAGAAGGGACAAAGTATGATCGAACAGAAAGCCGGCCTCAGCCGTCGCCACTGGATGGGTGGCGCGGCAGCAACTGCAGGGCTGTTGGCGATGCCGATGAAAGCGTCAGCGCGGCGTATCGCGGCCAGCGACCGCGTCAACGTGGCGGTGATCGGCGCGGGCGGCATGGGCGCGCAGAACATGGCGAAGCTGACGAGCCAGAACATCGTCGCACTGGCCGATGCGGACCTTGCTCATGTCGCCAAGGCCTTTGTCGATGGCAAAGGCGCGGCTCGCCCCGAGTTGCAGCCGCTAAAGGCCGCCTATGATCGTGCCGCGAAGTTCGCCGATTATCGGCGGATGTTCGACAGTCGTAAGGACATCGATGCTGTCGTGATCGCCACACCCGACCACCATCACGCGGTGGCGGCAAAGATGGCGATGGAGCGCGGCATCCACGTCTATGTTCAAAAGCCGTTGACCTACACCGTTCGCGAAGGGCGGGTGCTGCTCGACCTGGCGGCGAAAAACCCGAAGCTGGTGACCCAGATGGGCAATCAGGGCCATTCGGGCGATGACGGCCGGCGCGTGGTCGAACTGATCCGCGGCGGTGCTATCGGTCGCGTAAGCGAGGTCCACGCCTGGACGAACCGCCCGCTGTGGCCCCAGGGGGAAGCGCGTCCGCCTGCGATGCTGAAACCTGCGAGCCTGGACTGGGACGTTTGGCTGGGTCCGGCGGCAGTCGACTGGGGATACCATCCCGATTACGCGCATTTCAACTGGCGCGGCTGGGTTCCGTTCGGCATCGGCTCTTTGGGCGACATGGGCGCTCACCTGGTCGACTTTCCCGTCTGGGCGCTTGAGCCGGGGCTGCCGACGCGGATCGAGACCCGGCACAGTCGGTGGGGCGGCGATGACAACATCTGGGACGGCAAGCCGCCAGCCGATCTGGGCAGCTATCCGCTGGCCAACATCACGACCTATGAGTTCGGCCGGGCCAAGCAGGGTCCGCTGACGATGACATGGTATGACGGCGGGCTGATGCCGCCGACGCCTGCGGCGATGCCGGCAACCGCACGGATGAACCCCGATGGCGGCGTGCTGTATGTCGGTGACAAGGGCATGCTGATGCACGACACCTATGGCGAGAAGCCGGTCCTGATCGGCGATGGTGTTGAGGCGCGCGCGGCAGCTGTGCCCGTTTCGCTTCCGCGGATCCAGGGTGGCCGCGATGGCCACGAAATGAACTGGATACGGGCAATCCGCGGGGAAGAGGCGATCTCCTCCCCCTTCTCATCTGCGGTGCCTCTCAATGAAACGATGCTGCTCGGCATGGTTGCGATGCGTGCAGACCAGCCGATCGAATATGATGGGGGCAGTGGAACGATCACCAACGTGGCTGCCGCGAACCAGTTTCTGGACCGGCAATATCGTGAAGGATGGGCACTGTAACCGGCAGGGCGGCGACCCAGAAATCGGCGGCAGGCCGCCTGTCGTGCAGCTTGCCGTTTTTCCCGTCGCATGAAGATCATGGATGACTGACAAGGGCGCGGCGCCCTGCAGCACTGCGACAGCGATGAAGGTCAGCATGCCGGGTGCGGTGTCTGCCCGCACGACATCTGCGTATATTGTCCGACATTACCGTTCATGCAAAGATGACTGCAAAGAAACGGGAGAGAGATAATGTCGGGATGGCGTCTTTCGATGGACGCGCTCAGCCGACGCGCGCTGTTTGGCGGCGCGGCGGCGGGTGCGGCGATGGTCACAGTCCCGGCCATGGCAAAGGGCCAGAGGCCGGTACGCGCAGGCAATGGCGCAGGCACCTGTTCGACGCCGCGCAGCGCGATTGCCAACACCCGCTACGGCCGGGTGCGCGGGTTCGTCGCCGACGATGTGCTGCATTTCAAGGGCATCCCTTACGGCGACGACACGAGCGGTGCCAACCGCTGGCTGCCGGCGAAGCCACCCAAGCCTTGGGACGGTGAATACAACGCGCTCGCCTACGGTGCGAATTGCCCGCAGACGACGCACAATTTCCGCGCGATCGAGCACACTTTTCTTCAGCAATGGGACGATGGTTTCCAGGGCGAGGACATGCTGAAGCTCAACCTCTGGACACCGTCGCTCAGCGGCAGTCGTCCGGTGATGGTGTATTTCCACGGCGGCGGCTTCAGCTTTGGGTCCGCCTATGAATTGGCGTCGCACCACGGTGCTAACATGGCGCGCAACCACGATGTTGTGCAGATCGCGATCAACCACCGCCTGAACGTGCTCGGCTTCCTGGATCTGACCGAAGTGGGCGGGGCCGCTTACGAAGAATCGGTCAATGTCGGTATGACGGACTGCATTGCAGCGCTGCGTTGGGTGCAGGAAAATGTGGCGAGTTTCGGCGGCGATCCCTCGCGCGTCATGATCTATGGCCAATCGGGCGGCGGGTCCAAGGTGACGACGTTGCTTGGCATGCGGTCGGGCAAGGGGCTGATCCATCGCGCGATCGCCCAGTCGGGCGGCGGCGGTGCGATTCCGACGCTCGAGCAATCAAGGGAATATTCGCGTCGCCTGATGCGCGAGCTGGGTATCGACCGCCGCAACCTGGAAACGCTTCAGCAAATGGAGTGGAGCAAGCTTTTCGCCGCGAGCAACAAAGTCGCGGGCGAAATTAACGGTCCGGCGCCGCGAACGCTTGGCGGCCCGCCCCCGGTCCCGCGGGTCGGCTGGGGTCCGACGCTGGACGGGCGCGTGATCGACGTGGGCTCCTTTTCGACCGTCGCGCCCGAGGTTTCGCGCGACGTGCCGGTCATCTTCGGCAACACCAGCGAGGAGGGGATGCGTTGGGGCTCGAACCCGACCGAAGCCGAGTGGCGCACCGAGGTCGCCGGCATCCTGGGTGCCGCCAAAGCCGACGCGCTGATCGCGTCGATGAAAAGGGCCCATCCCGAAAAGGCCATCCGCACCCTATCCTACGGCGTACAAAGTATCGCCTATCGCAACCGTGTGCAGGATATGGTGCGGCTCAAGCACCAGCAGGGCGGCGCGCCGGTGTACCAGTATCTGTTCCAGTGGCAGACGCCGCAGCTGGATGGACTGCCGGGTGCCTGGCATACCGCCGACCTGGCGTTTTGCTTCGACAATACGGCGCGTTGCGCGCAGGGAACGGGCAACACCCCGGAAGCGCGGCGGCTGGCGACGCGAATGGCGACCGCTTGGGCCAATTTCGCGCGAACCGGCAATCCCAGCCAGCCCGGGCTTGCATGGACCCCGTCGGATCCGACCCGGTGCCAGACCATGGTGTTCGATAATCATTGCCGGATGGAAGACGATCCCGAGGGGGAAAGCCGCCGGATACTGCTTGGCTGACCGCCGGTTTCGGTGCTGCGGCGTGTCCGGCGAATGCGCTGGACCGCCCGCATCGACGGCCTGCCACTAGAGATCGCCTGCTTCCGGGGCACCGCCCCGCCCGCCATGCGGACGGGGCGGTTTATGTTAGGCGTTGAGCTTGTCCTTGACCGCCTTGGCGGGCGTGAAGCCCAGCTTCTTGGAGGCGGCGATCTGAATAGTCTCGCCGGTCGAAGGGTTGCGACCCTCGCGCGCCGGGCTGTCCTTGACCTTGAACTTGCCGAAGCCGCTAAGGGCGATCTCGTCGCCGCCGGCAGCGGCATCGACGATAGCGGCAAAGACGCCGTCGACGAGCTTGCGGGCGTCGGCCTTGCTGACGCCGTGGCTGTCGGCGATGCGATCGGCGAGGTCGGAATTGTTCATGTCATGCTCTCATGTTGTGGAACGCCTTCCTTATCCGCAGGCGCAGGCGTTTTGCCATCCATCATGCTGCAAATGGCACCGGTTCAGTGCTCTAACCGGCGTCGGAAAGGCGCAAAAAATTGCCGCGGGGGACTCGAGACGGTTTGATTGATTCGAGTTTGGTTGCGGGACATGCAGCCACCCTGGCTTGTTGGCCTCATCACAGTGGTCAATACGCCCGACCCGTTAGCGGAAAGCGCACTTCGCCAATAGGATGTGCTGACACATGATTGACGGCGACAAAATGCTCTACTGCGGACAAGATCGAGGTTGGCTGAGGATCCGACATCGTCGCCGCCTTTCGCGGTATATGGGGAGTTGTCTGCGGGATCGAACGACCGGGCGACCAACGAGGCTAGGCGGCTTGCTTGTCGTCGGGACGACGCAGCCAGATCGCGAATGCGATGATTGCTTGCAGAACCGCCACGCCGACAACGCCGCCTTCGTAGACAATGAACCATACGCCGAAGAGGCCGATCAGGTTGATCTACAGTCTCACGGGCGGAAGCGCGATAAGCGCGTCGGCATGTTTGCGGGCCTCGCTGGTCCAGCCGGCCAGCCACTCGCGCTAGGAACAAGCGGCGAACCGCACTTCTGCGCCCGCCACCGCGGCAGCGAAGTCGGCGATCTCGGCGCGGTGGCGCTCAATCGCAGCGGCCGGGATGAGCGTGGCGCCGCGGTGGGTCGGTTCGGCGTACAGATACAGGAGCACCGGCGTCATGCCGAGCCGGCGTCCTTCGGCGACCAGTCCGAAGGCGTGCTTGACCAGCTGGGCTGCATCCAGATGGCGATAGCCGCTATCGCCAGCGCGCAGTTGGTCGCGCATCGCTGTGAACGGCGTCATCCGTTCGCCCCAGACGTCGCGATCATAGGCATCGGAAAGGCTGACGACCTTCGCGTCCCGGAAGGGCTCGAACCGCTTTGATTCGACGCCGATGACATGGCTGCCCGTCTCGACCGCCGCGTCGAGCCGAGGATGGCGTCCGCCGCCATGGGAACCGCATCTGCCGCTCGACATCGACGCACACGGCAGGCCAATCAAGATCGGCAAGACCGGGAAACGGCGGTAGGTTGCCGGGGCGTTCGATGAACCAGCCGAACGCATAGACGGCCAGCCCCGCACTGCTCTCTGGGCTGTCAAGCTTGCCAATTTCGATCTCGTTCCCATCGGCCTTCGCCAAGGCGGCCCGGACGAGATATTCCGGCACGCCAGGCAGAAAAGTGGGGAGGCGGATCGTCATTCCTTCATTTCCAGCTGCACTACGACAAATTCGGACGCCATTAGGCAGGAAGGCACTCCTAGAAAGCGCGATTCCGTGATCAGATTCCAAGGGCGCTCAATATGGCGTCGCCAACACCCTTCAACCCACGTCCCCAGATGCTCCCTTTACCGAACCCGGCGGGGCGCTCCTCATAGATATAACTGCCCGCACCCGAAAACCGATCATCGAACAGGCTCGCCTGTCCAAATAAGTAGGGTCTAAATGATCCCGATCGTGCCGCACCATAAGCCAGGCCAGCATCGAAACCGAGCACAAGCCGTTTGTTTATCGCGCGAGCGGCTGTTGAATCCTTGACGCGAACACCGTGACGCCCCTGCACGATCAGCGTGCACGGGCCGTGAAAGACGATGTAGCGAAACTGGCAGGTTATCCACGAAATCAGCCAGCGCAGCCGCCATGGCCGCTGTATGCGCAGCTTACGGTCGAGAGGCTTCAATATGCCAACCAAGGCGCGCGGTTGCAGCACTACCGCGCCGCCTTCCGGAACCTCGATCAGCGCCACCTCGCGGTGCTCTTCCATGGAACTAATCGCGACATGATCCGGCGTTAGGCTCCTGAAGAGTTGAAGATTGACTAGGCCCGCAGCGATACAGGCGAAGGGCATCCAGTTGTCGAGTAGCAGTTTGTCGCCAACTGCCGCATCAGCGGGACGATCTTGCACGCCGGCCCGCACCAGCAATTCGGTATTCTGGTCAATCGGGACGTTGATTGACACGGCCGACCGAGTGGCGGTCAGGGCCACGCCGGGTTCAGATATTCGCACCGGCGCCGCCCCGGCCGCCAACGGCGCGATGACGAGGAAGGCAAATGCCTTGTGGAGGATTGGCAGGAGGGCACCGCCCGCGACGAGCCAGAACGCCGACGACCCATAGCTCCGCAAAATGTCCTCGGCCTTATTCCAGACTGAGCGCCGCGCCGCTTTGGACGCGAGAACGGTCGCGTCGTTCAGTGCTTGGATTGCTGTGGCATTAAGGCGTCTTGTGTCTGCCGCGACCTCCCGTCGAAGATCCGGCAATTTTCGGAGCGCGGCGGAGATCGTTTCAAGTCTCTTTCGTTCATTGCGCAGCGACAAACCCAACCTAGTCAATTGACCTTCGCGCTGCGCGATACGCGCTCTGTAATCGCAAATTCTCCAGACGGCTGCTACCGCGCATATTGGCTCACGTCGCTGCGCCTTGGCCTGTTGCTGCCACGCTCTGAATTCCTGCTGCCGTTGGCGAAACGCCGCTGCGCGGTGATTATAATCGGCGATCCAACTGGTCAGGTTCGTCCGCTGTTGCGCGAAACTGGCAATGCGCTTTAGATTTTCAAGGCGCGCGTCGGAAAGCGCCGCTGCCTGATCCAGCAGCGGCAGTTCGATGTAACGCGCGCGATAACTGGCGATGATATCTTCCGACCGTCCGCGCGTCGCGGCGAAGGCGATGCCGGCGGTCCCCAGCACCCGCTTTTCCGCTTCGCGGCGACGCCTGTCGATATCTTCTCGCGCGCGGGCCAGCTCAACCACCCCCGCCCTGCGGAGCTGATCGATCTCGTTCGTGCCGATACGAATGGCACTGGCGGACTCTTTCTCGAGTTTCGACCGTGCATCGACCAGTGTCTTGACGGCACGCCGGGATTGCTCGGCCTCCTGTTTCCAGCCTTCGATCTGGTGCGGGAGCCGATCGCCCAATGCAAGGACGGTCACGACGATCAGAAACGATACGATCAGCCATCCGGCGCCGCGCGACAGCCAGCTCAGAATCTTGATCATCGCTACCGCTCCCCAACGAACTGAACTTTGGCAATCATTCTTCCAACCTAACCACGTCAATAACGGTCGCCGGAGCCATGGCTCCGCTCGCCAACATCGCCTCGGCCGCAGCGATGCGTTCGCGCGTCACCGCAACAGGGGCATCCGGCCCCTCGATCATGAGTTCGCCGCCTCAGGTGAACAGGTGCTCGGCGAGTTCGCGCATGCCGCCGGTCGCGAACCGGATGCGAAGCCCACCGCCGGCAAGGTTGTCAGTCCGTTGCTTGCCGTAGAACCGGCAGTGCCGCGCACGTCCAGCGTCGGACGATAGCACGCGCAGTACGACATCCTGCTTCTCGTCGCGCCACACGGCGAAACTATCTACGAGCCAGGCATCGATGTTCCAGTCGTCCTGTGCGCAGCCGATCGTCTCGCTCACTGTTACCGCAATCATGCGATCAAGCCGGAGATAGATCGGTTGATCTTTGCGGCCCGGATTTTTGCTGGATCGGTCGATCCGGCGCTTCGAATGGCCGTTACGTTTGATGGAATGAACAGTCTCACGGACTGGCGTCGTGTCACTCCCGACTGATATTCGGCGGTCCCTGATATCGGAAGCCTTGAACAATTCGAACGAGGCCAACCGCGTTGACAAAACTGACATCAATCTCCGACTGAGCGCGGCAGCGACAGGCGACCGCCATCGGAAAATACAAGATTGATCCCTTCTTCATCTCCAACTGCTGCCACAGGCCGATCAACCGCGAGGATCGTGGGCGGTGCCGGGAACATCAACCAGACGGAGCTGGTCATGGCGGCGAAGGTCGCGGCAATGTTCGGCAGATCTGCGCCGTTGGCCCGCAGGAACTCGTAAAAAGCGAGGCGCTCATGGTCTGCAATAAGACCCATATAGTCGAAGCCCGACTGGACGCCGCGTGCGATGATCATGTCGAGCATGGCCCGGTGTGCATCATGCCTCAGCGCCGCGCTAGCCAGCCGCCATACCGCATCCCGTACAGCGGTACCGCGGCTTCTGTTCGATACGGCATACCCGCACGCGGCGACGCTGCCGTTCAGCCTCACGGTCGTTTCCTGGTCAAAGCCGAATAGCGGTCGATCCCGCAGGCTTCGTTTGAGATTGCCGCAATGGGTCTTCGCTACAGCCAGCGCGTCCAAAGCGGCGGCTGGACTCGCGAACCAAGTCACCGACGGAGGACTGGACCACGGGTGACAGGCCTTCATGTGCGCAGCAATCGCCGCATCGGCGGCGGCGCGATCGGTAGGATGCGTCGCGAGAACGTCTGCGGCGATGGCTGCGGCGCGGGGTAAGAAATGCTCCACTGCGTCGGCGGGAATGCACAGCGGCGGGACGGGAGCGGGCAAGTCCCATTCGTCAGT
Source organism: Sphingomonas sp. IW22 (assembly GCF_041321155.1). Taxonomy (GTDB): domain Bacteria; phylum Pseudomonadota; class Alphaproteobacteria; order Sphingomonadales; family Sphingomonadaceae; genus Sphingomonas. Next base: position 3,281 of record NZ_JBGGWB010000002.1, on the reverse strand, counting down.
GTCCCAGACCGTATCATCAAAGGGGGCATCCGCGTAGCTGCCGAATGATTCGCCGTCACCCCAACGATCACCCATCTCGAGCACGCCAGGCGCGCTCATGCGAATGCGAACGCCTTCAAGGCTGCAACCCCAAGGGCCGAAGCCGAAAACTCCACCGTCGCCATCAACATCGGGATCGCCGCTGAGGGGGCGAAAGCGCGCAGAGCCAAGGGGAACGCTTTCCTGCATTTCGTCGAAAGCGCTTCGCCTGCGGTAAACGCGCCGGCTCCCGCGGGCATCCAGATCAGCCAGGAATGCTAGGATTGCCTCGCGGTTTGCGTAATCGTTGCGGGCGGGAACGCCCCGCAGTTCCTCGGGACGATCAGTGGGTGGCCCGAACCATTCGACTGCGGCCCGAAGCGCGGCGTGCCCGCGCAATGTTCGCGAACGGGAGCGTGTCACGTCGTCCGCGGCCCCCGCGCTTCAGTCACGCTCTCTGGCGTTGAAAGGCGACGTCGCTTGCCGCGATCAGTGTTATGCGCGCCAGGCTCGACAAAGATCGGCAATAGGGACCCCACATCTTTTTGGTGCATATTGCAAAGAGCTAAGTTCGCGCTCAGAATCTGGCAAGATACCGCATGGCGCGATGGCGAGCGGCAGGTTATATCGTCGTCTTCGACGCGATGACACCCGCAGCTAAGGTTTTTACGATCGGCGAGCGTAGGCCGATTACTCTTGTCTCTGGCATACCTTGCCGGGAGAGTGGGGCAGCTCATAATCTACTAGATCATCCGCTGCCGCTCAATCTCTTCCAGCGGCAAACGTAACGCTGTCTGCTTCAGCCGTGCCTGCGCCCGCTATGCCGGCCGCAATGGCGAACTTCTGACCGAGTTGGTCATCGACCGTCTTTTGCGTCGTGATCCTTTCCGGTCGTCAGGCTGAGAGCCTTGCCGCTTCGTCAGGACAGACGACACACACGGTGGGACATGCGGCTTGTCTAAAAGCACCATCATGCCCACACCTCCCGTCCGGCGTGGTCAGCCAGGCATCAATCGCGGCAATCAGCGGATCGCCATCTTCGCGACCGTTAAGCCACAGCCGCCATGTGTCTTCACGCGCGCGGCGAGGTGCTGGCGTATCGCACAGTGACACCCGGTCCGATGCGTCTCCGCCAGATCGGCGGAATTCATCGGCACGAACGCCGCATTGGCCGTATGGGCCACCGCGTCGAACGACTGGCGGCGTATCCGTCGTATCCTTCTGCGACGTCGATTACGTCGCCCCCGAAAATCGACCCGAGTTCTCGGAGCAGCCGGGCCGCCGCCATGATGTCACGCGGGGTTGCACATGCCGAGATCAACGAGGGCACCACGATGTCCTCGTCTCGCCACAGCAGCAGACGCGCAGGCGGAACGTGCAACCGCTTGGCGAGCTAGGTCATGGTTTCGTGAAGGTCGTCGGTGGCGGTGGTGCTGTGCGCCTCCAGATCTAAGCCGAGGCTGCCGAAGCGGTAGCGCACACTGAGCGTCGCCGCGCCGACGAGCAGCGTGGTTTGATGTCGAACTTGCAGTGTTCGTTGCCAAGCTGCACCGCCTGTTCATGTCGGGCTCAGACCGGGCCTGTGCCGACTGGATGCAAAGCTACGCCATCGAGGGTGTTGCGGATCTAGCGCTCCATCGCTTCTACCGCGCCATGGCCTGGCTGGAAGAATAGATCGAGGAAAAAGCTGAAGATGCGCTGGTGCCCAGATAAGTGAAGGAGGTGATAAAGGAAAAGCTGTTCGACAGGCGGCGTGACCTGTTCACGGATCTGAGCCTCGTGTTCATGGACACCACTTCGCTCTCGTTTTACGGCGCAGGGGGCGACACGCTGGGGCGGCGCGGTCATTCCAAGGACCACCCGCCCGAGCTTGCGCAGATGATCCTGGCCGTGGCGATCGATGCGCAGGGCCGGCCAATCTGCACCGAGATGGTGCCGGGCAACACGGCAGATGTGAAAGTGCTGGTGCCGATCGTCAAACGCTTGCGCACGCGCTTTGGGATTACCCGGTCCTGCGTGGTGGCCGACCGCAGCATGATCAGCGCCGATACCATTGCGACGCTGGAGGAGCGGGGCATGGAGTACATCCTCGGAGCGCGCGAACGCTCGAGCAGTGTCATCCGTGATGTTGTGCTCAATGACACCGCTCCGATGGTTCCCCTCATGCTCGAGCGACAGGCGGGCGAAACCCTGCTGTGGGTCAAGGAGGTTCGTGTGGGCACTGGTAAGGACACCCAGCGCTATATCGTCACTCTGAACGAGGCCGAGGCCAAGTCGGACAAGGCTGATAGGCAGGGCATTATCGACGGGCTTTGGGCTCAGCTCAAGAATGCCCGCATCACCCCGCTTCAGGCCGTCATCCGCTATCGCGACCTGTTACAAGTCGAAGCCCTGTTCCGCGTAGCGAAGGCGACCTTCGACACCCGGCCGATCTACCATCAATCCGACGCTGCCATCTGCGGCCATGGCTTTGTCTCATTCCTTGCCCTGACGCTTGCCAAGGAACTCACCGCCTGTGTAAGGAAAAGCGCCTGCGCGCCGAGTGGCAACCGCTCCTCAGCGATCTCGACCGCCTCCAGCAAGCCGCGATCGAAAAGGATGGCCAAGTCATTACCACCCGCACGCACTTCGCAGGCGACGTGGGCAGCGTCTCCGAGGCTCTCGGCATCGCCCTGCCGGCCAATATCGCGGAGCAGACAGCAACCTAAGCGCTGCCGAGCGCTCGCGCGGCCCACACAACCATCGCAAAATGTAGCGGTAACACTCGCTAAAGCTCACGCAGGCTGTTGATATAAAACATTTTGTCCGCGACGCTGTCCAACTTTGGCTTGGGTCGGCGCGAGGCCGATCTCGAGACCGAGATGGGAGCCAGTGCCAATCATGTTCCTCCGGCTCTGCTACATCCGCGCCTAGCGCAGATCTACCGCGGCAAGTCTCGCGCCTGCTCGAACGCCTTCGAGGCTGAGGGCGTTCGCAGCGAGGCTCAAAAGATCATCCGCAACCTCATCGACGTGGTGATAATGCCGCCTGGTAGCGTGCTTCATGCTGGAGGAAAGCGACTTGGCGACGATGCTGGTGTCGGCGTCAAAAAGGCACAAAAAAACCGCCGCGAGGGACCCGAGGCGGTTTGATTGATTCGAGTTTGGTTGCGGGGACAGGATTTGAACCTGTGACCTTCAGGTTATGAGCCTGACGAGCTACCGGGCTGCTCCACCCCGCGTCGAAGGGTTATTGATCGAGCGTAGCTCGATGGGGTTTGTGAA